>CAYJUM010000139.1:0-2556 GCA_964373355.1 uncultured Nitrospirales bacterium | reverse complement strand
TCCAGACCTCCGGACATAGCCGAATGATCCCGACGACGATCAAGCGGACATACCCGCCAACTGTCCCAGAAAACCTGTCCGCTTTTTTTGCCAGAGAAGCGGCTTCCCCGTCGGGAGGACCCTCGGCACATTGGCGCTCGATGTCCAGTCGATTTGTCCCAAAAAACCTGTCCGCTTTACCGTGCAGTCGGGGCCAAGTAGCATGTCGGCATGGAATCCGCCAACAAGCAACCCGAACTTGGCTTGGACGTCCGAGCGAGCCCAACAGTCCTGCCGATCAATGGTCGGTGCACATTGAAGAAGGAGGGCGAGGTTCGGGTGGTGTACGTGGCCGGTCTACCGGTCCATCATTGGGTGGATGGGGACCGGATGACGGAAGCCTATGCCATGGTCAGCCTGGTACGCTGCGGGTACGCGGACCAGGACGAGGTAGCCCGGGCCTTCGAGTGTTCCACGCGCACGTTGCGCCGCCACCAGCGCCGCTTCGAGTCAGGAGGGATGGCGGCCCTGGGCCGGCCTGGAGGTTGCCCCCAGGGAGCGCGTTCTTCTGTGCGGGGACCATGGGCGCAGACCGCGAGGATATTGCAGCGCGCGGGACAGAGTGTGCGGGAGATTGCTCACCGGCTTGGCCTGAGCAAGAGCACCGTCGGCCGATGGCTGGGGCCATCGGATCCGGAGACCATACCAGAATCCCTCGTGCAGCCTGCCCAAAACCCCAAGGACAACAAACCGGACGTTGGTGCGGTATCCGGCTCATCCCAGAATGGCGACAGCGGTGCTGCGTCATGCTGGAGCCTGGACTCGGACCCAGCCGACCGGCTGTTCGACCGGCTTCTGGCGCGACTAGGGAAGATCGACGACGCCGATCCGCTCTTCACCCCGGGCCGCCGCATTCCGCGCGCCGGGGTCCTGCTGGCGGTTCCGGCTCTGCTCCAGAGCGGCATCTTCTCGGTGGCCGAGGAGGTCTACGGCCACATCGGTCCGGCCTTCTACGGCCTGCGGACCACGATGCTGGCCCTATTGCTGCTGGCGCTTTTGCGCATCAAACGGGCGGAGGCGCTCAAGGAACATTCCCCGCCGGACCTCGGCCGCCTGTTTGGGCTGGATCGGGCGCCGGAGGTAAAGACCTTGCGCCGCAAGCTCACGCGGCTAGCGGAGCACGGGAAGGCCGAAGTCTTCGGCAGGAAGTTGGCGAAGCTGCGCGTGGCCCGGCGCGGCAAGACATTAGGCTTTCTCTATATGGACGGCCACGTCCGGGTCTACCACGGCCGACGGAGATTGTCGAAGGCGCACGTCACCCGGATGAGGCTGTCTTTGCCTGCCACCACGGACTACTGGGTCAACGACCAGAGCGGGGACCCCTTGTTCGTGGTGACTGCGGAGCTCAACGCGGGCTTGGTGAAGATGCTGCCCGTGCTGCTCGCGGGAATTCGCAGGCTGGTGGGCAAACGACGGAGGGTCACGGTCGTGTTCGACCGCGGGGGATGGAGCCCGAAGCTCTTCGTCAGGATCATCAAAGCCGGGTTCGACATCCTGACCTACCGGAAGGGACATTGGACCAAGGTGCCGCGGAGCCAGTTCGTGCGTTGCGCCAAGAGGATCGAGGGACGCCGGGTGGCCTACGACCTCAACGACCGCAATATCCGCCTGCTCAAGGGGAAGCTGCGCCTGAGACAAATCACGCGGCTGGGCAAGGATGGGCACCAGACCCCGATCGTGACGAGCCGACTGGATTTGCCGGCGGCCGTGCTGGCCTACCGGACGTTCGAGCGATGGAGGCAGGAGAACTTCTTCAAATACCTTCGGGAGGAATTCGCGCTGGACGCGCTGGTGGACTACGGAGTGGAATCCGGGAAGGAAGGCCAGACGGTGCCCAACCCTGAGCGGCGCAAGCTGGACAAGAAGTTGGCGGCGGCGCGCTCTGATCTGAAGGCTGCCCAGGCCCTCTACGGCAAGGCGGCCGCGGCCAACAAGGAAGGTCGGCGGCCGAGCATGCGCGGGTTCAAAATCGCGCACGGCAAGCTCGGCCAGGGCATCCGCAAAATCCAGGAGCGGATTGCGATCTTGAAGCAGCGGCGGGACGCAACTCCCAAGCGCGTTCCGGTGAGCGAGTTGGCCGGGGCACCGCTGGTGCGGCTGTCCCGGGAGCGCAAGCACCTGACGAACTGCATCAAGATGGTGGCCTATCAAGCGGAGAGCGATCTGCTGGCATTGATGCGGCCGCACTACAAGCGGGCGGATGAGGAAGGGCGGACCCTGGTGACGACCGCCCTACAGAGCGCGGCGGACATCGAGGTCCAGGACGGCGAACTGCGCGTGACGCTGGCCCCGTTGAGTTCGCAGCACCGGAGTCAAGCCATCGCGGCTATCTGCAAGGCGCTCAACCAGATGCAGGTGTGCTTCCCTGGGAGCAAGCTACGGCTAGGGTTCGGGGTGGCTTCATGAGGGGTCCGAGACGCAAAAAGCGGACAAATTGCATCCCGGCCATGTCCGGAGGTCTGGATTCAGGAGTCGGAGAAGAACTGGACGCTGGCCTTGGTCAAGCAGGCCATTGAG
>CAYJUM010000138.1:0-2629 GCA_964373355.1 uncultured Nitrospirales bacterium | reverse complement strand
GTCGCGGTCATCGGGGCGGGAGCGTGGGGCACGACGCTGGCCCGCCTGCTGGCCGGCAAAGGCCTCGAGGTGCGTCTCTGGGCCTATGAGCCCGAGGTCGTGGAAGGGATTCGGGCCAGGCGCGAGAATACGCTCTTTCTGCCGGGCGTCACCCTGCCGGCCTCCGTGATCCCCACGAACTCCTTGCCGGAGGCGGTGCAGGGCAGCGACCTGCTGCTCTTCGTCGTGCCCTCCCATGCCGCCCGCTCCGTGCTGCGGCAGCTCTCACCGCTCCTGTCGACTCCTGTGCCGGTGGTGAGCGGGACGAAAGGGATCGAGGACGACACGCTGAAGCTCATGTCCGAGGTCCTGCGCGACACGTTGCCGCCTTCGCTGCACGGAACCATCGCAGTCCTGTCCGGCCCGAGCTTTGCGGTGGAGGTCTGCCGCGATCGGCCGACTGCGGTGACCGTGGCGACACAGGACCCCGAGCTGGTCCGTCGCCTCCAGGGCTTGTTCATGACGCCGTTCTTCCGGGTCTATGGAGGAAAGGACCTCATCGGTGTCCAGCTCGGCGGCGCGCTGAAGAACGTCATGGCCCTGGCCAGCGGTGTGGTGGACGGGCTGGACCTCGGGCACAACGCCCGGGCGGCGCTGATCACCAGAGGGCTTGCCGAGATGATCCGGCTGGGGGTGGCCATGGGCGCCGAAGCCCGCACCTTCTACGGCCTCTCGGGCCTGGGCGATCTCGTGCTGACCTGCACGGGCCCGCTCAGCCGGAACTACAGCGCGGGCGTCCGGCTCGGGAAGGGCGAGAAGCTCGCGGAGATCCTCGGCGGCACGCGCGCGGTCATCGAGGGCGTGCGCACGTCGCGCGCGGCGGCCGGGCTCGCCGACAGGTACCGCGTGGACATGCCCATCGCGCGCCAGATCTGCGCGGTGCTGTTCGACGAGAAATCGCCGCGGCAGGCCGTGAGCGAGCTGATGGAGCGGGCGCCGCGGGACGAAATGGATCCGCATGGACCGGCAACGCCTTAAGCAGCTCCTGTCGGACCTGCGCCGCGGCGCGCTGAGCATCGAGGATGCCATGCGCCGCCTGCGCGCGCTCCCCTACGAAGACCTGGGGTTCGCCTCGGTGGATCACCACCGCGCTCTCCGGCAAGGCTTTCCCGAGGTGATCTTCTGCGAAGGAAAGACCGGCGACCAGGTGCTGGCCATCGCGAAACGACTCCTGAAAAAAGGCGGGCCTCTGCTGGCCACCCGCGTCGATCGGACACTGGGCCGGGCGCTCGAGCGGCTGGACCGGCGCGCCGTGTACCACGACGCCGCGCGGGCCGTCGTCATCCAACCCCGCAAGCCGCGCCTTCGCGGGGACGTGCTGATCGTCACCGCCGGGACCGCCGACATCCCGGTCGCCGAGGAGGCCCGCGTCACCGCGGAGACGATGGGTAGTTATGTTGAGACGCTGTTCGATGTGGGAGTCGCCGGGATTCACCGCATTCTGGACCGCCACGACCGGTTGCAGCGGGCCAGGGTGATCGTGGTGGTCGCGGGCATGGATGGCGTGCTGCCGAGCGTCGTCGGCGGGCTGGTGGAGTGCCCCGTCGTGGCGGTCCCCACGAGCCGGGGCTATGGCGCGAGCTTCGGGGGCCTTGCCGCGCTGCTGACGATGCTCAATTCCTGCGCGGCCGGGGTCGCGGTCGTGAACATTGACAACGGCTTCGGGGCCGGATGTCTGGCGCACCGCATCAATGTGCTCGGGGAGCCAGCGTCAGGCGTGAGGCGTCAGGCGTTTTGAAGGGCGGGAGCATTCCGCGTGAAGCGCGGAATCCAGCAAGACCGAGGGGCTTCGCCTCACCCCTGACGCCTCACGTCATTCGGTGACGTCGAGGACGCCGCGCCTGATCCAGGAAACCATGTAGGTGCGCGGGCCGTTCTCTCCGACTGCGAGCAGCTTGGCCCTTACCTCGTAGCTGTACTTCCCGCTCGTCACCTGCTGTTTGGTCTGATCGGTCCCGTCCCAGGAGAGCCGGACGACCGCGGTGGGCCGGCGGGCCGGATCGGCAGAGGGCGCCGCGGCCTCCAAGGAGGCCGGCGCCGATGCCCCCTCAGGCGGGCCCGGCTGAACCGGCTGCCGGGCAGAGAGGAACCGCATCGAGCGTTTCGACGGCGAGCTGATCAGCGAGGACACTTCCAGGATGGTCGCGCCGTCCAGGTCGCGGGGCAGCTCCACTTCCACCGCCACATGGAGCGGACCTTTGGACGGCACATAGGGCAGGGGGCTCAGCGTGACGGCCGTGATCTGGAGCGGCGGAGGCGCCGACGGCTGCGATTTCCGTCTGGCGTCGCTCTCCCCCGGATGGGCCAGCGCCAGCGTGACGGCCACGCTCAGCGCGATCGCCGCCGACCACAGGCCGCTCAGGCCGCCCGTCATGCGACTCATCGTCATCGCGGGTGTGGATAACACACGCCCCCGACCCTGTCAATTATGAAACCCGTCATCCGTCATTGGTCAATGGTCAATCGGCAGGGTTGAGCAAGAGCCCATGGTCTCCGGCTTCTTGTCGCGAATGACGAGTGACAAATGACGAATGAGGGACAGACAAATTAATTCGGTTGAAACTGTTTGCCGTTGCAAATCACTTGCGGA
>CAYJUM010000137.1:0-2655 GCA_964373355.1 uncultured Nitrospirales bacterium | reverse complement strand
GTAGTCATACCAGGGACTCTGTCCCGACTCCCCGAGCTGCACCAGCGGATTCATCATCCGGCCTCTATTGACCCGACCGATCCTGTAGGAGCGGCGGGGACCGAGCCCGCACTATTCATGGTGAGTCGTCGGCAAATCGTGCAGGCGCGTCGCAGCAGCGAATCCGCGATTAGAGCAGAAGCGTCCATGAATAATGTGGGCTTACAGTTCCCGCCAGCTCCTACCGTCGCTCTCGATCAGGCGATTGGCTTCCACCGGCCCCCAGCTTCCGGCCTGATACTCCGGCAGCCACTTGGTGCCGTGCTGCTGCCAGCCCTCGAGGATCGCGGTGATCCAGCCCCAGGACGCCTCGACAGCGTCCCGCCGCATGAACAACGAGGCGTCACCCGCCATGACGTCCAGCAGGAGCCGCTCGTACGCTTCGGGGGATGGCGACCCGAAGGTGTCCCCATAGCGGAAATTCATGTCCACGGGATGGGTCTTGGCCTTGGCGCCGGGCACCTTGGAAATGACGCGGAGCGAGAGCCCTTCCTCCGGCTGGATCTTGAGCGCCAGCACGTTCGCCGCGAGCGGCACATCGGGGTTCGCGTTGAAGAGGATCTGCGGGATGTCTCGGAACTGCACCGCCACTTCGCTGGCCCGCCTGGCCATGGCCTTCCCGGTGCGCAGGTAGAACGGCACGCCGGCCCACCGCCAGTTCTCCACGAAAAGCTTGAGCGCGACGTAGGTCTCGGTCGTGGAGTCCGGCTTGATGCCCGCCTCGCGCCGGTAGCCCGGCACCTCCCCGCCGTGCGCCTTCCCCGCGCTGTACTGGGCCCGGACCGTGTAGTGCTCCACATCCTTGCCCGCGATCGGGCGCAGACAGCGCAGCACGTCCATCCGGGCGTTTCGGACCACGTCGGGGTCCAGCGAGTACGGGGGCTCCATGGCCACGAGGCAGAGCAGCTGGAGGATGTGGTTCTGGACCATGTCCCGCAACGCGCCGGCCTCCTCATAGTAGGTGGCCCGGGTGCCGACTCCTTCCGCCTCGCTGACCGTGATCTGGACATGATCGATATACTTGTGGTTCCAGAGCGGCTCGAAGATGCTGTTCGCAAACCGCAGCACCAGGAGATTCTGCACCGTCTCCTTGCCCAGGTAATGGTCGATGCGAAAGACCTGCGACTCGTCGAACACCCGCGCGACGGCAGCGTTGATCGAGCGGGCCGACTGGAGATCATGCCCGATCGGCTTCTCGACGATGACGCGGGAGAACGGGCCGTCGCCGTCCGGCTGGTTCACGAGGCCCGCCCCCTGCAGACCTTCGACGGCGGGCGCGATGGACGTCGGCGGGATGGCGAGATAGAAGATGCGGTTGCCGGGCAGCTTGAGTTGTGCCTCGATCTCCTCCAGCCGCGCCTTGAGCTGCGCGTAGGCCTTCGGCTCATCGATCGCCCCCGCGACGTAGAAGAGCCGCCGCTCGAAGTCGGCCCAGACGCCGTCCTGGTGCTTCTGCCGGGAGTATTTGGCGATCCCCTCCCGCGCGATCTTCCGGAAGTCGTCGTCGCTGAGGGGCTTCCGGCCGGTCCCCAGCACCGCGTAGTGTGGCGGCAGGACGCCGTCCAACAGAAGGTTGTAGACGGCCGGCAGCAGCTTCCGCTTGGCCAGATCGCCCGATCCGCCGAAGATGACGAGCGTGCAGGGCTCAGGAGTCAGCGAGCGTGGTTTGTCCGGCATGGTGAGCTCCGTTGTTACGACCGCTTCTTGACGCTGTGGCCGCCGAACGCCTGCCGCATCGCCGCCAGCAGTTTCTCCGCGAACGACTCCTCCTGCCGGGAGCGGAAGCGCGTGAACAGGGCCGCCGTGAGCGTCGGCACCGGCACCGCCTTGTCGATCGCGTCCAGAACGGTCCACCGGCCTTCCCCGGAGTCCTGGACATAGCCCTTCAGCCCTTCGAGCTTCGGATCCTCCTTGAGGGCCGCCGCCGACAGCTCCAGGAGCCAGGACCGCACCACGCTGCCGTGCATCCAGAGATCGGCGATCCTGGCGAGATCGAGCTTGTATTCGCTCTTGGACATCAGCTCGAAGCCTTCCGCGTACCCCTGCATCATGCTGTACTCGATGCCGTTGTGGATCATCTTGACGTAGTGGCCTGCGCCGTGGGCGCCCATGTAGGCCCAGCCGTCCTCGGGCGCGAGGGTCTTGAAGATCGGCGCCAGACGGTCCACGGTCTGCTTCTCGCCGCCGACCATCAGGCAGTAGCCGAGCTTCAGCCCCCAGATGCCTCCGCTCGTGCCGGCGTCCACGTACTGGAGGCCCTTTTTCTTAAGCTCGGCGGCGCGGCGGGCGTCGTCATGGAAATTGCTGTTGCCGCCGTCGATGATGACGTCCCCGGACGACAGCAGCCCCGCCACTTTCATGACGGTCTCCTCCGTGGGGGCGCCGGACGGCACCATGATCCAGACCGCCCGGGGCGCCTTGAGCTTCCCGACCATGTCCTCCAGCGACGTCGCCTTCACGCAGCCGATCTTTTCCGCCTGCGTGACAAGCTCGAGCGTCCGATCATACGCGACCACGCGGTGGCCGCCCTGCTGCAACCGCGTCACCATGTTCATGCCCATCTTCCCGAGGCCGACGAACCCGAGTTCCATGATCATCCTTTCCGGCCGCCGGCTG
>CAYJUM010000136.1:0-2900 GCA_964373355.1 uncultured Nitrospirales bacterium | reverse complement strand
TCGTGATCCCGCCCGACGATGAAGCCAATCGGACGCTGGTCCGGAACGTCCGTCCGCCGGATTGGATCAACCCTGAGCCGGCCGGTCGGTACAACCTCGTGGTGGTCGGAGCCGGTACCGCCGGCCTGGTCGCCGCGGCGGGCGCGGCCGGCCTCGGCGCTCGTGTCGCGTTGATCGAAAAACATCTCATGGGGGGCGACTGCCTCAATGTCGGCTGCGTGCCTTCGAAGGCGGTCCTCCGGGCGGCGCGTGCCTGGCACGCCGTCAGGCGCTCCGCGCCGCTCGGCATCGAGCCCACCGGCCTGAAGGAGGACTTTACAGCGGTCATGGCCCGCATGCGGGCGCTGCGCGCGCGCATCAGTCACAACGACTCGGCCCATCGCTTCCAGTCCCTCGGCGTGGACGTCTTCATCGGGGAGGGCCGCTTCACCGGTCCAGACACGATTGCGGTCGGCGGCAAGGTCCTGCGATTCGCCAAAGCGGCGATCTGCACGGGAGGTCACGCCGCGGCGCTGCCCATCCCCGGACTGGAGCAGGCCGGATATCTGACGAACGAGACCGTCTTTGAACTGACAGGCCTGCCCGCACGGCTGGTGGTGATCGGCGCCGGCCCGATTGGCTGCGAGCTGGCCCAGGCCTTCGCCCGCTTTGGCAGCCAGGTGACAGTGCTGGAACAAGAATGCCGCATCTTGCCGCGGGAAGATCCCGATGCGGCTCGCGTGGTGGAACAGGCCATGCGCCGCGATGGTGTCGAGTTCCTCTGCGAGGTCAAGACGACCAAGGCTTCAGCCGACGGAGCCAAAAAAGTGATCGAGTATGAGCGCAAGGGCGAGACTGATCGTTTGACCACCGACGCGATTCTCTTGGGCGTGGGGCGCGCACCCAACGTCGAAGGCTTGAACCTCGAGGCTGCTGGCGTAGAGTACGATCGAACCGGCGTAAAGGTGAACGACCGGCTCCAGACTACGAACCCGCGCATTTTTGCCGCGGGGGACATCTGTTCCTCGTTCAAGTTCACGCATGCGGCCGACGCGATGGCGCGGATCGTGATCGCCAACGCGCTGTTCTCGGCACGGCAGAAGGTCAGCGCCTTGACGATTCCCTGGTGCACATACACCGACCCGGAGATCGCCCATGTCGGCCTGTATGAAGAGGACGCTGTTGCGCAGGGCAAGGAGGTGCACACGTTTACCTGGGACCTCAACGAAGTGGATCGCGCGATCCTCGACGGGGAAACGGAAGGGTTCGGGCGAGTCCATGTCGCCAAGGGGACGGATCGTATCCTGGGCGCCACCATCGTCGCGGCGCATGCCGGCGAGCTGATCAGCGAGGTGACCCTGGCCATGACGAATGGGCTGGGCCTCAGCGCGATCTCTAAGACGATCCACCCGTATCCGACGCAAGCTGAGGTGATCAAGAAGGTTGGGGATGCCTACCAGCGAGCCCGCCTGACGCCGGGCATCAAGAAGCTGCTCGGGCTGTGGTTCGCCTGGCTGCGCCGCTAGATGCCGATCACGGTCGTTGCGCGGCGAATCGCCGGTAGAGGACGGGGGCCAACGCCAGGACCCCGAGGAGCGTGAACGCCGTGAGCACACGGGGTGACGCGATCTCCGACAGGGAATTGATCGTCCCCACCTGGCGTCCGGCGTACGCGAACACGAAGCTGCCGGGAATGATGCCAATAGCGGTGGCCAGCACGTAGGTGCCGAGGGTCACCCTGGTGAGGCCGGAAACCAGGTTCACCAGGAAGAACGGGAACACCGGAATGAGCCGCAACGTGAGCAGGTAATGGAAGGCATTCCGCGCGAACCCTTCCTGAATCGGTCCGAGCCGATCGCCGAATTTGTTCTCCACCCAGTCATGAAACAGGTAGCGGGCCGCCAGGAAGGCCAGGGTTGCCCCGCCCGTGGCCCCGACATTGACGTAAAGCGTTCCCAGTACGCTCCCGAAGACAAAGCCGCCGGCCAAGGTCAGAATCGCCGCGCCCGGGAGCGAAAAGGCGGTCTGAAGAATATAGATTCCGATAAACGCTGCGACGGTCGGTGCATAATGGCGCTGCGTAACTTCGAGCAACTGGTCCCGATGTTCTTTCAGGCTGTCCAGGGACAGAGAGCGGTGCAGGTCGAAATAGAAAAAGGCGGCGATCACGCCGACAAACGCCAGGAGAAGAACCAGCTTCCGCATCGAGAGGCTGTCCAGAGACACCGCCTCATGATAGCAGAGCCGGTGCTGCGATTCAGAGCCATTTACTAGCAGACGGTCTGGCACTGGAAGACGACGTTCCTCAGTAGACGATGACGCGGTCTGCCGAGGCAAAGAGCTGCACCATTCGGTCTAAAGGTACCGGCGTCACTGTGGGCGCCACCCGCACGGGATCGATCTTGTATAGCAGCATCATCGTGCGGTTCCCGTAAATCTCCACTCCCAATTTCTTGAGGAAATCGAAATACTCGCCATAGTTGCGCGGGATCTGCTCCAACGGCACCCCCATCTGCTCGGAGAGACTTTTTCGCTCTCGGTCAGGGAGTGACGCTCGGTCCAGCGCCGTCGAATCCGAGCCGACCAGCCTTCTGAACCACCCGAAGCCTTTCGTGACCGAGGTCACCGCGCTGGCATCCACCAGGATCGTTACCGTGTGACCGGCCTTCAGCGCTGCCCAGGCGACATTCGGCACCGCGCAAATTTGCGCATCGTCTTCGGCCAACGCAGTCTTCATGTGGATGAGAATCCGCGCGGGCGTGGCTTGTTGCGCCAGGGCCGCATCCATCCAGAGCCACCCGCCCACGAGCAGCATAAGGGAGCACGCGAGATGCTTCATCGTCCACCTCCTTGCCCCTATCCTTGAGTTGAAGTCAGAAGGAAGGTCTATGGGGGCAGCAAACCTGGTTCTCTTTTAATGG
>CAYJUM010000135.1:0-2961 GCA_964373355.1 uncultured Nitrospirales bacterium | reverse complement strand
CGGCTCGGTGGCAGGCTTGATCTTCACGTGGCTCACGAGATGCTCCACCTGGTCCAGGGCCAGGATCAGCTCGCGCACTTCGTCCAACTCTGCCTGGTCCTGCGCCATCCCGATCAGGTACACCGTATCGTCCACCGTCCGCCAGCGGTAATTGCGTGATCGGACGCCGA
The DNA here is from genome assembly GCA_964373355.1 of uncultured Nitrospirales bacterium. Taxonomy (GTDB): domain Bacteria; phylum Nitrospirota; class Nitrospiria; order Nitrospirales; family Nitrospiraceae; genus CAYJUM01. Next base: position 2,791 of record CAYJUM010000135.1, on the reverse strand, counting down.
GTGCGGTCAGCAAAACGGCTTTGATTTTGTACTCCGTGCCGATATCGCGCGTGACCCGCTGCAGCTCGTCCTCCTCGATCACGTGAATGTCGTTGAAGATCTTCTGCACCCCCTCGACCTGTCGGGCCAGTTGCTCGGCGAGGGCCGCGGCCTGCTTGTCCGCGACCGCGCCGGTCAGCATGACCTGGCCCTGATAGACATCCGTGTTCACGTAGATCAGCAGCTCGGGAGCGTCATTGACGAACATGTTGATGACATTGGCTCGCACGGTGAAGTCGCGCTCCACTTCCGGAATCTTCCGCTCCTCGGCGGCGGTCGTGGCCAGGTTCACTCCCATCTGCGCCGGGGTGGTCCACCATGGCAGGCAGCCGCTCAGCGGGAGCAGCCCGAGGAGGCCCAGGAGGCCGACGATGCGCGTGACAGACGGCAATGCCACTCCGGTAGAAGTACCTGCGTCTATCTTAGGCCACTCCCGGCCGCTTCGCCAACCTGTTCGGTAAGAGCCGGGGCACGATCTCGACCCCCGCCTTATCGCGTGTGCTACACTTCTTTTCGGTGAGCTGCGCAGACTCTGACCGTGAGAGCCATGGCTGACCCAAGGAGCGGGCATTCAGCCGGACCGCGACCCATCCGGGACATTGCGGCGGCGCTCGGCTTCCTGGAGGACGAGATCGTCCCGTACGGGCGGTCCATCGCCAAGATCGCGCTCAGCGCCGGCGAGCGGATCAAGGATCGTCCGCTGGGACACTATGTGCTGGTCACCGCGATCACGCCGACCCCCTTCGGAGAAGGCAAGACCACCACGGCGATCGGCCTGGCCATGGCCCTCAGCCGGCAGGGGCGGTGCGCCGCGGTCACGCTGCGCCAGCCGTCCCTGGGGCCGGTCTTCGGGGTCAAGGGCGGGGGGACCGGCGGCGGCCGCGCACAGGTGGTCCCCGCGGAGGCGATCAACCTGCACTTCACCGGCGATGCCCACGCCGTCGCGGCCGCGCACAACTTGCTGTCCGCATTCCTCGACAACCACCTCTTCCACGGGAATGCGCTCGGCCTGGACCCGGAGCGCCTCACCTGGCCCCGCGCCGCCAGCGTCAGCGATCGCTCCTTGCGACGGGTCGGAAGCGCGCCCGGCGGGTCCCCGCGGGCCGGCGAATTCGTCATCACGGAGGCGTCCGAGGTCATGGCGGTGCTCGCTCTCGCGAGCGATCTCCGGGATCTCCGGGAGCGGCTGGGCCGGATCGTCGTGGGCTTTGCGAAGAACGGCCGGCCGGTCACCGCCGAGGCGCTGCACTGTGCGGGCGCGATGGCGGCGTTGCTGACGGACGCCGTGTCTCCCAACCTGGTCCAGACCATCGAAGGGACGCCCGCCTTTGTGCACACAGGCCCCTTCGGCAACATCGCGCACGGCGCCAGCTCGGTCGTCGCCGATGCGATGGCGCTCCGGTGCTGCGACTACGTCGTGACCGAGGCAGGCTTCGGCAGCGACCTGGGGGCGGAGAAGTTTTTCGACATCAAGTGCCGCGTCTCAGGCCTGCACCCGCGGGCCGCAGTCGTCGTCGTAACCCTTCGGGCCTTGAAGCTCCACGGCGGCGTGGGTCCCATGAAATCGGGGGAGCCGCTGCCGCCCGGCCTGACCGCGCCCAACCGCACGGCGCTCGAAAAAGGCCTGGCCAACCTGGAGCAACATCTCGCCAACGTGGCCGCCTTCGGCGTGCCGGCCGTGGTCGCGATCAACGCATTTCCTGGAGATTCCGCCGAGGAACTGGCCTCTGTGCGGGAGCGGGCGATGGGCCTCGGCGCGGTCGCCGCGCCGGTCTGCACGCACTGGAGCGACGGGAGCAAGGGCGCGGAGGAACTGGCGGACTCGGTGGTGAGGGCCTGCCGCCAGCCGGCGGAGGTGCGGCGGCTCTATGCCGACTCTGCGCCGATCACCGAGAAGATCGAGACGATCGCCAGACGAATGTACGGCGCGGCCGGCGTTGTCTATGAAGGCGCCGCCGGGGCCCAGATCGAGGCGGCCACCAAGTCGGGCTTCGGCCGGTGGCCCGTCTGTATGGCCAAGACGCCGTTCTCGCTCTCACACGATCCGGCCCTGCCGGGCCGTCCCACCGGGTTTACGCTTCCCGTCAAGGAGGTCCGGGTTCTGGCGGGCGCCGGGTTTCTCACGGCGCTCTGCTCCGGAATCCAATTGATGCCGGGCTTGCCGGGCGCGCCCGCGGGGGAAGGCGTGGACATTGATCCGGTGACCGGCCGGATCCTCGGGCTCTCCTAGCCAGCGCTGTCCTCAAGCCGCCGGGTCCCTAGTGGCGCTTGAAGAAGTGCACCGCCCGCTCGTGGCGTTCGGCCGCCGCGCGCGTCTGGAACGTGCCCAGGTTCCGGCGCCTGCCCGTCCTCCGGTCTTTTTTCAGGGATACAGCCGGTACCCGCCCGATCGCAACTTCCTGATCACGGGCTGCCTCCAATGAAAAGGCCCCTGAGCCGGCTGGCCCAGGGGCCTGGTGAATGGTGGAGGTGGCGAGAATTGAACTCGCGTCCGAAGACCTTCAGCGAAATGGCTCTACAGGCTTAGCCGATCGTTTGAGGTTCGCCGCCGCCCACGCCCATCGGCAGGCTTAGAACGGCCGCTAGCCCAGTGTGTTCTCGTCCTCGGCCGCTGAGCACCGGCCTTGGACCAGCCTGCTGCATCGCGCCCCTTCCGCCCCCGCAGGCCTCAGGCGGAGGGACGTCGCGGTCACTTAAGCCGCGAGTGCCAGTTCTTGATTGGCAGTTGCTGTTTTCCCGGAGGTTTTACGAG
>CAYJUM010000134.1:0-3063 GCA_964373355.1 uncultured Nitrospirales bacterium | reverse complement strand
AGGAACTGAAGGCGTTGGAAGCGCAGGAGCGGGAGGTGGAGGATCAGAGCAAGCTGGCCGCGATTCAGCAGCAGATCGAAGAGAAGAAGCGGCAGATCGAGGAGAAAAAGAAGCACATCCAGGTGGCCAAGGCGCCGGCCTTTGAGGCGCCGCGGCAGGCGGGACGGGAGATCACCGGCAAGGACGGCGCGCCGATGGTGCTGGTGCCAGCGGGGGAGTTCTGGATGGGGAGTTCCTCGGAGGAGGTCACTCGTGTGGTGGAAGAATGCGTGAAAGACGGACAAAAGGAGGACCAATGCCAAGGCTGGTTTAAGCCTGAGAGCCCGCGCCATCGGGTCGCGCTCAATGCGTTCTATCTGGACAAGTACGAGGTGACCAACCAGCTCTTCGAGCAATTTGTCGGGGCGACGGGCCATCAGACGACGGCCGAGCGCGAAGGGAAAGCATTCTCATTCGTGGAGGGGAAAGGCTGGCAGGAGGTGAGCGGGGCGAATTGGCGCCAGCCGGAGGCGGAGGCCCTGGTGTTTGCCTCGAATCGCGCCAACCATCCGGTCGTCTCGGTCTCCTGGGAGGATGCCGACGCCTACTGCCGGTGGGCGGGGAAGCGGCTGCCGACGGAGGCGGAGTTCGAGTACGCGAATCGGGCGGGCACGCAGACACGCTATTGGTGGGGGGACGGCAATCCGGGCTCGCGGCGCGTGGCAAACATTGCGGATGAGAGCGCGAAGGGCAGGCTGAAGGTCATCATGGCGGGCTATGACGATGGCTATTTTCGCACGGCGCCGGTGGGCTCTTACGAGGCCAATCCCTTCGGCCTGTATGACATGACGGGCAATGTCATTGAGTGGACCGCTGACTGGTACGCTGGCGGGTATTACGAGGTCAGCCCGGCCCAGAATCCGAAAGGCCCCTCTACCGGCCAATACAGAGTCCTGCGGGGCGGGTCCTGGCACCTCGAGCCGCGGCACGTGCGCTCAGCGGGCCGGGACTACGGGTCGCCGACGCTACGGGGCGGCACCAACGGCTTCCGGTGCGCGCAGACTCCCTGAGCCCGGTTCGACTCCGCTCACCACAGGCTTGAACGCTTGAACCCTTGAACCTTGACTCTTCGTCTGAAATACACCCCCTCTCCCTTGAGGGAGAGGGGTGGGGTGAGGGTGAACGCGACCTAAGACATCTTCAGCATGGATGAGCTTCCGCCCATTGTGACCAAGGCCTATGACCTGGCCCTGTGGCTCCTGCCCCGCGTCAATGATTTCCCCCGCTCCTACCGGTTCGTGCTCGGCGACCGGCTCATTCATCTCATGCTCGACCTGGTGGAGGGCTTGATCGACGCCAGTCATCTTCGGGAGAAACGCCGCACGTTGGAGCTTGTGAGCGTCAAGCTGAACCGGCTCCGCTTTTTGATTCGCCTCAGCAAGGATCTGAAACTGCTCACGGTGAGTCGGTACGAGTATGCGGCCAGGGCCATCAACGAGATCGGCGCGATGCTCGGCGGTTGGCTCAAGCAGCAAGGGGGACCGGGGGCGCTCCCCGCGTGAAGCGACACGGGCATCTGTTCGACCGGTTCGTCTCGTTTGAGAATCTTTTCGCGGCGGCGCAGGCGGCCCGGCGGGGAAAACGCTTCAAGTCCAGCACCGCCCGCTTTGACTTCGACCTGGAGCACGAACTCCTGGCCTTGCAGCAGGAACTTCTCACGCAGACCTACCGTCCAGGCCCCTATTGCACTTTCACCATCCGAGAGCCGAAAGCGCGGCTGATCAGCGCGGCGCCCTATCGGGACCGGGTGGTCCATCATGCGCTCTGCCGGGTGATCGAGCCGATCTTCGAGCGGACGTTCATCAAGGATTCCTACGCCTGCCGGGTTGCGAAGGGGACCCATCTGGCGGTGGAGGTCTTCCAGCGGCACGCCCGGCGGTATCCCTATGTGCTCAAGTGCGACATCGCCAAATACTTTCCGAGCATGGACCATGAAACCCTGCTCAACCTTCTGGCGCGCAAGATCAAGGACGCACGGGTCCTCCGGCTGATCCGGGTCATCGTGACGTCGAGTAATGAGCAGGAGTGCGTGTGTCACCATTTCGCGGGCGACGATCTGTTCACACCCCTGATGCGACGGAAGGGCATTCCGATCGGGAACCTGACCAGCCAGTTTTTCGCCAACGTGTACTTGAGTGGCTTCGATCATTTCGTCAAGGAGGAACTACGCTGTTCGGCGTACCTGCGCTATTGCGATGACTTCGTGGTCTTCGGGGACGACAAGCGGCGGTTGTGGGCGATCAAGGAGGCGATGGGAAGCTACCTGACTCGACTCCGGCTGACGTTGCACCCGCGCAAGTGCCAGGTCCTGCGGACGCAGGACGGCGTGGACTTTCTGGGCTATCGGGTGTTTCTGAACCACCGACGCCTACGGGCGACGACGGCGAAACGGAGCATCCGGCGGTTGCGCGGGAAGGCGCGGCAATGCCTGCGAGGGACGTTACCGGCTGAGCGGTTCGTGCAGTCACTGGCCAGTTGGCTGGGGCATGCGCAGCATGCGGACACGTATGGGTTGCGGCGGGAAGTCATGGGCGACCTGGTCGAGTTGGTCAGTCAACGAGTTCCGCTGGGGGAGGACTTCAGCGGGAAGGGATGGGCCGAACACGGCCGTCCTGCGGGGCGGGTCCTGGAACAACAAACCGCAGCACGTGCGATCAGCGAACCGGAACAACAATACGCCGACGAAACGGAACGACACCAACGGCTTCCGGTGCGCGAAGACTCCGCAATCGGTGCAAACCGGTCGGCCAGAGTCTCCTGGGCGGGGGTTCAGGAGAGCGTGCAGCGTGGAGTCTATCGGCCTGTTCCTGTGCTGGACGAGGGTTCTCTCGCTCCGGCCAAATAGGGCGCCGCCCGGTTCCGGCTGGTAGGCTCCGCCGAACGCCGGGGCCGGGTTCTTTTTTCGAATCCTTCACGCCGGCGGTCACGCGGGCGCATCCTGGGGGGGGAGCCGGGGGGTGTCGCAGACTCCCCCCTTATTTATTGAGGTTTCGGATTCATGGGAAAGCAGAACGATACCCACGC
>CAYJUM010000133.1:0-3143 GCA_964373355.1 uncultured Nitrospirales bacterium | reverse complement strand
TGGCGCTGGTCCCGTTCAAACTTCTTCCGGGGGACGATGGCCAGCCGTTTCTGCTGGAGACGCGTACAGTCGCGACAATTCCTTCCGGGCGGGATGTCCTGCGCCTTGTCAGGAAGGATGACCAGGCAACGCCCGCCACCGGGCTCGTGCTCGTCGGCGACCCGGACTATGGCGTGATTGTGGCAAGGGCTGAAAGCGCCAGTGTCAGCACTCGCGCAACGTCGCGTGCCGGTTGCATGCTGGAGGCCGCGACGGCGTTTGATCCGCTGCCCGGGACTGCCGAGGAAGTACGCGCGATCGCGGGCCAGGCGTCCGCCAATTTGAAGGGTACCGCCGTCCGGCGCGCCGAGGGTCACGTCGCCACCGAGGCCTGGCTCAGCCGGGAGATGACCGGGCAGCGCTACGTGCACCTGGCCACGCACGGGTACTTTGCGGGCGAGGGCTGTGCCCCGCCCAGTCTGCCGGCGAGCCGCGGAGTCATCGTCCAGGCTGGACTCCGGGATGACTTCTCCGGGCCGGTCGGGACGAATCCGCTTTTGCTCTCGGGCATCGCACTCGCCGGCGCCAACCGGCGGGCGCAGGCGCAAAGCGGGGCGGATGACGGCATCCTGACCGCACTGGAAGTGACCGGCTTGGATTTACAGGGCACGGACCTCGTCGTGCTTTCGGCCTGCGAGACGGGCTTGGGAGCGGTGCAGACCGGGCAGGAATTGATGGGCCTGCGGTGGGCCTTCGGGATGGCCGGGGCCCGCAGTCTGCTGACAAGCCTCTGGAAGGTGCCTGATGAGCCGACGGTCCGCCTGATGACCAAGTTCTATGGGTATCTGTGGCGCAGTCCCAAAGACGGTGGCCCCCTGGGCAAGGCGGCGGCGCTGCGGCAGGCGCAACTGGATCTGATCAAAGAAAACCGCGCGCGGTTCGACGGCGACAGCCGGCCGTATGACTGGGGCGCGTGGGTCCTCTCCGGCGACTGGCGATAATCAAGGGGTTCCGCTGCGCCCAGGACGCGCGACAGGACAACGATGAGCAATGCATGACGCTCAGTGATGAATCATGACCGGAGGAGGCTGGGCTCTGACGATGTGCTTGCCGAAATTGGCTCAGGAGAGCGGGCTGGGACTTACCGGTGCTGGTGGCTCAGATACCACCACATGCCCAGGACGAATATCAGAGCCATGATCGCCAGCATGAGCAGTTCCATGCTCAGACCTCCTTGGACAGGACGATCGCGATGACGAGCAGGCTGAACCCTACGAGAGCAACACCGGCTACGACCAAGGGCCGAAGTGCAAATGCTTCGGAGACGATAGCCTGGAGCGCCGCGCCCACGAAGAGCGCCACTCCGAGTTTCTCGCAGATATCAGCCAGCCGCTTTCGCTGTCCGCGATCCACGCACACTCAAGCTAGCATAGGTCGCAGCAAGGCACAAGCTATAGAGAAGGGACTGCGAGGAAACAGTCCCGTGCGTTCCGCTGCGCCCAGGACGCCACGAAGTCAGGACAAGGCAGGTCCTCGAAACAGGTTGCCGTTATGAAGTCGAGAGGCTAGGAGGGTTCCCATGCGACGCCTGACGATCGTCCGCCTGATGCTGACCGGCCTCGTCATCCTGCTCTCCACGCCGCCGGCGCACGCCGACACGAAAGGCGTGCGGGTGGAGGGAAAATCTCCAGCCGATTTCATTGCCGAGCAGGCGGGCAAGTCCTGGGCCGTGGTCATCGGCATTGACGACTACGAGCACATCCCCCAGCTCCGCTACGCGGTGGCGGATGCCAAGGCGGTCGCCCAGACCTTGCGGCAGCGCGGCTACCAGGTGAGCGAACTCTATAACCAGCGGGCCACCAAGGAGGCCATCGAAGGGGAGCTGACCGACAAGCTCGTAGACCGGGTCGGCGAGCAGGACCGGGTGGTGATCTTCTTCAGCGGACACGGGGAGACCAAGACGGCCAAAGGGGGAAAGCCGCAGGGCTATCTGTTGCCGGTGGGAGCGAAGAAGGAGGAGTTAGGGCGGACCGGCATCGGCATGGGCCGCATCCGGGAGCTGGCCGATCTGTTGCCCTCCAAGCACGTCCTGTTTCTCGTGGATGTCTGCTATGGCGGGATCGCAGGGACCGCGTTCAAGTCGCCGAAGACCTACGACGCGGACTATTTGCGGGAGATCACGCGGGAGAAGGGCCGGCAATTGATCACGGCGGGGGGACCGGGGCAGGAGGCCTTGGAGGGGCCGGAATGGGGCCACAGTGTGTTCACCTATTATCTGCTCCAAGGGCTGAACAAGGGCCTGGCGGACCTCGACGGGGATGGGATCATTCCGGCCAGCGAGCTGCACACCTACCTGGCGAAGCGGGTGTTCGACGCGGCCAAGGACAAGGGGCACACCCAGCGGCCGGAGATGTGGAAGCTGGCGACGGAGCCGGGCGAGTTCGTGTTCTTTACGTCGGCGACCGGCAAGCCTGGCGGCCCCCTCCCCAGCCCTCCCCCGCGCGCGGGGGAGGGGAGGGTGGGGGTGCCAGAGCCAAGCGCGGCGCTCAGCCAGGCCGAGCAGGAACTCAAGGCCCTTGAGGAGCAAGAGCGGCAGGTGGAAGAGCAGAACAAGCTCGCCGCGATCCAGCAACAGATCGAAGAGAAGAAGCGGCAGATCGAGGAGAAGAAGAAGCGGATCGAGGTGGCCAAAGCGCCGACGTACGAGGCGCCGCGGCAGTCCGGGCGCGAGATCACCGGCCGGGATGGCGCGCCGATGGTGCTGGTGCCGGAAGGGGAGTTCCTGTACGGGCGCGACAACCAGCGGCTGTCGCTCTCGGCGTTCTACATGGACAAGTACGAGGTGACGACCAAGCTCTATGCTCAATTCCTGCAGGCGACCAGCCGGGCGAAACCCGCATATTGGAATAGTGTGAGTCTGGTCAGCGATGGCGACCGGCCCGTGATCGGCGTCACCTGGCACGACGCCGACGCCTACTGCCGGTACTATGGGAAGCGCCTGCCGACCGAGCAGGAGTGGGAGAAGGCCGCGCGAGGCACGGATGGGCGGAAGTATCCGTGGGGCAATGATGCGCCCACGAGTCGCCATGCGAACTTTAACAAGTGTTGCGACTTTCACGACTACGGCGTCCTGGTCAATGTCGGGTCTTTGGAGGACGGCAAGA
>CAYJUM010000132.1:0-3146 GCA_964373355.1 uncultured Nitrospirales bacterium | reverse complement strand
CCTTTCACTCCTCACGCGCCATCTTGGCGAGCTGGAGCTTTTCGGAGGCTTCGCTGATTATCTTTCGAAGCCGTTTCACGCGTTGCGCCGGAAGCTGCGACGCGTCGGCGCTGGCCAGAGCTGTCGATTTTCACCATCTTTGACCCAGGGGTTTTCATGATCATTGACCCACCCCCGGCTGTTGATTCTTAGTTTCTACCTCCTTCTTCGATTCGCTACAATAGCAGGCGGCCTGAGCGGAGGATAGGGCACTGCTGGAGAGCAACCCGAGCGCCGTCTCAGGGGCCAGACCATGGCGGGGTGCCCGGTGGGCGCCCCGCGGTCCCTTATTCTGCCACACCGGACATGGGATGGCATCAAGGCGGTAAACTCCGGGGGTCTGGGGGCAGAGCCCCCAGCTAAGAAGACCCGCTACCTTTTCTGCCGTGAGAACTACGTTCTGATTCATGTGTTGGCCTTGGGGCCCGCTTTGGCCGTCTGGACCGAACCCGGCGCCGTGCGTTTGCGGTACGACTCGCCCTCGATGACGAATTGGTGGGCGCGATGGCAGAAACGATCCAGTGCGCTCTGGCCCAGCAGAGGTTCCTCGAACACACCCATCCATTCCTCGACCGCCCGGTTGGAGGTCACGATGGTAGAGGATCGGGTGTGGCGTTCGATGAGCAGGTCATAGAAGTCAGAAGAAGCCTGGTGGGAGAGTTTGCGCAAACCAAAGTCATCGATGACCAGAAGATCCGGGTTGAGAAAGTGACGGAGCTCGCGGTCAAAGGAGTGGTCGGCTCGCGAAGCGGCCAGGCGTTTCAGCAGGGGGTCAGCGCGAACGTAGAGCACGCGATAACCGGCGCGGCAAGCAGCGTGACCCAGGGCCTGGGCGAGGAAGGTCTTGCCCACGCCGACCGGACCGGTGAAGATCACGTTCTCGTGGCGTTGCAGGAAGTGCAGGCCGAACAGATCCATCAGTCGGCTTTTGTCGATCCGAATCTGAGCGGACCAATCAAAGCGTTCCAGCGTGCACTCTTCGTCGAAGCCGGCCTCTCGCAGGCGGCTCTGGACGCGTTGGTGGTCCCGCCGTTCGACTTCGTCGCACAGGACCAGCTCGAGAAACTGCGTGTAGTCGAGCTTCTCCTTGCGGACGTAGGCCAGACGATCGGGCAAGGTGGCCAGCAGGCCGGACAGTTTTAACCGCTTCAACACGGTCTTCAGTTCAGGCTGGATCAGCATGAGGACCTCCTGGGGAGTGAGCGAAGTGATCGGTCGGACGGAGAAATTTCAGCGGGAGTGGGGACTGATGCCCGACCAGGGGCCGGGGTTCGGTGTGCGATTCCAGTCCCTGCTCGAGGATGCGCTGGAGGCGGTGGACGTCGACGAGTTCGAAGTCCAGGGCGCGGCGGCAAGCGGCATTCAGGCGGGCGGCGCCGTAGCGTTCGGCGAGGCGGAGTAGCTTTTGCGCCTGGCGCAGACGGCTCCAGGGGAACTCGCCCGCCAGGAGTTGATCGGCGAACTCGCCGGCGGCCGGTCCCAGATCGCGGGCCCGCCGGAGGTAGTAGCCGGGCCAGCGCAGAGCGTAGGGAGCGCGGTGATCGGGGTAATCGGCGAAATCCGTGGAGCGGCCGCCGGGCATCTGGCGGGGATGCGTTTTGATCAGCTCGCCACGGGCATAGATGCGAACCAAGCTACGATCGCCGCGGACCTCGACGCGGCAGCCCACCCAACGGGTGGGAACCGAATAGAGGGCTTGGCCGAAGCGGACATGATGGTCCGGATGCACCTTGCACTGGGCCCACACCGGCGGATCAAAGCGTTGTCCCTGCAAAGGAATCAGCGCCGGCTTCTCTTCGGCCTCGAAAACCTCCAGCGGCACGCGACGGGTGGTTCCGTGGATCCGGCGCCCGGCCACCTCGCGGCACCAAACCAGAGCGCGGCGAGCCATCTCCTCCAGGTCGAGGAAGGTCTCGCCTTGGAAGAAGCGCTGCCGGACGTACGGCACGCTTCTTTCGACTACCGGTTTATCCTTGGCGTGGCGAGGCCGCGCCGGGTCCGGCAGAAAACCTCGGTAGTGGGCGTATTCCAGAAATGTGCGGTTGAAGCGCGGCGTGTAGGGATCGGCCACCTCCAGACAGGCCTTCATGCCGTCGATCACCACCCGGCGGGGACCACCGCCGAAAAACTCGAAGGCTCGTTCGAAGCAATCGATGATCGTGGGCAGATCCTGCTGGAAAACCGGAACCACGCAACTGAGCCGGCTGTAGCCCAGCGTCAGGATGAAGGCCTGCACCACACGGGGCCGGTTGCTGCTGAGTTCGTGCAACAGGCCCAGCCGGCCGAAATCGGCTTCCGCCATCTCGCCGGGCTGGCAGTCGGCCCGGCGCACCGTGATCGTCGGACCCCCAAAGTGGCATCTCTTGCGGGCAAACCGGTATAGCGCGCTGTAGGAGACAGCCAGCCCCTGGCGGATCAGCAGCTCCTGCACTTTGGTCAACAGCAGGTGGTCTTTCTCCAGCCAGGCTCGAATCTGCTCCAGTCGCGGCAGCAGCCGCTGCTCCGCCTCCCCGGCCGCGCCGGGCGCGCCGGGTTGGCCCATTCGCTGTCGTATGGGTTCGAGCTGGCCCTCCTCCGGCCAGGGGCCATCGCGCTGGACCCCCGCTTCCTGGGCCAGATTCACCATCCGCCGCACCGTGTTGCGGGCCAGACCGGTCGCTCGTGCTATAGCCCGAATCCCTTCGCCGGCCATCCACCGCCGTATCACCTGTTCCACATCCATCATCCGCACCTCCCGGTATGCCATTGCCAGTCCTCCTTCCGGCGGACTGGTTGGCATATCTCTCCGGCCCTCGCAAGGGCCTTGGGGGTGGGTCAATGACCGTGAAAATGTGGGTCAAAGTTCCTGAAAACGGTGGGTCAAAGTTCGTGAAAAATCACCCGCTCACGTGGTCCATAGTTTGTGAAAAATCACACTTCGCCCGCGACGAAGTCCCTCTGACTGTTCGGGACGCCGCGGCATACCTTGGCGTGAGCGCTCAAACAATGTATCTTTGGGTGGAGCGAAAGCAGATTCCCCATCTCCGCGTGATGGGCCGAAACATCCGATTCCTCAAATCGGATCTCGAACCCTTCCGCGCATCGTTCAAACAGGAGGTGGGAAATGG
>CAYJUM010000131.1:0-3167 GCA_964373355.1 uncultured Nitrospirales bacterium | reverse complement strand
TCGTCGTACACGCCCCACCCCTGCCGCTCACGCCGCGGCGGCGAGCCCGCGAACAATGAGAATTTTCTTGGCACCGCGCTCAAGCAGGCGCCGAATGCTCGCCTCGATGAGTTCGCGGCCATAGCCCAGGCGCTGAAACTCGGGCAGGACAAAGACGCCGATCAAATGCTCCGGGGCAAGAACTGCGGCTCCAACCTCTCGGTCTCCTTCTTTGAGAAACAGTCCTTCGTCCGCCTTCTCGGCTCCTGGTGCAGTACGGGTAATGATGTTGCCAATCCCCCAGCGCAGGCGAGCCGCGCCCCTCCAGTCGCCGGCTGCCTCGCGCTCTTTGATTAGCCTCTCGGCCCAGGCGAACACCACATCGGGATCAACCACCGAGATGCTCGGCTCAGGCCGCTCAACCTCGCGTCGAAGTTCAGGAGTTCCGTTCATACGAGCGCATTGTATCATGGCCTCTCAGAATCCCCGAGCTTTTTACAGGGGACCCTTCGCTGCGCTCAGGGCAGGCTTTAGTCCCCGTCTCCAGTTTACAGGAGACTTCAGTCTCCGTGCATAACGCACGGCCACTGAAGTGGCCTGTAAACGAGTCAACGGCTCAGAGATTCAGTCGAGGTCCCCGGCGCGCGATGTGCGTCGCGGCCGGGGAGTCTCGAGTGCTGCCATTGACCTCCATGGCGAGGAGTCTTCAGTGGTACTCACGGCTTACAAAGACTGAATCTAACCGTGAGGCATGTTAGGTTGCGAGCCTAACGACGGGTCCAGCTAAGCTGGACGGATCACCTGATTACCCGAGGTCATCCCTCGGAACGCTGGAGACATCTACTTGGCTATCCATACAGAGGACGCTTCCCCTGCATCTTCGCCTTTCGACATCCGTCAGCGACGAGATCCCATGCTCCGCCGGATGGGTTGCTATGTGCTCGGCGCCCAGGCTCCATCAGGTCCTGGACGTCGCATGTTTAACTCATGTCTCTTCCATTTCGGCAGACGGCTTATCCCCGGTCTGCCAGCGGGGCGGCGATCAAGCGCTCAGGCCCTAGAGCCCGAGCACCGCCCGCCAGGTCGAGGTGAACGGCTCGCCCGTGGCCACGCCCGGGTCGAAGACCAGGGCGTACCTGGACCAGAAGTCCAGGCTCTCGAGGAGCCCACGGACGCTGGCCGCGGGCACGGCCTCGAGCCGGGCCCCCTCCTCCGTGTAGAGGAAGTCGGCCGGCTCGCGGGGGGCGAGCGGGCCGATCCACGCGGTGATGAGCTCATACCCGGCCTCGGTGGGCCGGGCGATGATGCTGACCTCGCTCGTCGGCACCATCTCGGCGCCGACGAGGACGCGGCTGGGCCGGGGGCGGTTGACCCGGACGACGAAGGTCGCCGGGTCGTCGAGACCGATCCGCGGCGCGGGCACGCACGCGGACAGCCCGACCTGGCGGCCCAGGTTGACGGACTTGGCGAGAAACTCGCCGTTCAGCACGAGAAGGCCGGCGGCCTCTTCGAGAAGGTCGCCCACGTCCGGGTGGGCGAGCATGTGATCCCGCGTCGCCGCGGGAATGTTGATGATCACGCCGTTTCCGGTCGTGAGGGACTGGTTCATGTTCCAACCTCCATGCGCCTCCGACAGGAGGACTTCGCGCCGATTTGATACTCTCTCCTCGGTGCTTTTCAAAATCGCGAGCCCCCACGCTCACGATTTTCAAACGCACCGCGGATTTCCTCGACTGACATCTCGATCCAGGCTCAAGAGGTCGGTCGAGGACCCCATCGCAATGCTCGAAATTCTCGAGCGCTCCGATGGGGCGAGGCAGTGAGTGCTGACTGCCCCAAGTTTGCCTGTTGTCTCGGACAGACTCCGGAGGGCTCTGCTTCCCTTGGGCTCACTGATTTTTTGTGCGGTCAGTGACCACCGCATCGTCCAGTTCCTTGCTTAGGTTTCGCAAGGTTTTCGGGAGGACGTTGCCCGTTCAGGTCCGGTCTCGGCGCATAATCGCATGCGCTTTGCCGGTCTAGACGCCTGGTCGTCAACCCTGCATCGAGGGCTGTCCCAGTTTACCGCTGGTTCGGTTCCGCCGGATCAACCCGACCGCCTGCCTTACGGCTGGACGATCGAGCCGACTTCCCGGCCGCCGTGGCTCACTGCCACGACGTAGCCCGCCATCTTCGGGTCGAAGACGGCAACCTCTACGAAGAGGTGGGCCACGCCGTGCGCGATGGCGCAGGCGACCGGGAGCGACGCCGGACCGTTCAGGAACACGGTCTGGCCGCCGGAGAGCGCGAGCTCACCGAGGGCCGAAACCGCGTCGCGAACGATCTGGTCGTTCTGCGCCGACGTCCCGAAGGACAGCCGGAGCAGGACGCCAGACGGCGTCGGCTCGGCGGAGATGCGATAGGTGTCACCCATCGCTTACTCCTTCCCTCTCTTTTTATTCCCTTGGCTATCCAAGGTATTTTTGAGAGGGGGTTTGCGGCAGATTTTCAGCGCCGCGCCCTAGATCCGAGTGCCGTCGGATCCGCGGTTGGCCTTTACTTTTCCTCGCCCGTGGCCAAACGGACGAGAAGCTCGGCGAGCGCCCTGACTGTCGGGCGCTCGGAGACCGGTTCGCCTCTTTCGAGGTGGTGAACCGATCCCCTGTAAACACCGTCGGCGCCGAGAGCCGGGACGGTGTCGGTGGTGCCGTGGTACTCGCTCTCGATTTCCGCCACCACGGAAATTTCGAGCGCCTCGCAGAACTCACGCCATTCTTGGAAGCGTGAGGTGTCCCCTGCGAGGAGAACTGCGTGCGTTGCCGCCGCGCAGATCTTTTTGTTTTCGGCGGAGGGGATCCCGCCGATGTCCACGATCACGAGCGGGAGAGGACAACTCTCCACACTCGCACTGATCCGGTCGACGAACTCCGGAGTAAATTTGGCCTTGTAGGCCGCCTTCAACTCCGCCGCCAACGCCGGATCAGCGTTGACGGTTTCCTGGAACCACGCGCCCTCCCCATCAGGGCACGCGGTAATCACGTACGGATATGGAGCACCAGGAATGCCCCGCACCGCGTCCTTCAAGCCCTGCCGGAGACAGGACTTGCCGGACCTCGGGGGTCCGGCCAGGACGACCTTGATGCCGCCCATGGGACCTCCAGAAAAACCCTCTCCCGACGCATGGCCAGCGTCGGCTTTGGGCCCCCTTG
>CAYJUM010000130.1:0-3169 GCA_964373355.1 uncultured Nitrospirales bacterium | reverse complement strand
GTCCTCAACTCCACGTTCTGCATCAATTCTATCTGCCATCTCTGGGGCGCACAACCGCACGGAACGAAGGACAGCAGCCGCGACAGTTGGTGGATCTCGCTCGTGACCTTCGGCGAGGGGTACCACAACTATCATCACACGTACCTCCGGGATTACCGCAACGGCCCCAAATGGTACAACTTCGACCCCTCGAAATGGCTGATCTTCGTCCTGTCAAAAGTCGGTCTGGCCTCGAATCTTCGCCGGTCTGAATCGTTCTGACCGAGAAAGCCCCGGCTGTCGCAGGTTGCGAGAGCCGGGGCGTCCTGATCCCTCTTATTCCACACTAGCGCAATTTCCCCCCTATGTGGGATACACTATGCCCGCCGGCAACATCGGCGAAGGAGCCACCATGGGTGAAGTAAATCCTGGAGGACCGAACCCGGCCCAGGGCGAGAAAGAAACTCTGCTGCCCGGCGTGCGCCGGATCATCGCGGTCAGCAGCGGCAAGGGCGGCGTGGGGAAGTCCACGGTCGCGGTCAATCTCGCCATCGCCCTGGCCCAGAGCGGAAACAGGGTCGGGCTGATGGATGCGGATGTCTACGGGCCGAACATCCCGATGATGATGGGGATCGCGAAGGCCCCCGAGCAGGAGGACGGGAAGATCAAGCCGGCGGAGCGCCATGGCGTGAAGGTGATCTCCATGGGGTTCTTCGTGCCGGAAGACGCGGCCTTGGTCTGGCGAGGCCCCATGGTCCACACCGCCATCCAGCAATTCTTCCGGGACGTCCGGTGGGGGGAGCTCGACTACCTGCTCATCGACCTGCCGCCGGGAACCGGCGACGCGCAACTGACCCTCACGCAACTGGTGCCCCTCTGCGGCGCGGTCACGGTCACCACGCCGCAAGCGGTGGCGCTCTATGATGTGCGAAAAGGCGTGCGGATGTTCCAGAAGGTGAACGTCCCGCTGCTCGGCCTGGTGGAGAACATGAGCTTTTTCGTGTGCGGCCATTGCGGGACGCGGACCGAGATTTTCTCCACGGGAGGCGGGGAGCAGGCGGCAGCCCAACTCGGCATTCCCTTCTTGGGCCGTGTGCCGATCGATCCCGCCATCCGGGCCGGCGGCGACAGCGGCGAGCCGGTCATCGTCGCGGCGCCCGATTCGCCGGTGGCCGCGGCCTTCCACAACGTGGCGGCGGCGCTGGTGGGGCAGTTGGACAAACCGGCCGGGGAGGAACCCGGCCCGTCGCTGTCCCGGCTGGTCGAGAAATTGAAGCGGCCGCTCGGGAGCGGCGAGAGTGCCTAGTCGAGGAGAACCCATGGCGGGCTCGGCGCCATCGCACATCGAAATTGCGGAAACCTTCGTCCGGCTCTATGTCTTCCTGGAGCAGTATCTGGGCCGGTGCCTGGATGAAGCCGCCGCCCGCGCGTTTCCCGAGCAGGAGCTCCGCCACCATCTGGCCGCCACCCGCGCCAAGGTGCTGGACCTCGCCGCGGTGAACCCGGTCGTCCAAGGGAAGATGGAGAAGGAATGCGACCGGGTTCTGGCTTTGGCCGCCGCCTGCCTCTCCGGGACCGATGCCGCTGCCCGTGATGCGCTGATGGGAGAGCGGGCGACCCTGCACACGAAGACGATTGCGTTGAGCGATCTCTTGGCGGTCTTCCGCGCGCAGTAATGGATCTACTTCGCGGCCACGTATGGCCTCCCTCCGCATCGTCGAGAAGTACGAATTGGCAGGCGTGGATGAGCGAGAGCGGGGGTTCAACCGCCTCGTGGCCATTCACCAAAGCGGCGAAGACTTCGAGGCATGGCTGCAGTACGAGAAGACTCACGTCACGTCCCGGCAGTACCGGACGAGCCGCGAAGCCCTTCAGGCGCTGGTGGCGGCCTTACACGGCCGGGGCTACCGGCAATTACGGAGCCGGCTGACCTTTCGAGGGGAGAGCTATCTCGGCACGCGGGAGCCGTGGGTGGACTATCCGGACCCGACAGAGCCTTGGTGGACTGGGCCCGTCCGATGGCTTCGGCGGCTCGTGCCGTGACCGGCTCTTCCGTACGATTGCGTGGATACCCGGAGTCCGGTAGAGTGACAAGAGGAGCGGCGGAGACCCCATGAGCTTCGTCCCAGTCGACGAGCTTCGAGCCTCCGGCGGAAGAACCGGCCGCCGGCGCCTGCCGTCGTGGTTCAAGGTTCGCATCCAGCAAGGCCCGGACTACCGGGACATCCGGCGGATCATGGATTCGCTGGAGCTCCATACCATCTGTGAAGAGGCCCGCTGTCCCAATGTCTGGGAGTGCTGGAACAACCGGACCGCCACCTTTCTGATCCTGGGCGACATCTGCACGCGGCGGTGCCATTACTGCGCCGTGACCACGGGCCGGCCGCATGCCGTCGATCCGGAGGAGCCGGGGCGGGTGGCCCAGGCCGTCCGGGCGCTGGGGCTGCGGCACGCCGTGATCACCTCGGTGAACCGTGATGAGCTGGAGGACGGCGGGGCCTCGATCTTCGCGGAGACGATCCGGGCCATCCGCCGGCTCAGCCCCATGTGCGCGGTGGAAGTGCTGATACCGGATTTCGAAGGAGACGAAGCGGCGCTGCAGTCGGTGCTGGACCGGCGCCCGGACATCCTCAACCATAATATCGAGACGGTGCGCCGCCTGTTTCCGACGATCCGACCGCAAGGGAAGTACGATCGGTCCCTGACCCTGCTGGAGCGAGCGAAGCGGAAGGGAGCGCGGACCAAGTCGGGATTGATCGTCGGCATGGGCGAAACAGCCGACGAAGTCCGCGAGGTCATGCGCGATCTCCGGGCGGTCGGCTGCGAGATCATGACGATCGGCCAGTACCTCCAGCCGACGAAACAGCATCTGCCGGTCGCGCGCTTCTACCATCCCGATGAATTCGCCGCCTTCAAGGCCGAGGGCCTGGCCCTGGGGTTCAGCCATGTCGAGTCCGGCCCGCTGGTCCGCAGCTCCTACCACGCCGAACGGCAGGTAAACAGCTGCTAACAGGGCAGGGCCGGTCGCGGCCAAAAAGCCGCCTTCACGCCCCCAAACCCTCTGGAAAGGCTGCTCAGCCATGAGTCGGCCATGAGCATCTTAACAAGAACCAGGGAAAGAGCTCATCACAGGCGCCTGTTGGGGCTTCTTGAGGGTGTTCGAGCCGCCCCCCTCAAAAGCAAAGTCCTA
>CAYJUM010000129.1:0-3176 GCA_964373355.1 uncultured Nitrospirales bacterium | reverse complement strand
GCCGCGTTGACAGGGCTAAAAGTCCCTTGTTATAGTCACGGGTCGTTTTGTTTCAGTTTTTCCTCTCTTTAGGCCGCCATTCTGATTCGACGCGGAACGCGAGCACAAGGAGCGAAGCGTCGGTGCCATACGGCCTCATTCCCCAGGAACTCATCGATCAAATCCGAGACCGCATCGACATCACGGAAGTGGTGTCGGGGTATCTCACTCTCACCAAGGCGGGACAGAACCTGAAAGGGTTGTGTCCGTTCCATGCGGAGAAGACCCCCTCCTTCACGGTGAGCCCGGTCCGCCAGATCTTCCACTGCTTCGGCTGCGGAGTCGGCGGCAATGTCTTCACCTTCGTGATGAAGATCGAGGGGACGGATTTTCCGGAAACCGTGCGCGAGCTCGCCCGGCGGGCAGGCATCGTGGTTCCGGTCACGGAAGGGCCCAAGGCGGCGGGACACGAGGCCGGGAGCCGCGCCCGATTGGAGCAACTGCACGAGGCCGCGGCGGCCTGGTTCCACGGCAACCTCAAGGACCCGCAGGTCGGCCGGGAAGCGACGGCCTACCTAGCCGGGCGCGGAATCGGTCCGGAGACCATCGAGGCATTCCGCTTGGGATGGGCTCCGCCGGCGTGGGATGGACTGATCAAAAAACTGGAATCCCAAGGCTATAAGGCCTCGGAACTGGCGACGGCAGGCCTGACCGTGGCCAGGGAAGGGACTACCCGCAGTCAGGGAGCCGGCTATTATGACCGGTTCCGCGGACGGCTGATGATCCCGATCAGCGACCTGCACCGACGCGTGATCGCGTTCGGCGGGCGGGGACTGGGCGATGAGACGCCGAAATACCTCAACTCGCCCGAGACGCCGCTCTTCTCCAAGGGCCGGTCGTTGTTCGGACTGGAGCGGGCCCGGGAGGCGGCTTCGCGAGCGAACGCCCTGATCATCGTCGAGGGCTATTTCGACGCCATCGCCTTGCACCAGGCCGGGATCACGCACGTGGCCGCGACGCTCGGAACCGCATTGACGCCGGAGCACATCCGCATCATCCGCCGGTTCGTCCAGCGTGTCGCGCTCGTGTTCGATCCTGACCCGGCCGGCGTGCGGGCCGCGCTTCGCACCCTCGAACTGTTCGTGGACAGCGGCATCGCGGTGCGGGTCATCTCGCTGCCGCAGGGGCAGGATCCCGACGTCTTCATCCGGACGAACGGCGCGGAGGCATTCCTGCACCTGCACGAGCAGGCGCGCAGCCTCCTGGACTTTGCGGTGGACCACAGCCTGGGGACGGCGGCTTCCGGAACGATCGAAGACCGGATCCGGAGCGTGGACGAGATCCTGCGTATTTTGCAGAACACGAGCCACCGGATCGTGAAGGAAGAATGCATCAAACGCGTCGCCGAGCGTCTGGGAATCGGGCAGCAGCGGCTCATCGAGCGATACCCCGAGCTGCGGCCACGGGGGGCGAAAACGCCCGCGGTGACCAAAGGCCCGCCGCCGTCGGGAGACGTCAGGCCGAGGAGGTCCGAAGAGCACGATCTCGTGCATCTGCTGTTGCAGGGAACGCTGGATCAGACGCAGTTGCGCATGCTGGAGCCGTCGGCGTTCACGGTGCCGGAGTGCCGGCGCATCGTCGAAATTGCGGGGCGGCATGTCGATCCGGACGGGCAGCTGCAGATCGGTCCCACTCTGGACGAAGCGTTGGGGGACCCCCGGTGCAGCGCCCTGGCCGCGGAGCTCTCCCTGGTGGAACGCCACTATGATGATGTGGCCGAGCATGTCCGGGGGTGCCTGCAGCGGCTCGAGCGAAAACGCCAGGAGTCGGCGCTGGGAGACCTGATCGCCAAGCTGCGGACCGCGGAGCGGGAGGGCCGGGATGAGGATGTCCGCAGGCTGAATGCCGAAGTCAACGAGCTACGGGTCCGGAAGGCGACGCTGCCGGCCGCTCCGACCGCCTAGCCCACAGATCGAGGAGCCGTGATGCCCAAAGAGGAATTGCTCACTGAAGTCAAGAAGCTCATCTCCCTCGGGAAGGAGAAGGGCTATCTCACCTACGACGAGCTGAACAGCACGCTCCCGGCCGAGCTGGTGTCCTCCGAACAGTTGAACAACCTGATGACCATCTTCGGCGAGATGGACATCGAGATCATCGACGGCTCCGAGGGGGAACGCTATCAAAAGATGATGGCCGAGGGTGAGGAGGCCGTCGAGGAGGTGGAAGAGGTCGAAGAGGCGGAGGAGCCGGAGAAGGAAATCGACCTGACCCCCGGGGTGCTGAGCCGCACCGACGATCCGGTCCGTCTGTATCTCAAAGAGATGGGCAGTGTGGCCCTGCTGAGCCGCGAGGGCGAAATCGAAATCGCCAAGCGCATCGAGGAGGGCAAGAACGAGATCGCCTCGGCCGTCTTCGGCATGCCGATGACGATCCAGGCGATCCTCGGGCTGCGGGACAAGCTCAAGGTCGGCAAGATCAACGTACGGGAACTGGTGGCCTCTCAGTATGACGAGGAATTCGAGGAGGAAGTCGTCGAGCACGACGATGAGGACCTTCGGCGCCGGACCCTCGACGCCCTGAACCGCGTGCGCCATCTGTCCAAGCCGGTGATGTCGCTCCATGAGAAGCTTCGCCGCGCCGGCAACGATCCGGCCCGCAAGCGGCGCATCAAGCAGCAATTGCAACAGGTCCAACGCCAGGTGGTGGAGAAGATCGACGGCATCAACCTCCATCAGGCGGTGAAGGACCGGATGGTCGAGAGCGTCCGAGAGCTCGCGCAGCAGATCACGGCGGCGGAGCGCGAGATCAGCCAGTGCCAGCGGAAGCTCGGGGTACCCGGCGAGGCCGGCATGAATCTGCTGAGGCGTCTGGGCCGCAGCCGCCGGGACCTGCTCGCGGTGCGGCGCCAGACCGGGCTCTCGGAGAGCACGCTGTACGAGATCAACAAGGTCCACCGGAACGCCCGGGCCAAGATCAGGATGCTGGAGACCGAGGTGGCGCTGGTGACCGCCGAGGAGATCAAGGAAACGGTCCGGCACCTCGACCATGCCGGCGAAAAAGTCAAACGCGGCAAGGCCGACCTCGTCGAGGCCAATCTCAGGTTGGTGGTCAGCATCGCCAAGAAGTACACCAACCGCGGGCTCCAGTTCCTGGACCTGATCCAGGAGGGCAACATCGGCCTGATGAAGGCCGTCGAC
>CAYJUM010000128.1:0-3242 GCA_964373355.1 uncultured Nitrospirales bacterium | reverse complement strand
AGAATGTCCCCTTTTCTTCCCCCTAAGTCGTCAATGTGCCAGTAAGTGCCACGGGGTGCGGCAGCTACGATGAGCAGGGGGATCGCCGGCCGGAGGGCTGACGGATGGCCGTGGGATTGGAGGGAGTCAGCGAGAGGTGGCGCGACCGGCCGGAATCAGTCAGGGGTAGGGTGTTCAGGCATAGGATCTCAGGAGCAGGTCAAGAAAAAGGTTCCTGACACCTTTTCAGGGCCCCAGCTTCAGCCGCGCAATCTCCTTATCAATGGCCGGCGGCACCGGATACACCTTCTTCTTGTGACTTCAAGGCTCTGCGGTCTTTGCTTCGAGACGCAGCTGTTTTGGGGGAGTGCGGGGCTCTTGTGGCGGAGGGCCGCCCCAAATGAGCACATCGGGACACAGATCAGCGCCATTCGGCCAGACTACTGAGCCTTCCTCCACGCGGACCTCGCGAAAGCGGCCGGGGTCGCGACGAATGGGCTCGAAGATCGGGCCGATCAGCAAATCAGCAATGTCCCGCTCAACCACAGACTCGTCCGTCAGGGTAAGCCGGAGGCGAAACCCTTCCAGCGGGACGACCTTCTTAATTCTCACAAACGCCATGGATTCTTCTACTCTACTCCAATGGTGCAATCGGTTGCAAAGGCTCCCCTTTTCGTACCCGTTCCCAATCCTGTTTCAATTCCTCCCAGTGGAGCGCGGCCCATTCCAAGACCAGCGCCAGCGCTCGTCGCGGCAGATTGCCGCGATATATTGCCAGTGTGTCGATGTTGATCAAAGATTCAAACTCCGCATAGGTGGCATGAAAATGCGGTGGATAATGGTCGTTTACATACATCCGAATGACGATTCCAAAAAACCGACTAATTTCCGGCATCGCCCGCAGTCTATCGAACTTGTCTTGCGAGGGCAACGAGGAATCCTCGGCCGTGATGCGTAGGCACGTTTTGAAGGGCGGGACGCGGGTGATCCGCCTGTGCGCGCCTGTGCCGAGAGCCTTCTCGAACAATGCTTCGCCACGCAGAAGGCCATCTTCAAGCGATGGCCTTTTGCGTTACTCCCCTCTTGAGGGTGTAAGCGCGGCGGGGTGGGCCGGGCTGCTGTCGCGAATCGCGAGGTCCACGACGCGACGAGGAAGGAGCGTCACGTTTGTGGACGCCCGCGAGCCGGTGCGCGGGCCGGGTCTTAATCTTGCCGAAGCGAGGCCTAGTGGGTCGAGCCGCAGCGTCTGAGCAGGGCAGGCCGGCCCCCATCCCGTCGTCCGATTCTGGAAATGAAAAGGGCCGCTGAGCGCAGTCCAGCGGCCCTTGTCGTTGAGATGGCGTCTTACAGGATGCTCAAAATGGCATCCCGGCAAGGCCGCAAGGAGCAGGGCGACCGAGGCGTACGTTGTTATGTACGTCGCAGGGAGACGGCGGACTGAGAACGCAGGTGGGGGACATTTTCAGCATCCTGTTATGTTCCCATCTCCCAGGACGCCAAATACTTCTGCTGTTCCTTCGTCAGCTTGTCGATCTGGAACCCCATGCCGATCAGCTTCAGCCGCGCAATCTCCTTATCAATGGCCGGCGGCACCGGATACACCTTCTTCTCTAGATTCTTGTGGTTCTTCACGATGTACTCCGCCCCCAGCGCCTGATTCGCAAAGCTCATATCCATCACGCTGGAGGGATGGCCCTCGGCCAGCGCCAGGTTCACCAGGCGTCCTTCCCCCAGCAGGCTCACCCGCTTGCCATTCCGAAGCGTGAATTCTTCCACCCCCGGCCGGATCATTCGGCGCTTCCGGCTGAGCCTCTCCAGCGCCGGAATGTCCAGCTCGACATTGAAGTGGCCCGAGTTGCAGACGATCGCCCCGTCCTTCATCCGCGCGAAGTGCTCCGAGCGGATGACCTTCAGGTTCCCCGTCACCGTCACGAAGAAGTCGCCGATCCTGGCCGCCTCCTCCATCGGCATCACCCGGTACCCGTCCATCACCGCCTCCAGGCCCTTCACCGGGTCCACCTCCGTCACCACGACGTCCGCCCCCATGCCCTTCGCTCGCATCGCGATCCCGCGCCCGCACCAGCCGTAGCCCGCGATCACGACCGTCGAGCCGCAGACCAGGCGGTTCGTCGCCCGGATCATTCCATCCAGCGTGCTCTGGCCGGTCCCGTACCGGTTGTCGAACAGGTGCTTCGTGTCGGCGTCATTCACCGAGATGACCGGAAACTTGAGCACGCCCCGCTCGGCCATGCTCCGCAACCGGATCACGCCGGTCGTGGTCTCCTCCGTCCCGCCGATGACGTATTTCAGGAGGTCCTTGCGCTTGGAGTGGAGCGTGGAGACCACGTCGGCCCCGTCGTCCATCGTGATCTGCGGCTGGTGCTCGATGGCGGAGGTGATGTGCCGGTAGTAGGTCTTGTTGTCTTCGCCCTTGATCGCGAACACCGCGATCCCGTCGTGCTCGACCAGGGAGGCCGCCACGTCGTCCTGCGTGCTCAGCGGATTGGACGCGCACAGCCGGACTTCCGCGCCACCGGCCTGGAGCGTCTTCATGAGGTTGGCGGTCTCGGTCGTCACGTGCAGGCAGGCGGCGACCCGGATGCCGCGGAGCGGGCGCTCCTTCTGGAAGCGCTTCTTGATCAGCCGGAGCACCGGCATGCTGGCCTCGGCCCATTCGATCTTGAGCTTGCCCTGCGGGGCCAGCGTGATGTCTTTCACGTCGTAATCCACTCTTACCTCCAGTGATGCGTGACGGGTGATGGGTGATCGGTTATCAGCAAAAAGGGGACGGCAGGAACCGTCCCCTTCTGATCGTGCCCGGCTAAGGCTGTGTCAGCGCTTCAGGCCGGCTTCCTTCCGCAAGATCTTGGCCTTGTCCGTCTTCTCCCACGTGAACCCCGGTTCGTTCCGGCCGAAGTGCCCGTAGGAGGCGGTCCGCTTGTAGATGGGCCGGCGGAGCTTCAGATGGTCGATGATCCCGCGGGGGGTCATCGGGAAATGCCGCCGCACCAATTTGTCGATCACGTCCACCGAGACCTTCTCGGTGTCCTTGGTATGGATCAGGATGGAGACCGGCTCGGGGATGCCGATCGCGTAGGCGAGCTGGATCTCGCACTTCTCGGCCAGCCCCGCCGCCACGATGTTCTTGGCGATGTACCGGGCCATGTAGGAGGCCGAGCGGTCCACCTTGCTGGGATCCTTGCCGGAGAATGCGCCGCCGCCGTGGCTCCCCACGCCGCCGTAGGTGTCCACGATGATCTTCC
>CAYJUM010000127.1:0-3446 GCA_964373355.1 uncultured Nitrospirales bacterium | reverse complement strand
CAACCCCGAGCGTACCAAACGGTACGCGCGGGAGGGGGCCTCAATGAGTATCATCGCGTTGGAGCGGGCGCGGGAGAAGAATGGGGCAGATTTCAAGCGCTGTCCGGCGCGCCGCTCAACGCGGGCGTTCGCCGCATCGGCGGACGATCGACCGCGCTCGCGGCCTGGTTGGTATATCCTGAAACCGCTGCGTAGGCCCACAGCCAGGGAGGTAGCGATGTCAGGCAGCACCGCCAAGCAGAAGGTCCTCGAAGCGATCGAGAAGCTGCCAGCCGATGCCACGGTGGAGGACGCCATCGAGCGGTTGGTGCTCCTGGCGAAAATCGAGCGGGGGCTGGCACAGCTCGAGGCCGGACAAGCGGTAGAGCATAGCGAGGCAAAGCGTCGGCTCCTCCAGTGACCCGGATCATTTGGGCACCGCAGGCGATCGAGGACGTTGAGGCGATACGAGCCTACGTGGCACGCGACTCCCCACACTACGCGGACCTTCTCGTTGAACGGCTCGTATCCGCGGTGGCGCGACTTGAGGCCAATCCGTTGTCCGGGCGGATAGTCCCTGAGGTCGGCGACGAGACGCTTCGCGAGGTGATCCACGGCAACTACCGCATCGTGTATCGCGTCCGGCTTGACCTCGTCCAGATTGTGACCGTCTTCCATGGAGGGCGCTTGTTTCGACTCGGCTGAGACCGTGTTTTCCACGCGTCGAACTTCAGGCTTCAGCGGACCGGCTGCGCCGGCCGCTGAGCCTGTGCGATGGGCCGACGCTCGCCGCCGTTGCTTCGCAACGCCCGCTCGCTTTCGGCCCATCGGGGCGGCGGCTGTGGTCAGCCACGTGCTGGGCCGCTCGCGCAGCCCATCACGCGGCTGGAGCCGTCAGGCGCTTCAGCAAGCAAGCTTGCCTCTGCGCCTGCGGCTCAGCCGCCGCCCCGTTCGGCCGGCGAACACTATCATCGAATGGATTACTCGCACACGACGGAGGTCCTCATGACCGGAATTCCCACCTGGCACATCGCGGGAGACTGGTTCGACAACTGCAGCTGCGCCGTCGCGTGCCCCTGCACGTTCGCTCAGCCCCCGGACAACGGCTTCTGCGAGTCGGTTCTCTTCTGGCACATCCAGCGTGGCCACTACGGCGACGTCAACCTCGACGGTCTCAGCTTCGTCCGGGTGGGCCGATGGGAAGGCGATCTCTGGGCGGGGAAGGTCAAGGGGGCGGCCGGTCTCTTCATCGACGAACGCGCCGCCGAGCGCCAGGCGGAGGCGCTTCCGCTCATTTTCGGGGGCCGCGCCGGAGGATTCCCCGCCCAGGTCGCTGCGCTGTTCACCGAAGGCCGGCAGGTTCGTGGGGTGGAGCGCGCACGGATTACGTTCGAGATCGCGCCCGACCGCGCCCACTGGGGAGCGGAGATCGCCGGAAAGGTGAAGGCCTGGGCGAAGGTGTTGACGGGACCGACGAGCCTGCCGGGAAAGTATCCGCAGCTCATGAACGCGCCCGGCTGCGAGACAGGACCCGGCCCACAGCTCGTGACCTGGGGCAAGTCGACGATCTGCTCCGTGGATGCGTTCGGCTACAAATTCCAGTGGACGACGAATTCGAGCAAGCACATCCCGTTCGACTGGACCGGCCCGTGACCGGTGTCCCTGGCGCGACGATGGAAGCATAGGCGCGATAAACGGCGTCCTCGATCGTGCTCAGCATCGGGTGGCGCGCCCGCGGGAGGGCCGAACCACGGCATGCAGCCGACGGCGCACCGCGCCGCGGCTGATGCCGGCGTTAGGCCGCTACAGCTGGTGCGTTGGGCTGGTCAGGATAATCAAGAGCTGGGGTGAGGGACAAGTAGTCAAATACAAGGCGCAAGCCAGAAAGGAGGCAAAGCTATGTATGCGAGAGCAGTGAATCTCCAATTTCAGACTGGCAAGGTTGATGAAGCCAGCCGCATCGTCAACGAGTCAATCGTGCCAGTCATGAAAGAGCAGAAGGGGTTCAAAGGCCAGCTTCTCCTTACACAGCGCGACACAGGCAAAGCCATTTCGATCAACCTGTGGGAGACGGAAGCCGATCTGACGGCATTCGAAACCAGCCCTCTTTACCGAGAGCTGTTGGGCAAGCTGGCAGGTGCCCTTGCAGCACCACCTGCTGCAGAACGCTATGAGGTCAGCGTCCAGGCGTAAGGCTACACAGGGAACACGTGGGCTGGAATTGTAAGCAGTATCCCTCACCCCTGGCCCTTGGGTCACCGAAGATGTTCAACGTGCAAAGCGGAGACCGAGCGCACGCAAACCGCAAACACTTGCAAGCGTCCCTACTACTCTCTGCACCCAGAGCAAAGGGCGGCCTAACGAATTAAGGCTTTTTGCCGCGCGCAGCCGCGGCAAAGGGCGGTGTTGAACTCAATCCGGGCCTTTGGCGTCGAGCTATTGGATTTTCAATCGGGGTTCGGGGTCCGGTGGTGGAGGTGTCGAACGGGGAAGCGGCACCGGCGGGGGTGATGCTGAAGGTGGGGCCCTCGTCGGTGGGTGAGTGTGGGGCCCGATGAGGCGGATTTCTTCGCCGTGGGGACGGACGGCGGCTGGAGCGCTCCGGGAGGGGCGGCGCGGGGAGGCGACGATTGGCCGGGGGCACCGCGTGTCGATCATGGCGGGAGGCTGCATCTGGGAAGGGTCTCGACGATGTAGAGCACGCCGATCCCGCAGGACGGGCAGCGCGGTCGGGGGGAGCTCTCCGGGGCGGGGACGGACGCCGGGTCGATCGGTTCCCGGGCTGGCGGCGGCGAGCTGGCCGACGCGGCGATGAGTTGCTCGCGCGCCTGGGCGAGGAGGTCTTTGCGGGAGGGGCTGAAGAGGCCGTAGTGGCGGACCTTGGAGAACCCCTGGGGCAAGACGTGCTGCAGAAAGCGGCCGATGAAGGTGAGGGCGTCGAGGGTGCACCGCTGGGTGGTGCCCGTGCGGCCGTCGCGGTAGCGGAAGGTCACGTGGCCGTCGGCGAACCGTTCGAGTCGGCTGTTCACGAGGGCGATGCGAAAGACGTAGCGCGCCAGATAGTCGAGGACCTTCTCGCCGGTGCCGGCGTGCTGGACGTGGACGACCCACTCCTTGCGCCAGACGGCGAGCGGCGTGTGCTCGAGAAGGCCGGCCTTCCGGAGGCCCGCGCGGACCTTGGCGCGGAAGAGGCGGGACAGCGCCCGCCCGGGGACCAGGAACGCCGCGTGGGTGGGCGGCACCCAGGTCTGATCGTGGCCGCGTAGCCCGCCGGCGGTGACCAGCATGGGCACGTGGGGATGGGAGAGCATGGCGCGTGTCCAGGTGTGAAGGACGGCGAGTACCCCTGGACGCGCGCCGAGGTAGCGCGGATCGGCGGTGAGCTTGAGGAGCGCGGCGGCCGCCGCCGTCATGAGCAGGCCGTAGAGGAGCGTCTGGTGGGCCCGGGCGAGCGCCCGCAGCTCGGC
>CAYJUM010000126.1:0-3453 GCA_964373355.1 uncultured Nitrospirales bacterium | reverse complement strand
TCGGCGTACGTGCGGGTGACGGGAAACTGCGGAAAGTCTTTCATGACGTTGTCGGGAGGACGGAAGAGGATGCCGCTGTCCGCTTCGGCCAGCATGGTCGTGTCATTGTAGGAGTCCCCGGCTGCGACCACCCTGAAATTCAGCCGCTTGAGCGCGGCCACCGACTGCCGTTTCTGATCGGGGAGCCGCAGGCTATAACCCGTGATCCGGCCGTCCGCTTCGACCTGCAAGGAGTTGCAAAAGAGCGTCGGGTGGCCGAGTTGCTGCATGAGCGGGAATGCGAATTCATAGAAGGTGTCGGAGAGGATAATGACCTGGCTGCGGGCGCGGAGCCAGGTCAGGAACTCGCGCGCGCCCTCCAGCGGGGCCATGCCGCCGATGACCGATTGAATGTCCGGCAAGGTCAGCCGGCGCTCGGCCAGGATGGCCAGGCGGCGCTTCATCAAGACGTCGTAATCCGGAACATCCCGCGTGGTCAGGCTCAGCTCCGCGAGCCCGGTCTTCCGTGACACAGTGATCCAGATCTCCGGCACCAGGACGCCCTCCAGGTCCAGGCACACCATGACGGGTGGGGAGTGAGGGGTGAGGGGTGACGAGCCGTGAGGCGTCAGGCGTGAGGCGTCATCACTCATCACCGATCACCCATCACGGCAGTGTGGCTCCGGCCTGCTGTGGCCCGCGCTGCTGCCGGCGGCGGTCCAGCCACCATGCCAGCAGGGGAAGGGTCAGAAAGCTTGCAGGAAAGACCAGGACCACCAGGTAGGGGCTGACCGCCGCCAGTCGGCGCAGATGAAGACGCAGCTCGGTCCGGTCGGTCGGGCTCCACGGCTGGCCATTGCGGGGCTTCATCAAGAGCGGCATCAGCCCGCGGACCTGCACGACCTCGGCGATGACGCGCTTGCGTTCACGATCGAATCCGTTCAGAAGCGTCACCGGCGAGCTCCGTCCGGCGACGTCTTGGCTTCCCGGCTGAGGAATCGCCAGAGCTGCTCGAGCGCCTTCTGCAGCAAATCGGCGCCTTTCCAGGTCCGGCGCCCTTCGTCCGCATGCCGCTCGGCCCACTCCAACGCCAGCGGCAAGGGGATCAACCGGACCGGTCCTCCGAAGAGGTGAGCCCAGAGGAGGCTGAGGACCGTTCCCCCGCGCACCGGCGCCGGCAAGGCCTGCACCGGATTGTTGACCATATCCTGGCAGAGCTCCGCAGGAGACGTCACGAGCAGCTCCCGGCAGGCGGCCGGACGGCGCTCGTAGATCGAGCAGACCTCCTCCTCGAGGAAGGGACACGGGAGCCGGAGCGCATAGTACGCCCGGTTGAGGGGCTCTGCTTCATCATCGGACCATTGCCGGTCGCTCTCCGTCACCTCCCTCAGACGCTCGAGGAGTCCCGCCCGGAGCAACCGGGCCCGGGCCGCGTCCAGCTTCGTGACGATGCGTGTCCGCTGGTCGGCGGGCATGCGCTGGACGGCCTCTCGGAGCAGGAACGCCTCCGGCGGTGCGACGGGCACCAGCATGCGGCAACAAGCGGCGCATCCCTTCCGGCAGGAGATGGCGAGCCCACTGGCCGACGCCCGGCGTGCCTCAAGAGCCTGGGCCTGTTCGCCGAGGTCCCGCACTGTCGGGACCAGGTCGCTGACGGGCACAAACCCCGCGGGGACAGAGACCGATGCGGTCACCGTTCCGGCGGATGTATTGACGGACACGTCAAACGCTTCCAGTTGAACGCTCATGGGTATCCACGCCAGCCGCACTCGCAGGGCCCTTGCTATAGCACAGGGCCGCATGTATCTCAACTGCCCCACTTGATCGTGCCGCCGATGGCGTACGTGGCGGGCTCTGCCGGGCCACGGCCCTCCAGGATGGCGTCCAACGCCTCGCGCAGATGGTGCGACGCACCGCCGCGGGGTTGTTCCAATTGTCATCGATCATGCCCGTATACCGGAGTCGCCGGGTCCCGTCGAACACGAAGACCTGGGGGGGGATGGCTGGCGCCGTAGGCCCGGGCGGTCTCCTGCGACTCGTCCCGCAGGGAGGGAAAGTTATAGCCCTGCGCCGCCGCGCGCTCGATCATCCGCTGAAAGCTGTCCTCGGGGTAGGTCCGGGCGTCATTGGCGTTGATCGCCACGAGGCGGACGGCCCCGCTGGGCATAATCCCGCTGGAGGTCGATCAGGCGCCACTCGTACGCGTGCCCGTATGGGCAGTGGTTGCCAGTGCACATGACCACGAGGACGGGGTCCCCGGCGAAGTCCTGGAGCCGGTAGGTCCGGCCGTCAACGGCCGGCAGCGCAAACTCGGGGGCGGGATCGCCGGGCTTCATGGGGACCTCTGTCTTGCGGCCGTGGCCCGCCCATCATAGCATAGGGGTGCTCTGATGCTGCCGGATTCCGTCAGATTCGGGACGTCGACCTGGGCGTATGAAGGCTGGCAGGGCCTGGTGTACAGCCGATCCTACCCCAAGGGACGCTTCACGCAGGATTGTCTGGCCGAGTACGCGCAGTACCGGTACCGGGGGCAGCCGCTCTTCCGGACCGTCGGGGACGACCGGGCCTTCTACCGCCCGCCGGCCGCAGATGAGCTTCGGCACTATGCGGCACAGTTACCGGCTGGGTTTGAAATCTGCTCCAAGGTCTGGGAAGAGATCACCATCCCGGTGTATCCCGCCCATCCTCGCTACGGACAACGCGCGGGACGACCCAACCCACGATTTCTGGACGCAACGGCGTTTGCGGAGGAAGTGCTGACTCCCTACCGGGAGGCATTTCAAGGCCATACGGGCCCGTTCATGTTTGAATTTCAACGTGGCGGGATCGCCCCTGAGGAGTTCCTTCGGCGCCTGGAGGAATTCCTCCAGCGGCTGCCGCGCGGGTATCCCTATGCGGTGGAGGTCAGGAACGCCGCCGTGCTGGGTCCCCGGTACCGCTCGATCCTGAGCGACCACGGGGTGGCGCACGTCTATAACCATTGGACATGGATGCCGGCTCTGGCCGAGCAGCACCGTCTCTTGGAGCAGTCCCTGACCGCCCCCTTCGTCGTCCTCCGGCTCCTGACGCCCTTGGGCGTGCAATATGCCGATGCGGTGCGGGCGGCGCGCCCCTATGACCGGCTGGTCAAGGCGCTGCCTCGCATGCGCGCGGAGACCGTCGGCCTGATCCGCGAAGCCGTGGAGAAGGGCCGGCGGGCGTACGTCCTGGTCAACAACCGCGCCGAGGGCTGCGCGCCGTTGACGATTCAAGCGCTCGCTGATGATCTCGAAAAGGAAAACGCTCCGACATGAAAATGAGAAACCGGAGGGACTTCTCCGCCGCGCCCCGATCTTGAGCGCGCCGGTAGCGCCAGCGGGAAGTGGTGGGCCGTGCAGGGGTCGAACCTGCGGCCCGCTGATTAAGAGTCAGCTGCTCTACCAGCTGAGCTAACGGCCCACCGATGGGGAAGACGTAAAACCTGCCCGCCGTCGC
>CAYJUM010000125.1:0-3703 GCA_964373355.1 uncultured Nitrospirales bacterium | reverse complement strand
CACCTGATCCGCGAGAACATGGAGAAGCAGCTCGAGTGGTGCCACGAGGCGCCCTTCTACACGCTCGGCCCGCTGACGACCGACATCGCGCCGGGCTACGATCACATCACCTCCGGCATCGGCGCCGCGATGATCGGCTGGTACGGTTGCGCCATGCTCTGCTACGTGACCCCCAAGGAGCATCTGGGATTGCCGGACAAGGACGACGTGAAGGCCGGCGTGATCGCCTACAAGATCGCGGCCCATGCCGCCGACCTCGCCAAGGGCCATCCCGGCGCGCAGGCGCGCGACAATGCGCTCTCGAAGGCGCGGTTCGAGTTCCGGTGGGAGGACCAGTTCAATCTGTCCCTGGACCCCGACACGGCCCGGGCGTTCCACGACGAGACCTTGCCGGCCAACGCGGCCAAGGTCGCGCATTTCTGCTCGATGTGCGGCCCGCACTTCTGCTCGATGAAGATCACGCAGGATGTCCGTGAGTACGCCGCCCGGAAGCAGCTCGACGAGCAGCGGGCGCTGGAGGCCGGGATGCAGGAGAAGGCCGAGGAATTTCGAAAGTCAGGAGCGGAAATTTACCGTTAAGTGAGGGTTCACCATGTCCAGGCCAAAGCCGGCGCCGCTCCGCGAGCGCGACATCACGCGGCAGATCGCCCGCGAGTACTACAAGGAATTCGATTCGCTCATCGAGAGCGACGTGATCGTCGTGGGCGCGGGCCCCTCGGGCCTGATCTGCGCCAGGGACCTGGCGGCGATGGGGTTCCGGACCCTCGTGGTGGAGCAGGCGCTGGCTCTGGGCGGTGGTTTCTGGTCGGGCGGCTATCTGATGAACAAGGCCACGATCTGCGCGCCCGCCCACGAGATCCTGCAAGAGATCGGCGTGCCCTGCAAGCAGGTGAAAGACTGCGAGGGGATGTACATCGTGGACCCGCCGCACGCCACCGGCGCGCTGATCGCGGCGGCGTATCAGGCGGGCGTCAAAGTCATGAATCTCACGCGCGTGGTGGATCTCGTGCTGCGCCGGGACGGCGTCCTGGAGGGGGTCGTCGTCAACAACACCACGGCCGAGACTGCCGGCCATGACGTCGTCCACGTCGATCCCATCGCGCTCGAAAGCCGCCTGGTGGTGGATGCGACGGGGCACGATGCGATCGTCGTGCAGCTCCTGCACAAGCGGAACCGCTACAAGCCCGTGCCGGGCAACGGCGCCATGTGGGTCTCGCGCTCGGAAGAGCAGGTGATCGAGCAGACCGGGGAGGTCTATCCCAATTGCTTCGTAGTGGGCCTGGCCGTCGCCGCCGTGTTCGGGACGCCGCGCATGGGGCCCGCCTTCGGGTCCATGTTGCTCTCCGGCCGGTACGGGGCGGAATTGATCAGGAAGAAGCTCAAACACGAATAAGGACGTAAGGCGTAAGGGGTGAGGCGAAGCCGCAAACTTCATGCGCCTCACGCTTCACGCCTGACGCCTCACGGTTGATTAGGATGGATATCCAAGACTTCCTGCTGCAGGGCGAAGGCAGCGAACAGGACAAGAAAGAGGCTTGGGAGTATTTCCAGAAGGCCTACGAGCACCAGATGAAGGGGGAGCTCGAGGAGGCCGTCAGTCTCTACAAGCGCTCGATCGACGCGCATCCCACCGCGGAAGCCTACACGTTCCTGGGCTGGACCTACAGCTTCATGGGACGGCTGGACGAGGCCATCGAGGAGTGCCACCGGGCCATCCACGTCGATCCGGAGTTCGGGAATCCCTACAACGACATCGGCGCCTACCTGATCGAGAAGGGGCAGTTTGACGACGCGATCCCATGGTTCGAGCGCGCCATGCAGGCCAAACGCTACGAGAGCCCGGCCTTCCCGCACCTGAACCTCGGGCGGGTCTACGAGCGGAAGGGCGAATGGGACAAGGCCATCGACTGCTACAAGAAGGCGCTCGCGCTGAACCCGAACTATGTGCTGGCCAAGAAGGCCTTGAGCCGCCTCATCAGCAGCATGAACTAACACCCCTCCCAGCCCTCCCCCTCCAAGGGGAGGGAACGGTGGGGGTGGAGTGAGTGATGGACTCTACGAAGAAAACGGTGCTGGTCGTCGTCAGCGACGTGTTCTTCTATACGAAGCTGCGGGATGCCCTGCGCCCCCGGGGCTATCGCCTGGAGCGGGCGCGCACCCAGGAGGAAGTCCTGCAGAAGGCCGCCGCATTGCAGCCGGTCGCCGTCGTCCTGAACATGAGCGAAGAGGCGCTGGACCCCTTCCGGGCGCTGGAGCAGATTCGCGGCGACGATCGACTGAAGACCGTTCCGGTCCTGGCGTTCGCCAACCATGACGAGGTCGAGACGTGGCGGCGCGCGAAGGAGCTCGGCATCACCACGATCGTGTCGCGCAACGAATTCTCGGCCAGGACCCGGGACCTCATTGAGGAAGTCGTCAATAACCGTTAGGCGTCAGGCGTAAAGCGTGAAGCGCCGCTCGGAAAGGTTCTTGCCCCTAACGCCTAACGCCTGACGCCTTACGAGACCGTTCAATGAAGCGTTCACGATTACATGACCAGCACGAGAAGCGCGGCGCCGTCTTTGCCGAGGTGAGCGGATGGGAGATGCCGGCCCACTATGGCGATCCCATAGCCGAACACCACGCCGTTCGCCGCGCCGTGGGCCTCGCCGACCTGTCGCACCGGGGCAGGATTCGCGTCACCGGAGAGGATCGGGGCAAATGGCTCCAGAGCATCATCAGCAACGATATCCTCTTGCTCGCCCCGGGCCAAGGCACCTATTCCGCCATGCTGAGCCACAAAGGGAAGATGCTGTCCTATGTTCGCGTCTATGTCCTGCCGGACTCGGTCATGCTCGAAGATGTCGGCGAGATCGGCGACGTGACGTTTCAGACCCTCCGCAAGTTCCTGCTGTACGGGACCAAAGCCAAAATGGAGAACTGCGCCGAGAGCTGGGGGCTGCTGCTCATCAGCGGCCCCAAGGCCATCGACCTGGTGTCCGCCGCATTCGGCCTGGACGTCAGCGGGCTCAAGCCCTTGGCGTTCGTGACCTCGAACATCCCCCTCACCCCAGCCCTCTCCCCCCACCATGTTCTCTTCATCCGGACGGAAGAAACCGGCGAGACGGACATTGAAATCCTGACGCCGGCCGAAGGGCTGATGGAGACGTGGGAGCGGCTCTGGACGGCCGGTGAGCCGATGGGTCTGCGGCCGTTCGGCACGGCGGCCCGCGAGACGTTACGGCTGGAAGCCGGGCTGCCGCGGGCGGGTCCGGACCTGAACGAGGAAATCGTACCGCCGGAGGCCAATCTGGAGGGCAAGGCCTTCAGCCTGACGAAGGGCTGCTATCCCGGGCAGGAAGTCGTCGCCCGGATGGACACCTACGGCAGCGTCCGCCGCCGCCTCGTCGGGATGAAGCTCAAGGATGCGGTTGTTCCCCCGCATGGCGCGAAGCTCTTCAGCGGAGACCGGGAAATAGGCTGGATTTCCAGCGCCGCCCACTCGCCGAGCCTGGGGCATGTCATCGCGCTCGGGTTCCCCTTACGCGATTTCACCACGCCAGGAACCGATCTCACCGTCGAGATCAACGGCCAGCGACACGACGCCACCGTCCACGCTTTGCCCTTCTACACGAAGGGGTAGCCGTTCATCTGCACGGCGCCCTCTCCCTCTCGGCGCATCCCGTTTTCCCCTGAGATACACCGCTCTATCCGCCGGCATCTC
>CAYJUM010000124.1:0-3713 GCA_964373355.1 uncultured Nitrospirales bacterium | reverse complement strand
GGTCTCGGCGATGGCGCGGCCCCGGAGCGTCGCTTCGAGCTGGGAGCCGAAGAGCCCCGTCGCCCGCTTGTTCCCCTCCCGTTTGACCGCCCACACGCCGTCTTTGACTGGCATCACATGGACGCTTGCGGCCATGGCACCTCCTTAGAGTGCTGCGCTTACGAGCAGCCGCTGGTGGCCCCGCAGGTCATGCACTTGAGGCATGTGCCGTTGCGGACCAGCGTGAATTGTTTGCATTCCGTACACGGGTCGCCTTCGTAGCCTTTCTGCCGCGCCACCTGGATCGCGGTGTAGGTCAGGGTCTCGCGCTTGAGCTCCACCTTGTGGGAGACGCTCCCGTTCCCGTGGCCGTTCCCGCGGGAGCCGTTGCCGTCGCGCCGTCGAGCCGGAAAGAGCTCCGGGCTGATGGAGGAGGAGGCCAGGGACTGCGGGTCGGCCAACTCCCCTTCCATGCACTCCGGGTCCTGCGCGTCCTTCTTCATCGAGTCCATCCGGAGATCCTCCTCGGACACCTGCTCCAGGTCGTGCCGGCCCAGGTAGGTGATCGCGAGCTCGCGGAAGATGTAGTCGATGATGGAGGTGGACATCTTGATGTGGTCGTTGAGCTTGACCGGGCCGTTGGGCTCGAATCGGGTGAAGACGAAGGCCTCGACGTACTCCTCCAGCGGCACGCCGTGCTGGAGTCCGAGCGAGATGGCGATGGCGAAGCAATTCATGAGGCTCCGGAAGGCCGCTCCTTCCTTGTGCATGTCGAGGAAGATCTCCCCGAGCGTGCCATCCTCATACTCGCCGGTGCGCAGGTAGATCTTGTGCCCGCCGACGATCGCCTTCTGCGTGTAGCCCAGGCGCCGCTCTGGCATCCGGCGCCGCTTGGCGAGGTACCGCACGAGCACGCGCTCGGTGATCTTCTGCGCCACCTCCAGGACATCGGCCGCTGCCGCCGTTTCGGCCGCGCCCGAATCGCTGGAGGCGTTGAGCGGCTGGCTGAGCTTGGAGCCGTCGCGGTACAGCGCGACCGCCTTCACCATGCTCCGCCAAGACAGCAGATAGGCCTCCTTCACGTCCTCCAGCGTCGCGTCGTTGGGCATATTAATGGTTTTGGAGATCGCACCCGAGATGAACGGCTGGGCCGCCGCCATCATGTGGATGTGGGCGTTCACCGGAATGTACCGCTGGCCGGACCGGCCGCACCGGTTGGCGCAGTCGAACACCGCGAGGTGCTCCGGCTTCAGATGCGGCGCGCCCTCCACGGTCATGGTGCCGCAGCAGTAGTCGTTCGCCGCGACGATCTGCTCCTGCGTGAAGCCCAGGGCCTTGAGCATGTTGAAGCCGGGATCGTTGAGCTGCTCATCGGTGAAGCCGAGCTTCTCCCGGCAGAATTCCTCGCCGAGCGCCCACTTGTTGAACGCAAACTGGATCTCGAAGGCCTGCTTGAGCCCGGCCTCCAGCCGGGCCAGCGCCGCGCCGTCGAAGCCCTTGGCCTGCAGCGCCTGGTGGTCCACGAACGGGGCGCCGCTGAGGGTGCCCCGGCCGGTGCAGTAGGTCACGATGTCCTGAATCTGCGCGTCGGTATACCCGAGCGTGGCGAGGGCCGGGGGCAGGCTCTGGTTGATGATCTTGAAGTAACCGCCGCCCGCGAGCTTCTTGAACTTCACGAGCGCGAAGTCCGGCTCGATGCCGGTCGTGTCGCAGTCCATGACGAGGCCGATCGTGTTGTGGCTGATGAAGCCGTTCGCCACGTACGTCACGTTCGACGGCACGGAGAGATCGTAGGTCAGCTGCTCGCCGCCGTCTTCGTTCACGGCGACGCGGTCGAAGAAGACGCGCGGAGCCTGCCCCGCCTCTTCCTTGCCCTCCCGCTGTAGCAGTTTGAGGCGTCGCCGGACCGCGGCAGCCTGCCGCTGCGTACCCTGCTCGGCCGCCGTCAATGGCCCGGTGCCCATCAGCACCAATTCTTCGCCGGCGTCGGCGTGCCAGGAGCGGCCGCCGGCGGACGGCCCGGCCGCCGCAGGTTCGACCTCGTGGCTCTTGCGCCGGCCCATGAACCCGATCAGCGTCATGAAGCGGGCGTTGTAGGACGGGCTCTTGAGGCGCAGCACGTGCAGGTCGGCCCGCCGGCCGCCGTCGGCCTCGACCGTCGTGGTCGTCGGGAAGCCCAGGGTGAGCAGCAAGGCCTTGATGTCCTGCAGGAAGCCGGCGGTCCCTGTGGACCAGGTCGGCACCCCTCCCGCGACGCCCCCGCCCGCTTCGAAGACGCCGCGCACGAAGGCGCCATAGACCGCCGGGCTGTTGGTGTGCAGGATCGCGTCGGGCACGCGCGCTGCGTACCCTTTCTCGAGATGCCCGTCGTGGGGGAAGGATTTCGCGAAGCCGCACGCCTGCCACCAGAGCGCGAGCGCGCCGGAATGCACCGCGACTTCCCAATGCCCGAACTGGTGCGTGATCGTCGCATGGAGCTTGAAGAGGTCGCGGATCAGGATCCACAGGCGCTGGGCGACGTCCCGGTCCTGGTGCGAGACGCAGAACCGGAGCCCCTTGCCATGGAGGCTGCCGTCGCCCATGAAAAAGCCGACGAGCTCGGCCAGCTCGGGAGTCACGCAGGAGGGCGAGCGGAACTGGGGCTCGCCCGCCAGGTCGCCGAGCGGCGGGAGCGGCACGCGGTTCGGCGTCCCCACCATCTGTCCCATCATCAGCGGAATCACGTCGCCGGGCTTCAGGTCGGCAAAGCGCCGCCAGACGAGCTCGCCCGTCTCGGCCTCCACGACCCGGACGCGATGCGTGAGGGTACCCTGAATCTCGTACCCGCTCTCGGTCCGGATGCGCCGCGTGGCGGCGACGCCGTTGACGTAAAAATTCGTCGCCGGCCTGGGCCCTTCGTCCGTCAGGACGCTGAAATCCACTCGCTGCCACTGTCTGCCCTCGGTGTCGCCGAGTGTCCTCAGGCGGACCAGCCCCTGACTGGAGCTCACCAGGGTGTTGCCCGTCAGACAGCCGGTCGGGGCGATGACCGTGACCTGGGCGTTCCGGAACCCGTAGGCGGTGCCAAGCTCGAGCGCGCGATCCCAGGCCCGGCGCGCCGCGAGCAGCAGGTCCGGCGGGCACTGATCCGCCTGGATGCCCTTCGGGATGACGGAGAGGCCTTCGTATTCCTCCGGAGCCGCGTTGTAGGCCGCGAGCCGGTGATTGCGGATCACCCGCAGCATGTGCTTGCAGTTCCGGGCGTAGCCCTCGAACGGCCCGAGCTCCGCAGCCATCTCGGCCGATGTCGCGTAGGACTCGCCCGTCAGGATGGCCGTCAGCGCGCCGCAGATCGCCAGGGCGCGCGGGGAATCGTACGGGATGCCCAGCCGCATGAGGATCGTGCCGAGGTTGGCATAGCCCAGGCCGAGGGTCCGGAACACGAAGCTCTTCTCGGCGATCGCGCGGCTGGGGAAGGAGGCCATCAGCACGCTGATCTCCAGCACGATGGTCCAGAGGCGCACGGCGTGCCGGAAGTCCTCCAGCAGGAACCGGCCGTCGGGCGTGTAGAACTCCCCGAGGTTGAGCGACGCGAGGTTACATGCGGTGTCGTCGAGGAACATGTACTCCGAACACGGATTCGACGCGTTGATGCGGCCGTCCTCCGGGCAGGTGTGCCAGTCGTTGATGATCGTGTCGTACTGCGTGCCCGGATCAGCGCAGATCCAGGCGGCCCAGGCGATCTTGTCCCACAA
>CAYJUM010000123.1:0-3777 GCA_964373355.1 uncultured Nitrospirales bacterium | reverse complement strand
CTCCTGTGTACGGGCACTGACTCACCTGCGCAATGCAGCGAGATCCTCAGACTCAAAGCCGGCATCGCGCAGCGCGGCCCTGAGCGCATCTCGTGAAATCTGTCCCTCGCGAATCAGCCGGACCGTGCCGGTCACATCGAGCACGGTTGACGGTTGGCCCCCCGGAGTCTGCCCGCCGTCCAGGATGAGATCGAGCTCCTGTCCCAGCGACGCGAGGACATCCTCGGCGCGGACAGGCGGAACAGCTCCGGCGCGATTGGCGCTCGTCCCGGTCACCGGTCCGGTCCGCCGCAGCACCGCGCGGAGCCGGTCGTGGGACGGCAGCCGGACGCCGATCGTCCCGGTCCCGGCCGTCACGGCCTCCGAGAGCCCTGGGGCCGCTCGGAAGACGAGGGTCAGCGGACCCGGCCAGAAGCACGCCATGAGCACTTCTGCGGCTGGCGGCGTCGTGCGGATGAGGGCAGCCAGTTGTGAGCGGTCTCCGATCAACACCAGCAATGGCTTTCCAGCCGGGCGGCCCTTGATACGCAGCACGTTCTCCAGCGCCAGGGGGCTGTGGACCGAGGCGGCCAAGGCATAGAAGGTCTCCGTCGGGACAGCCATGAGCCCGTGACGCTGTAGGACCTTGACGGCTTCCTCCAGGAGGACCGGTGACAGGTCATCTGTCAACTGGAGGACTGTGCAACTCACGGAAGTCATCGCGCCGGAGTCGCGGCACGGATGGCCCGGTCCGCGATATCGGTCCGGAAGTGCCGCCCCGCAAAATGGATCGACCGGACCGTGTCGTAGGCACGGTCGCGGGCCGCACGCAGCGTCGCCCCGATCCCCGTGACGCCCAGGACCCGGCCGCCCGCCGTGACGACCCGGCCGCCGTCGCGTCTGGTTCCCGCATGAAACACGACGACATCCTTCCCCGTCTGCTCCACCGGGCCGTCGATCGGCTCGCCGGTCGCATAGGATCCCGGATAGCCGGCCGCGGCCATGACCACGCAGACCGCCGCCCGATCGTGCCATTCCACCTCGAGCTGGTCGAGCCGGTGCTCGACTACGGCTTCGAAGACCTCCAGCAGATCGGTCTTGAGCAGCGGCAACACCACCTGCGTCTCCGGGTCCCCCATGCGGGCGTTGAACTCCAGGACATAGGGCCGCCCGCCCGCGAGCATCAGGCCGGCATAGAGCACCCCGTGGAACGGACTCCCGACCCGGGACAGACCCTCCAAGACCGGTTGAAAGACGGTGCGCACGATCGTGGTGCGGAGCGCGGGGGTGAGGACCGACGCCGGCGCCAGCGAGCCCATGCCGCCGGTGTTCGGGCCGGTGTCCCCGTCTCCGACTCGCTTGTGGTCCTGCGCCGGAAGCATGGGAATGAGGCTTTTGCCGTCGGCGAAGGCCATGTAGGTCACCTCTTCGCCAGGAAGAAATTGCTCGATCACGATCCGGTTCCCGGCATCTCCGTACGCCCGGGCCTCCAGCATGGCCCGGACGGCGTCTTCCGCCTCTGTTCTCGTGGCGGCCACCACGACGCCCTTGCCCTGGGCGAGGCCGTCGGCCTTGACGACGATCGGGACGTCCTGGGTCTGCAGATAGGCGAGCGCGGCCGCGGCCTCCGTGAAACTCCGCGCCGCCGCGGTCGGAATCCGGTGCCGGACCATCAGCTCCTTGGCGAAGGCCTTGCTGGCCTCGATCCTCGCGGCGCCCCGGGACGGCCCGAAGATCTTGAGCTTGTCCTTGCGGAACGCATCGACGATCCCCCGGGCCAGCGGCGCCTCCGGCCCGACCACCGTCAGATCGATCCCCTCGGAGACGACGAAGGACTTGAGGGCCCCGACGTCGTCCGCGGCGATGGCGACGCACCGCGCCAGCCGCTCGATCCCGGGGTTGCCCGGCGCGCAGTACAAGGCCGGGGCACGGGGGCTTTGCGCGAGCTTCCAGACGATGGCATGCTCGCGTCCGCCGCTCCCGATGACCAGGATCTTCACGGACGAGCCTTTCGTGACGGGTGACAGGCGACGGGTGACGGGTGGTACGTCAGTGATGATCGGATGGAAGATCGTGGGAGCAAGCTTCTGGAGGAAGGATCAAACCGGTCACGCATCACGCTTCACGCGTCACGGTGGTTCAGTGACGGAAATGACGCATGCCGGTCAGGATC
Source organism: uncultured Nitrospirales bacterium (assembly GCA_964373355.1). Taxonomy (GTDB): domain Bacteria; phylum Nitrospirota; class Nitrospiria; order Nitrospirales; family Nitrospiraceae; genus CAYJUM01. The sequence goes on along the minus strand of CAYJUM010000123.1, from coordinate 1,625 downwards.
ATGGCCAAGTCGTGCTCGTCGGCCGCGGCGATGACCTCCTGGTCGCGGATCGATCCGCCCGGCTGAATGACGGCCGTGATGCCGGCCTGCGCCGCGGCATCGATCCCGTCGCGGAACGGAAAGAAGGCGTCCGACGCCATCGCGGCCCCCTTGACCGGGAGCACCGCCTTCATCCCCGCCAGGCGGACCGAATCCACCCGACTCATCTGTCCGGCGCCGATGCCCACGGTCTGGCCGCCGCGGGCGTAGACGATGGCGTTGGATTTGACGTGCTTGCACACCCGCCAGGCGAAGGCGCACGCCGCGTATTCCTCGTCGGTCGGCTGGCGCTTCGTGGGAACCTTCAGACTGCGGACATCCTCCAGCGCGCCCAAGTCACGGTCCTGCAGGATCAGCCCGCCGACCAACCGCTTGAAATCCAGCCCTTCCCGCGGGTGACGGTCGAGCGGGCCGACCTCGAGCAGGCGCACGTCCTTCTTCTTCTGGAGGACCGCCAGCGCGTCCGCGGAGAATTCCGGAGCGATGACGGCTTCCACGAAGGTGGAGGCGATTTCCTTGGCCGTAGCGGCGTCCACCGGCCGGTTGAACGCGATGACGCCGCCGAACGCCGACACGGGGTCTGTCTCCCGGGCCCGCACGTAGGCCTCCACCGGTGTCTGGCCCAGCGCCACCCCGCAGGGATTGTTGTGCTTGATGATGACCGCGGCGGATTCGGCGAATTCCTTGGCCAGCTCGAGCGCCGAGTTGGCGTCGAGATAGTTGTTGTAGGACATCGCCTTGCCGTGCAGCAGGCGCGCCCCGGAGACCGAGGCCTCTCTGGCGCCGGGCTCCCGGTAGAACGCGCCCTGTTGGTGCGGGTTCTCGCCGTACCGGAGCATATCCACGCGCTCGAACTGCAGCGAGAGGATCGCCGGGAAGCGCAGCGCCGGGTCCTCGGATTGCCGCGCCAGGTAGGCCGCGATGAGGCTGTCATACCGCGCGGTATGCTGGAAGACTTTCATGGCGAGCTCCCGCCGGAGCGCGGGGGGAAAGGAGCCGCTCCGCAGCGCGTCCAGGACACGCGCATAGTCTGCGGGGTCCACGATCACCACCACCTCCTCATGATTCTTGGCGGCGGAGCGCAGCATGGAGGGACCACCGATGTCGATGTTCTCGATCGCAAGCTCGATCGTGCAATCCGGACGCGAGACCGTCGCTTCGAAGGGGTACAGATTCACCGCGACGACATCGATGGGCTGGATGCCGTGCTGCCGCATCTCGGCCGCGTGCTGCGGGTGAGAGCGGCGGCCCAGTAGCCCGCCGTGGATCTTCGGGTGCAGCGTCTTGACGCGGCCCTCCAGGATCTCCGGAGAGCCCGTGTAGGCGGCGACGTCGGTGACCACGACCCCGGCCTCCCGCAGGACTTTGGCGGTCCCGCCCGTCGAGAGGATTTCGGCGCCGAGGTCCGCCAGTCCGCGCGCCAGGTCCACGACGCCGGTCTTGTCGGACACGCTGATCAATGCGCGGTGAAGCGCCATGAGGGTCTCGCCGTTCGTTCCGTCCGTGTGCGTCCTGGCGCGCGGGAGATGCGGGCGCCGCGTGAAGCGCGGGCAGAATAACAAATGCCCCGGGAAAGTTCAAGGCAG
>CAYJUM010000122.1:0-3779 GCA_964373355.1 uncultured Nitrospirales bacterium | reverse complement strand
ACAACAACTGGAATGTCTCCAGGACCGCCGAGGACCTCAAGATCGAGCGCAGCCACCTGCATCGGAAGATCAAACTCCTGAACGTCGAGCTCCGCCCCGAAAACTGACGGCTGCTGACAACGGCCTGCGGTTCCTCCGGCCTCGAATCCCGCAAAACTGTATAATTCTCCCTCGGCCGACGGAGCGACGATGGCTGAGACGATCACGGTCACGATCGAGAAGCTGGTGGAAGGCGGGAAGGGCCTGGCCCATCACGGCTCGCAGGTCGTGTTCGTGCGCGGCGCCATCCCGTCCGAAACGGTGACGATCGTCGGTGGAACGCAGCACAAGGGGTTCCAGGATGCCACGGTCAGCGACGTACTGGTCGCATCACCGGACCGGGTCGCGCCTCCCTGCCCGGTGTACGACATCTGCGGCGGTTGCCAGTTCCAGCACCTGCGCTATGACGCGCAGCTCGTCCAGAAGGCCGAGATCCTGAAAGAGACGTTGCACCGCATCGGCAAGCTCGCCATCGCCGACATTCCCGCCGTCATCCCTTCTCCCAGCCCATTCGGGTACCGGAACGCGGTGCGCCTGGCGGTCTTCACCCAGGAGAAGCGGTTCAGGTTGGGCTTGCACCGCGAAGGCACCGATCAGCCCGTGGCGGCCGCCGGCTGCCTGCTTGTCCCCGAGGCGCTCCGGACGATTATCCTCCAAGTGGACGAACGGCTCGGAACCCTGCCGCGGCTTCCGGTTGAGCTCGAATCGGTGGAGTTCCGGCACTCGCTGGCATTCCGCTCCACCCTGCTGATCTATCGCATCGGCGCACCGGGGCGCGCCGGACACGCCACGCACGCTCGGCGGCCTGCGCGCGCGCCACGGCCAAGTCCAGCGCAACAAGAGGCGAGCCGCGCCCTGTTCGCGCTGGGGAGCGGGATCCCGAATATCGTGGGCCAGGTCGTGACGGCGCGGCAGGGCGAGCGCAGGCCGCGAATCGTCGAAGGCCAGGACTGGATCGCCGACCGGTTCGACGACCTCCTGTTCCGGATCAGCGACCGGTCGTTTGCGCAAGCCAACTGGGCCTTGAACGAGACCCTGTCGCGCACCTTGACCGATTGGGTGGGCGCCGCGTTCCCGGGAAAGAGCGGCATCCGGGTGCTGGAATTGTACGCAGGGATCGGGACCCTCGGCCTGCCGCTCGCGCGGCACGGGGCGCTGGTCACGGAAGTGGAGGCGAACCCGTACGCGCTGGCCGATGCGCGGCATGCGGCGAAGGTCAACCATATCGGCCGGACACGTTTTCGGCCGCGGCGCGCCGAGGCCATGCTCGAAAGCGTGAAGCCGGACGACTACGACGCGGGGATCGTGGACCCGCCCCGGACGGGCCTCAGCCCCGAGTGCGTGCAGTCGCTCGTGCGCCTCCGGTTTCCCCGTCTCTTCTATCTCTCGTGCGACGCGCCCACGCTCGCGCGGGACCTCGGCCGGCTCTGCGCCGGCGGCTACCGGATCGCCCGCGTGCACCCCTTCGACATGTTCCCGCAGACGGCGCATCTCGAGACGCTGGTCGAACTCGTCCGTTGACCCACACGCAGGCCTCTTGTATCATCGCGCCATCTATCATCACTCAACACTCATCACTCAACACGTGAAGGCATGACCACCTACCGACAGGCCGGCGTCGACCTCACCGCCGGCAACGAGCTCGTCCGCAAGATCACGCCGCTCGTGCGCTCCACCTTTCGTCCGGAAGTCCTGACCGATCTCGGCGGCTTCGGCGGGCTGTTTCGCGTTCCCTCCGGGTACACCGATCCGGTCCTGGTCTCGGGGACCGATGGCGTGGGCACGAAGCTCAAGATCGCCTTCCTCATGGACCGGCACGACACCGTCGGCATCGATCTGGTGGCCATGTGCGTGAACGACATAGTGGTCAGCGGCGCCGAGCCGCTGTTCTTTCTGGATTATTTCGCGTGCGGCACGCTGGAAGTCGCCAAGGCCGAGGCCGTCGTGGCCGGGGTGGCCGAGGGCTGCCGGCAGGCCGGATGCGCCTTGATCGGCGGCGAGACCGCCGAGATGCCGTCGTTCTACGGCAAAGGCGAGTACGATCTGGCGGGCTTTGCCGTGGGCGTGGTGGAGCGCGGCCGCATCATCGACGGCAAGACCATCCAAGCCGGCGATGTCGTGATCGGCCTGGCCTCCCGCGGCTTGCACAGTAATGGGTTTTCCCTGGCGCGGCGGATTCTGCTGGAGGACGGCGGGCTCACGATCACCAGCAAGCTGCCAGAGCTCGCGCAATCCCTCGGCGAGACCCTCCTCACCCCGACGCGGATCTATGCGAAGCAGGTCCTCGCGCTCGCCGCCGAGTTTCCCGTCAAAGGCATCGCCCACATCACGGGCGGCGGCCTGACCGAGAACCTCCCGCGTATTCTTCCGGCCAATTGCCGGGCGCGCATCCGCATCGGCTCCTGGCCGGTCCCGCCTATCTTTGCCGTCTTACAACAGCGGGGCGGCGTGGCGGAAGAGGAAATGTACCGGGTCTTCAACATGGGCATCGGCCTGGCGTTGGTGGTGGCCCCGGAGCATGCCAACGGGATTCTGGCCAAGGCCCCGAAACTCGGCGAGCAGGCCCACCGCATCGGCGAGATCATCGCAGCCAGCGCGAGCGGGGCTCGGGTGGACTATGCCCGGTAGGCTCCGCATCGGCGTCCTGGCCTCAGGCCGCGGGTCGAACCTGCAAGCCATCATCGACGCGCACGAGGCCGGCATGCTGCGCGCCGACATCGCCGTGGTCGTCAGCAACAAGCAGGACGCGCAGGCCCTGGAGCGCGCCCGGCAGCACGACATTCCGGACGTCTTTGTGGATCCCAAACCGTTTGCGGGGCAGCCGGAGGGCCGGCAGGCCTACGATCAGCAGCTCCTGGAGGTCTTGCGGAAACACGACGTGGGGCTCGTCGCCCTCGCCGGCTATATGCGCATCGTGACGCCGGTCCTCACCCAGGCCTACCGGTATCAAATGATGAACATCCATCCCTCGCTGCTGCCCGCGTTTCCCGGCCTCGAGGCGCAGAAGCAGGCCCTGGAATGGGGCGCCAAAGTGGCCGGCTGCACCGTGCATTTCGTCACCGAGGGGGTGGATGAGGGCCCGATCATTCTGCAATCCACGGTGCCCGTCCAGGAGGACGACACCCCGGAGACGCTGGCGGCGAGAATTCTCGTGGAGGAGCACCGGCTCTATCCGCGGGCGCTTCAGCTCTATGTGGATGGCCGCCTCAGAATCGAGGGCCGGCGCGTGCGGATCGTGCGATAGCGATGGCCTACCCGTTCGACAGTCGGGAGGAGCAGGTGCGCATGTCGCAGCTGCGGTTGCGCGTGGACCTGACGTCGTATCAGTTGCGGTATGGCTCCTTGTCTCTTCAGACCGCTCACGAGCTGATCGAGCGCACGCGCGCCGAGATCCTGGAGCTGTTTCCCGGCAAGGACGGGGTGTTCGAGCTGGTCCTGCGCCCCCGGTTCTTGCGGATCATCAATGAGCGGGCTGTGACGGAGTGGGGCCTGGCCGATTCGATGAATTGAAGACCGGGCGAGGGGCTAGGGGCACGTGGCGGATGTACAAGCGCGCAGGAGAGTTGGTAGACTAGGTCGCGCGAGACTGGCCAGTCGCGCGGGCCGGCCAGTCGCGCGCGTCGCGCGCGTGACGAGGCCGGCACGCTAAAGAGGAGCCAAGGAATAGGTGGGGGGCTAGCTCAGCTGGGAGAGCACGACGTTCGCAACGTCGGGGTCGGGGGTTCAAATCCCCTGCCCTC
>CAYJUM010000121.1:0-3981 GCA_964373355.1 uncultured Nitrospirales bacterium | reverse complement strand
TCTTCTGGACCACGAACGGGATCGCGGTCAGCGCGTTCTGCCTGACGGTCGTCATCTTCTTCCTGATCCCTCGGATCGGCGTCGGGTTCCTGCACAACAACCGGATGAACTTCATCCGGACCGCGGGATTTTCCGAGCGCGTGAATCTCGGGGTCATCGGGGCGATCAAACTCGATCCCACGATCGTGATGCGCGTGGAATTTCCGGACATCAAAGGCCCCATTCCCGACCGGATGTACGCCGAACGCCTGTATCTCCGCGGCATGGCCTATGATCTCTACGACGGCCGGTCCTGGGCCAACAGTTTCCGCCGCCACTCGCTCGATCGGTGGCCGTCCGGGGATTTCCGGATCGCATCGAGCCGGACCGCGGGCCTCCGGCAGGACATTATGATCGAGGCGCTGGACACCACGGTGCTGTTCGGCGTCTCGTTCGTCCACTCGATCAGGGGGAATTTCAACACGATCCAGGTGGATGCCATGGGCGGCCTGTCCCTGCCCGACCGGTCGGCCAGCCGCTTTCAGTACACGGCCTTTTCCACCCTCAGCCGGCTCCGGGAGGACGAGCGTGTGGCGACCGGATTGGCCTATCCTAAGACCATCAAGGAGGACTACCTGGGCGTGCCGCGGTCGAGCCAGCGCATGGCGAACCTGGCGCGGGCCGCAACGATCGGCGCCACGACGGCCTACGAACGCGCCGCGTTGCTGGAGCGGTTCCTCCGGGACTCGTACCGGTACAGCCTGGACGTGGGCACCGACAGTTCCGAGAACCCGGTCGAGGAATTCCTGTTCGTGCGGAAGACCGGCTATTGCGAGCACTATGCCTCGGCGATGGTGTTGATGCTGCGGACCCTGGGCATTCCGGCGCGCCTGGTCACCGGATTCTTGATCGGCGAGTGGAACGATTTCGGCGGCTACTACACCGTCCGGCAGCAGGACGCGCACGCCTGGGTGGAGGTCTTCTTCCCGCAGTCCGGCTGGATCGTCTTCGATCCGACGCCCAACATTGCGGCCGCCCCGCCGAATCCGCTCCTGGCGATGGCCGGCCGGATCGTGGACTCCGTCCGGTTGCGATGGTACCGCTACGTCATCCAATACAGCCTGGGCGATCAGGTGCGGCTCGCCCAGGGCGTGCGCGAGCGGGGCGACACCCTCCGGGCGCAGGTCGTCGAATGGTTCGCCTCGGCCGGGCGGATCACGGCCTTGGTCCGGGCCGCCGTTGACCGGGCGTTGAGCCGCGTGTCGTTCCATGCCGGGGCGCCCGCGGTTCCGAAGCTGCCGCGGGGAATGTCCTGGATGCCGGTCGTCGTGGTCCTGCTCCTCACCGTGTTGCTCGTCTGGCGCCGGCTGACCCGGCGGTCGGTCACGGCCTTGAGCGGACGGCAGCAGGCGGCGGTCCGGTTGTACGTGCGGATGCTCAAGCTGCTGGAGACCCGGGGGCTTCGGAAGGCTCCCGCCATGACTCCGATGGAGTTCGCGGGCTTCGTCGCCGACCGATGGTCCGTCGCAGGGCGCGGCGTCCGTGGCGTGACCGATCTGTATTGCCGGGTCCGTTTCGGACAGGCGCCGCTCTCCCAGGAAGAGCTGCAGTCCGCGGAGTCCTTGCTGGCCTCCCTCCGCGCGGCCAGGCGGTAAGTAACGTCCACAATCTGGATTTCCCCCTCGTCCAGGGGAGAAGCTCCCTGCCTCGGCACTGGTCACCTTCCTCCAAGAGCGCGCTTTCATGGTATTCCCCGGTGGCTGGCCTGCGTGCGGGCGCCAAGGCCGTGGTCGTGGGGGAGCTGACCGGCTGGATTCCCGCCGCGGCCTCGATCGGCGGGACCCGGGAGGACACCGGCGTGGCCTTGTCGTGGCAACTGCTGGATATGGCCGACGGGACCGCCCTGTTTGCGAGCACAGGCCGGCTCTCCGATCCGCTCCAGCGCCCGCCGCTGCGTCTCGCCCGGCACTGCCGGGTCAAGCCGGGCTCGACGCTCATCTTGGAGGTGGGGCGGAACGGCGGAATGCACCATCTCTCGGCGACGGCCATGGAACGTGTGACACGGAACGGGAATGGCGGACGGTTGACGAAGGGTCGGACAGCGGCGTTTTTCAATCGCGAGGCATGATCGCACGCCCGCAGAGGCGGGTCACTTCTTGCGGACCTCATAGACGGCCGTGGCCTCGGCCCACTCGGCGGGATCGAGCAGGCTCAGCACCCGGAGGAGATCCGTCAGAAACGCGGTTTCGTTCGGCTTGAATTCCTGGAAGACCCCGGAGACGGGATAGATCCCCTCGGCGACCTTTCCCTTCAGCAGGCTCACCGGCTTGCGCGTGACGATGACCTTGATCTTCTCGACCGATTGCTTCCGGCCGGGAAGCACCCAGGTCTTCAGCTTCACCCCCTTGGCCTGCAGGGAGTCGTTCGGGAAAAAATACTCGTTCCCCCCCTGGATCTTCGTCTCCGGCACGTAGCGGTTCGGGGCGAGGACCGTGATGTGCTCGTCCTGCGTCACGTTGAAAATGTAAAGATAGCCGTCCTCCGACGACAGAATCCGGAGCCGGGCTTCATCGCCGTCCATGAAGGACAGCCTATTCAGGTCCACGGTCACGACGAAGCTGCCCCGCCGCTCTGCAGGGATCGCGCGCACCTTGGCCTTGATCCGGGTCTGATACAGCAGCCCGCTGCCCTTCAGGTCATTTATACCCTGCCCGAGAATCTGGTGTTCGACGACCACGCCGCGGTTGATGGCGTGGACGAGATCGTCCGCCAATTGAAAATTCCGCACCACCGTGGACCCTATCACGAACGTGCCCACGGCCTTTTCCACCGCCAGGCGCTTGGCGGCATCCAGCGAGCCGCGTTGTGCCGCCTCGAGCGTGGTGTCCTGCCCGAACGCCACCACGCCCTCCGCCTCCACCCAGACCTCGGGCGGGGCGGGTGGGCTCGCCGCGCTTGTCCCGGTAATCAGAGTCCAGGCAGCAAGGGTAGTCACAAGCTGAAAGCGGGTGAGACGCATAGGTTCCCTCTCGGAGCGAGAAGGATTGTAGCAGGAATGACGGCCCGAACAAAACCCTCATCCCCTCTCCTTTCTCCTCTCCCCTCGCGGGGGAGCAAAAACCTTACTCCCGGACGGCTTGACACGAAGTTGGTCATCTGGCATAACGCTTCATGACCATAAGCGGAGGAACGATGCGCACCGTCAATATTGCCACGCTGAAGGCGAAGCTCAGCGAGTACGTCCGCCTCGCCAAAAAAGGAGAGACGATCCGAATCCTTGACCGTCGTCGCTCTGTGGCCACTTTGTCCGGCGCCGCCGTCCCGGAAGGGGAGCGTGTCGCTCAGGCCCTGACGCAGGAAGGGCTGGCGGAATGGCATGGGGGCAAGCCGAAAGTCCGGCCACTGAGGCTTCGGAAGGGTTCTGCTGCGCTGGCTGACGCGGTCGTGGAAGATCGCGGATGATTCTCTACCTGGACACGTCGAGCCTCCTCAAGCTATACGTGGAAGAACCGGGAACCAGCGAGGTCCAATCGCGGGTGGAGTTGGCCGACGTCGTTGCAACCTCGGTCATCGCGTATCCCGAGGCGCACGCGGCGGTCGCCAGGCGTTATCGTGAAGGGGCGCTGACCAAGGGCGAGTTCGAAGCGGTCCTGGATCGATTCCGCGAGACATGGGCTCGCTTCTTCACCGTGCTCCTTGGCGCACCCGTTTACGTGCGCGCAGGGACCCTGGCGGTCAAATACGTCCTTCGCGGCATGGACGCCATTCACCTGGCGTCCTATGCCGAGATCCTTGATCGGGGGGACGCCGAGTTTCTTTCCCATGACGACAGACTTATGGAAGCTGCTGCAAAACACCGACGGCAGCGCCGTCGGCGGTCATGAAAGGCCCACGATGCGCCGGGCTTGCGCCGGCAACCGGAGGCAAGCTGCCAGAGCCGCGAATTGGCGGAGGCTGTGGCGCATCGTGAGCTGCTCCCAGCAATGGAGGGGTCACGTCTTG
>CAYJUM010000120.1:0-3993 GCA_964373355.1 uncultured Nitrospirales bacterium | reverse complement strand
GTCTGTGGTCTGTGGTCTGTGGTCTGTGGTCTGTGGTCTGTGGTCTGACGCCTGCATTAGACAGGGGTGAGGTCGAGCCAATTCGGACCGGCCTTGACGGTCACCACCAGCGGGACCCGGAGCGTGATCGCCCCCTCCATGACACGGCGCACCAGGGCGACCAGTGGCGGGAGCTCGCGGCGGGGGCTCTCAAACACCAGCTCGTCATGCACCTGCAAGACCATGCGACTTTCTAGACGCTCCTCGCGGAGGGCCGGGGCCATCTGGATCATCGCCCGCTTGATCAAATCGGCGGCGGTGCCCTGGATCGGGGCGTTGACCGCCATGCGCTCGCCGAACTGCCGGACCGCGGGATCGGGGCTGCCGACCTCCGGGATGTACCGTCGGCGGCCCAACAGGGTCTGGACGAACCCGTCCCGCTTGGCGCCGGCGATCTGCGCATCCAGGTACGCGCGAACCTTGGGGTACCGGTCGAAGTACGCGTCGATAAACGCCTGCGACTCCTCGATCCCGGTACTAAGCTCTTTCGACAACCCGTGCGCCGACATCCCGTAGAGGATCCCGTAGTTGATCGCCTTCATCGCGTTGCGCTGCTCGGGCCGGACCTCGGGTTCCGGGATCCCGTAGATCAACGACGCGGTCAGCCGGTGAATGTCCGCTCCGTGGCTGAACGCCTCGATCAGCCGCTCGTCCCGGGACAGGTGGGCGAGGATGCGCAACTCGATCTGGGAATAGTCGGCGGCGACCAGGACGCCGTCCGGCGCACCGGGCACGAACGCCCTGCGGATCGACCGCCCCAGCTCGGTCTTGATCGGGATGTTCTGCAGATTCGGCTCGCTGGAGGACAGCCGGCCGGTCGCCGTCGCGGTCTGGTTGAACGAGGTATGAATGCGACGGGTGCGAGGCGCCACGAGCGCAGGCAGGGCGTCCACGTAGGTCGAGACCAGCTTGGAGAGCTCCCGGTACTGCGTGAGGCGATCCGGCAGCGGGTGCCGGGCGGCGAGCTGGCGCAAGACCTCGCTGTCCGTCGAGGGGCCGGTCTTGGTCCGCTTCACGATGGGCAACTGCAGCCGTTCGAAGAGGACGCGGGCGAGCTGCTTCGGAGAGTTGAGGTTGAAGACACAGCCGGCCAAACGATAGATCTCTTGAGTCAAACGCGCCAGATCGGCGTCCATAGAGGCCCGGAGACCGGCGAGGTGGTCCAAGTCGACCGCAACCCCGTGCGCCTCCATGTGGACCAGGACGTCCACCAGCGGCAGCTCCAGGTCGGTATAGAGGGTGAGGAGCTGCGCGGCCTGCAGGTCTGCCAGGAGCCGCTCATGGAGCGGCAGCACGGCTGCGGCGTACGCCCCGAAGGGCTTCAGGGCCTCGCGATCCAGCGGCCGCCCGCTGACGCCATCCTCGGACGGCAAGCCCGCAGCCGCTCCAGCCCGGGGCAGCGCCACCAGGGGCTGCCCCAGGTGCTCGTCCGCGAGATCGCTGAGACGCTGGGTTGTCCGCGCCGGATTCAGGAGGTAGGCCGCCAGCATCGTGTCGCCGGAGAGGCCCTTCAGGATCACCCCCAGCTCCCCGAGCAGTCGCATGGTCGTTTTGGCATCATGGCTGACTTTGGGCGAGCCGGTGTTGCCAAGCCACGCCGCGAATCGTTGCCCGTGCGGACTCCCCAGCGACGCCAGGCTCAGCTCGAAGACCCACGCCTCCTCGGGGCCAGCGGCGACGCTCACCAGCACCGTCTCGAGGAGACGGCCCGCTGAAACGGTCTCACCCCATCGGCCCGGCCAGCCCAGGACGGCCGAGGGCTGCGCTCCTCGCTGCGCGACCCGGCGAAGCCATCCGTCGATCTCACGCGCATCCGCCAGGACGTGGGTGGTGACCGATGACGTCAGGGGAGCCGGCGCCTCGGTCTCGAGGGCCTGCAGCAACCGCTTGAACTCCAGTTCCCGAAACACGGCGCGCAGGCCTCGCCAGTCCGGCTCCTGAACGCGCAGCCCGTCGAGGGTCACGCGAAGCGGGGCGCGCCGGTTGATGCGGGCCAGCTCCCGCGCCAGCTCCACTTGCTGGTGGGCGGCCTCGAGGCTCTTGCGACGCGCTTCGGGCGTGACCTCATCGAGATGCGCATACAGACGCTCCAGCGTCCCGAAGCGTTGAAGCAGTTCGGACGCCGTCTTCTCCCCGATGCCCGGCACGCCGGGGATGTTATCGATCTGATCGCCCATCAACGCCATAAGGTCCACCATCTGCTCCGGCCGGACCCCGTACCTGGCCTGGACCGCCGCCGCATCCAACACGGTGTCTGCCTTGTGCGGATTGTAGACCTTGATGTGCGCATTCACGAGCTGTAGCGCGTCCTTGTCCTCGGTCACCAGGAACACCTCGGTCTCGTCATCGGCGACCTGCTCGGCGATGGTCGCCAGCACGTCCTCCGCCTCGTACCCTTCCTGCTCGAAGACCGGAATCCGGTAGGTCTGCAGGAGCCGTTTGATCAGCGGCAGCTGCTGGATGAGCGCCTCGGGCATCGGCTTCCGCTGGGCTTTGTAGGCTGCGAACTGCCGATGCCGATAGGTCGGCTTGCCGACATCGAACGCCACGGCGAGGTAGGGTGGACGGCGGCGCTCCCGAAGGGCCTGGAGCATGATGGCGAACCCATACACCGCATTGGTGGGGCGGCCGTCCGAGGTGCTGAGCGCGCGCACGGCGTAGAAGGCCCGGTAGCAAAAGGCGGTTCCATCGATCAGAAAAACTTCGCGCATCCTGCAGGCATTTCTCGAAGCGAACGTTCCAGGGAGCCAAACCCTACAGGCTGTTTCAACACCCCCGATGACACCACAGAGACACGGAATCCCACAGAAACACCGCACACTTCCCGACGAGACGTCTCTGTGTTACTGGGGCCATGCTGTGCGGCTGTGGTGTTGAGTGCGGTGTTGAACTGAACTCTACGTGGCGATGGTCATCAGCGGGATGACGATCGGAATGACGCGAGGCGTGCGAATCGTTACGGGTGCTCGAGCTGTCGGTGGGCTCCACGGGCAACGCAATCCGCTGGCACTGTCCGGCTCAGGGCCACTGGCGCTGGTCCTCCGTCAGGGTTCGAAACGCGTCCAGCGATCGTGCCTGCGTGTGAAACTCCCGCTCTACCACCGGGGAAACCGACGGCGGCTTCTCCGCCGGCTCGCTCGCAGGGGTCGGCGCAGGCAGCGTCTTCTGACGAGCGCCGTGGGGGTTATCTTGAGGCATCAGGGTGTGCCGGACAACCGCCGGCATGGGTGGCGTCTCCGTCGCGGCAGGAGCCTTGAGCGCCCCCAACGCGATCAAGCGGCGCTCCGCCAAATCTGTCCAAGGGTCGTTCGGCTCGCCGCCTTGGGAGCGTTTGAGCCAGTGGTAGACCGCTTTCTCCTGCTCCCCAAGACGTTCATAGAGCATGGCGAGGTTGGCGTGCGCGGCCAGGTAATCCGGCTGCACGCGGAGCGCCCGCTCATAGACCTGGACCGCCTCCTCAAGGCGTCCCTCGGCCTCGAGCAGGATGCCGAGATCATTCAGAGGAACCGCGTAGGATGCATCGATCTCCACCGCTTTTCGATACCAGGAGATCGCGTCGGCCCGGTCGCCCCGCAGTTGGCGTTCGTAGCCCTGCGTCCGATAGGCCATCGCCTCTTCTCGACGGGGGACCTCGGCGACTGCGGCCTGGGATGCGATCAGCAACAAGAACGTCACCCCCGCAGGAGTCGTGTACCTGGCGCGTTCGCTCCACATCACGTTCGTTCCGCGACATTGATCCCCCCAGGGAAACCGGACAGGACAGCTACGGGGTGCCACTGGCATGCGCAGGATGGGCGTATCCACAAATCCTCCACGCGGGCCGTAGTCTAGCATGAACCCCCAGTCCCGTCAAGCCTTATGAACAGCCTTATGAACATGAGGTCGTGGTCAAGTTTGGCGGATGACGCGGAGCCGAGGCCCCTAGCCGCCCGGACCCCCGATGCTTCGCTTTGC
>CAYJUM010000119.1:0-4054 GCA_964373355.1 uncultured Nitrospirales bacterium | reverse complement strand
GCACCCACATCGTGAATGTGAACTGGATTTATGACCTCCCGAAGATTAGCCAGCAGTATTTATTTACCGGGCCTACCTCCAGGCAGCGCAAAAAGGTGAGGCTGGCTGGGAGAGCCCTGCGAGTCTCTGTCCTGGGCTGAGGTGTTTACAAGGGTCGGCGGTTCCGCATCGCGGAAGCGTCGCATGAGCGGTGGTTGGTTGTCGTAGTAGGCGCGGTCTAACCCGCGCCCGGTACAATGTCTAGGATTTCGGTTCCGGGCGAGCGCAATAACAACACGATACGCGAAAAGGGGTCTTTGTCCTGCTGCCAACAGGTGCGGAGCGCGCTGACCAGGATCTGCTGAGTCTGGGCTCCCGCCCAGGTCCGGTTGCCGCCCCACACCTTGCGCGCAATCACCATCCACCGGATGGCCCGCTCCGCTTCATGGTTGGTCGCATCCAAACCCGGACAGTGTAGAAAGGTGAACAAAAAAGGCTGTTCATGTTCGAGATGATGTGCCAGGCGGCGATTCGCCGGATTGTGATAGTGTTTCTCCAACATCCTGTCCAGTTTCGCTTCCAGCCGTCCGGTGGCGCTCCGTAAACCATGCTCGGAGATCTCGTCTTGCAGATACCGATCCCGCACCTGCAAGCTGGTCTGGAGCAGATCCTTCACCGCCAACGGGAAGGCGGCCGCCGCCGGGGAGGCGATCTGCGCCATCTCTTTGCACCGCGCCAGCAGATGCCGCAAGCAGCTTTGATGGAACGCCATGGCAAATCGATAATAGGGCGCCCATCCGTCATGCACCAGAAAACCCTGGTAGTCTGCCCCCAGAATCACCACCGACTGCTCGTATCCTCGTCCCGGCAGAATGGCATACACGGTCACCTGCGCGCTCACGGCCACATGCATCCACTGGAGGCGGCCCCCCACCCGCCAGCCGGTCTCGTCGGGCGCGTTCACTACCGCCTGTCTCGCGGTTTGCACCAGCGCTGCGTAAGTGGGTGCCGCTCGACGGGCCAAGCGCGCCAACGCCCGGCACAGCCCTCCACAGCTCACCTGCAGGCCGAACCCATAGGCCAACACTTGCCGCGTGTGTCCCAACGACACCCCCATCTGTTTGTTGAGGATGGCCGCCAGCGCCAAGGCCTCCGGCCCGATTTGCACCGCGCCCACGCCCACCGCATCCGAGGTCTGCAGCGGATGCCGCCCCTGCACCCGGCGGCCACAACGGCGGCAGCAGCCCACGGCAATATCGAAGCGGCGCACCACCGTGCGCCGCACAATCTCTTCCTGATATTGCGGTTCGCTGCGCTGAAACTCTACGCCACCTCCGCAATGCGGGCACTGCTCCGGCAGCGGAACACGGATCTGTTCCCCGATGCATGAGGGGGTAGGGCGGCAGGCTTGCCGACCGTAGTCAGGGCCTGGCTTGCGGCCCGGGCGCTTCGGGTTGACCTTTAGTTCTCCACGGGAGTGCGGCGCGGCCTGGCGCTTACTGGCTCGCAGGGCCGCTTCCAATTCTTTCCGCAGCCGCTCGTTTTCCTGCTCGAGCCGTTCAATCTTCCGTTGCTGCTCTTTGATCTGCTGCTGCGCCCGGTCCAGTTCTTGCTGGCGAACAAACTCGATCAACTCAGGCTGCTCTTTTCGCTGCTGCTGCCCTCCGGATGCTCTCATCCACCCTACGGTAGCCGAAACGGCGCCTTTTGTCCAGAGAAATCTCTATCAGCCTGAATTTACGGGCCTTTCAGGATGGTAAACAAATACGAAAAACCTTATCTTCGCGCTTACATGGCGGGGATCGCCGTCCCCACTTTGTTTCTGCTGGTCATTCTGACTTTCTTCTGTATGGCCCATTTTGTCTACCACGTGCGGATGCCGATCGAGCGAATCATCGTGTTCCCGATGGCCGTGGTTCCCAACCTTTGGGGTGTCTGGAACATCCTCCACGTTGCGCTCCGCCCGCGCCGGCTCCCCATCGGGTTCCATGGCGCGATCCTTCCCTTTCTGCTGGCGCCGCTCGGATTCGCGATCGCGCGGGCCCTGGGATTCGCCATCCCCGCGTTTCTCGCGGCTGCCTTTCCCCTGGGCTTTCCCGTCGTTCTGGTCGTTTATTACCTGGCCTGGAAGTACCTGGTCGGTTTCTTCAACGAGGTTTTGGAAATTGCCGGATAGGGCATTTTCCGGGAGGAGATCCAATGAGGACATTGTTCATCGCGTTGAGAGGTTTCAGTTACATGGCTTGCTTCGCGCTTCTGTGGGGCTGGGTTGCCTTGGGTGTCCGTGGTTTTGATGTGGGTTTCGGTGTCGTATTACCGGCGTGGGCCGGGACGCTCGGGACGAGTTTCATGGCGCTGGGAGGGCTTCTGGCGGTCTTGTGCGTGGGAACTTTTGCTGTCAGAGGGCGGGGAACCCCCGCTCTGTTCGACGCTCCCAGGGAATTCGTCGCCGTCGGGCCTTACAGGTATGTTCGCAATCCGATGTACATCGGCGGAGGGACCGTGCTTGTCGGCTTCGGCCTTTACCTCCACTCGATTTCGATTCTCATCTTGTGTCTGGCGTGGTTTCTTCTGTTTCACCTGGTCGTTGTCCTCTACGAAGAGCCCACCTTGAAAGATAAGTTCGGGGCAGCTTACCAGGAGTATTGCCAGGCCGTGCGCCGGTGGATACCAGGAAGGTCCCGGCGGGGCGCGCTCATTGCCACGCTGGTATTCGCGCTGGCCGCAGTGGCGCCGGCGGCCGGGGCCGATCCCAAGCCGGATTTCAGCGGCGAGTGGAAAGTGAATCTGGCCAAGAGCGACTTCGGCCCGTTGCCCGCGCCCCTGAGCCGGACCGATCGGATCGATCATAAAGACCCGAGCCTCAAGGTCACCTCGACGCAAACAAACCGGCAGGGCGAGAGCAGCAGGTCCTTGAGCTGCACCACCGACGGGACCGAGTGCGTCCACACCTTCCGTGGAGCTCCCTTCAAGGTGGCAACGTCGGCCCGGTGGGAGGGCAACAACCTGGTACTCGACTCCAAGGGGACCTTCAACGAGACGGAGGTCCGGATACGCGAAAAATGGACCCTCGCTCCGGATGGCAAGACGATGACGGTCATCCGGCATCTCGCCAGCCAGGAAGGCGAGGTCGAGCAGACAATCGTCATGGAAAGGCAATAACACGCGCCGCCCCCCCGGCAGTGGTAGCCTATGGGGCCGGGAGGTTTCATGCGAGTCAGGTACGTGACGATCGTTGTAGCAGCCATCAGTCTGGGTCTGGCGCCGGCGGAGTTGAAGGGCCAGGGGCGCCCTTCGCGGGAGGAAGTCTCACGGGCGCTGCGCAAGGCCGTGGAGTTTTACCGGACGAAGGTCTCGACCCACGGCGGCTACCACTTCGCCTACACGGCAGACCTGAGCTACGGGCGATCCGAACAGTCGGAAACGCCCCACCAGGTCGAAGTCCAGCGCGAGGGAACCCCGATTGTCGGGATGGCTTACCTCTCGGCTTACGAAGCCACGGGCGACCGTTACTACCTGGAAGCGGCGCGGGAGGTTGCTTCGACGATGGTCGAGGGCCAGCATTGCTCCGGCGGTTGGGACTATTACATCGAGTTCGACCCGGAGAAGCGAAAAAAGCAGCCTTACCGGGTCGATGGCAATTGCGCCGTTGGAACTTCGGCGGCCGGCGGCTACACCACGCTCGACGACAACGTGACCCAGGCGGGGATGCGGCTGATGATGCGGGTGGACCGCGAGCTGGGCTTCCAGGATCCGAAGATCCACGAGGCGAGCCGCTACGCGCTCGACCAGCTCATCCGGGCCCAGTATCCGAACGGCGCCTGGCCCCAGCGCTATTTTCGCTTTCCCGACCCCGAGAAGTTTCCGATCAAGCAGGCCAGTTATCCGGATTCGTGGTCCCGGACCTGGCCGGGGCCCGACTATCGGGGCAACTATACGTTCAACGACAACACCATCGCCGACATGATCGACGCCATGCTCGAAGCAGCGCGGATCTACAACGAGCCGCGGTACCGCGCGGCGGCGGAGAAGGGAGGTAATTTTATTCTCCTGGCGCAGATGCCGGAGCCCCAGC
>CAYJUM010000118.1:0-4103 GCA_964373355.1 uncultured Nitrospirales bacterium | reverse complement strand
TGTTGGATCAGGTCTTCGATTTTGGTAGGACTCAGCTTCGCCGTGAGGGTGACGCAGATTTCCCGTCCTTTCTCCTCCTGCTTCTCGATCTGCACCTCCTGGAGCATCCCCGCGCTGGCGCTCTGGATCAGGTCCTCTTCCAGTTGGAAGTTCTTCACGGTGGACGACGCCTGGACATAGACCCGGTAGCTCTTGACCGCCTGCTCCTGCGCCAGCGCCAGGGCCGCCTTCTTGGCCTTGGCCGGCGTGTCCTCGTCCCCGTACGCATAGCAGCCGACTCCGCGGACCGGCTCCAGCGACGGCTCCGCCGCAAAACTGAATGAGCCCAGGGCAATGGCGAGACATGTGATGGCGCGGAAGCCGACCGCGAGCTGTCGCATGGTCCCTCCTCGTGGGGGTTTTCGTAGGCTCAGATGCTAGGACCGCATTCAGGAAAAAGCAAGGCGCCGACCCGGTGGCCTCCTGTCTCTTTCTTGTGGTACAACCAACGTCATGCAGCGACCGTCGCGCGCGCAGTTTCTGAACGAGGAGCGGCCGGGGCCGCTCGCGCGCTCGGCCCCGCTTCCCGCGGCCGATGCCTGCGAGCTGTACCGGCGCATCGCCGTGCCGGAGCGGCCGTCGTTCCTCCTGGAGAGCGGCAAGGGCGACCCGGTCGTCTCGCGCTACTCGTTCCTGGGAGCCGACCCCTATCTCGTGCTGGCCGGACGCGGCGCGCGGTACGAGCTGCGGACCAGAGCCCGCACGACGGTCCACGACGGCGATCCCTTTGCGGCGCTGGCCGGCCTGCTGCGGGCGTCGCGTCTCGAGCGGCCCCCCGGTCTGCCCCCGTTCTTCGGGGGCGCGGTCGGCTATTTCAGCTACGACCTCGTCCGGCGGTTCGAATCCCTGCCCGCCCTGGCCGCCGACGATCTCCAGGCCCCTGATATCGAGTTCGCGTTCGTCGAGCTGCTCGCCGCGCTGGACCATCGGGACCGGGCGATGCATCTGATCTTCTCCCCGCCGATCGAGCGTCTGCTCGGGGAACCCCGCGACAAGCTCTATCGGGAAGGCTGCGAACGCCTCGCGGCGCTGGAGGCGACGCTGGGGACGAATCTCCCCCGCGAGGCTGCCTGCCCCGATCTCGTGATCCAGCCCGATCAAACCCGGGACGCCTACATGGCGCGGGTGCGCGCGTGCCAGGAGTACATCGCGGCCGGCGATATCTACCAGGCGAACCTCTCGCACCGGTTCTCCATCTCCAGCGCGCATGGGCTCAACCCGCGTTGCGGGCGCGAGCTGTACGCTCGCCTGCGCGCCGTGAATCCCTCGCCGTTCGCCGCGCTCCTGGAGTTCGACGGCATCACATTGGTCAGCTCGTCCCCGGAGCGCCTCGTGAAGCTGGAGGGCCGCCGCGTGGAGACGCGCCCGATCGCGGGTACCCGGCCGCGCGGCCGGACACCGGCTGAGGACCAAGCTCTGTCGGTGGAGCTGTTCGGCAACACCAAGGAGCGAGCCGAGCATCTCATGCTCGTGGACCTGGAGCGAAACGACCTGGGGCGGGTCTGCCGTTACGGCACCGTGCGGCCCGAGGAGTTCATGGCGATCGAACGGTATTCCCACGTCATGCACATCGTCTCCAACATCGCCGGGGAGCTGCGCCCCGACCGGGACGGGCTCGATGCGATCCGCGCGCTGTTTCCCGGCGGGACCATCACCGGGGTGCCGAAGATCCGCTGCATGGAGCTCATCGAGGCGCTGGAGCCCGTCCGCCGGGGACCGTACACCGGCTCGCTCGGCTACATCAGTTGGGCCGGCGAGCTGGACCTGAACATCCTCATCAGGACGCTGGTGCTGGCGCGGGAACACGCCTATCTGCAGGTGGGCGCCGGCATCGTGGCGGACTCAGACCCCGGGCGGGAGTACGAGGAAACCTTGTTCAAGGCCGAAGCGCTCCTGGAGGCCCTCAGAGCTAATGGCTTATAGCTTATGGCCGATGGTAAGAGCCAGAATCACTCATGGCCGAACAACGTACTCCGCCAAGTTCTTGCCATCAGCTATTAGCCATACGCCATATGCTCTTCGCATAAAACCATGTGGATTTATCTGAACGACCGATTCGTCGAGGAGAAGGACGCCGTCGTCTCGGTCTTCGATCACGGCTTTCTCTATGGGGACGGCGTCTACGAGACGCTCCGGGCCTACGCCGGCCGCATCTTCATGCGCACCCGGCACCTCGCCCGGCTCCGCCGCTCGGCGTCGCTCATTCACTTGGACCTGCCGCTCTCCGAGGCGCGATGGGCCGCCCTGCTGGAAGAAGCCCTCGCGCGCAACGGCCTCAGCGACGCGTCCCTGCGCCTCACCGTCTCCCGCGGCGTGGGCGAGATCGGGCTGGACCCGGCGCTGTGCCCCCGGCCGACGATCGTGATCATCGCCAAGCCATTCCAGCCTCCTGCGCCTGAACTGTACGAGAAGGGGGTGGCGCTGGCGATCGTCGGGGTCCGCCGCAACCATCCGGCAACCGTGTCGCCCCAGGTCAAATCGTTGAACTTCCTCAACAACATCCTGGCCAAGCAGGAAGCCCTCCGGCAAGGCGCCTTCGACGGCGTGATGCTGCACGTGGACGGGTCTCTCGCAGAATGCACGGCGAGCAACCTGTTCTTCGTCCGGAACGGCACCGTGCAGACGCCGTCGGTGGAGTGCGGGATCCTCGATGGCGTCACGCGGGAGATCGTGCTGCAGTTGGCGCGGGAAGCGGGGATCCCGGTGGCCGAAGGGCGCTATCCGCCGGACGCGCTGCGGGAGGCCGACGAAGGCTTCCTGACCAATACCAGCATGGAGGTCATGCCGGTGCGGTCCATTGACGGCCGGATACCGGGGCACGGCAGCCCCGGCCCGATCACAGCACGGCTCCGGGAACGCTTCACCGCCAATCTGGCGCGCTTTTTGGAGCCGTGACCGCAATCACGGCTTTTTTTGACAAGCCCTCGGAGCGGGTGCTATCGTGGCCGCCATGCGTAGAACTTCGTGCCTGTGCCTGTTGCTGTGCGCGGCCGCCGGTCTTGGGGTGTCCATCGGCCGGACGCCGGGCGCGGCGGCGACCGACATCTACCAGCACGTCCAGCCCGACGGCACGGTGATCTTCACGAACGTGCCGAACGATCCCCGGTTCAAACACCTGAAGTGGGGCTCGATTCTCAAGTCGGGCGTCCGCCCGCGCCTGTCGTTCAAGGTGCCCGTGGCCGAGCTGGAGGGCGCGATCGCCCGGTACGCCAAGGAGCACCACTTGGACCCGGCCCTGCTCCGCGCCGTCATCAAGGCGGAATCGGAGTTCGACCCGACGGCGGTCTCCCGGGCCGGAGCCCGCGGGCTGATGCAACTCATGCCGGAGACCGCGGTAGAGCTGGATGTCCGGAACCCGCACGATACCGAGGAGAACATCGGCGCCGGCGCGCGGTATCTCCGCTATCTCATCAACCGCTTCAATGGAAACTTGACGCTGGCCCTGGCGGCCTACAACGCCGGCGAGAGCCGCGTGGCCCGGTATCAGGGGATCCCGCCGATCCCGGAGACCCGCGACTATGTGAGGAAGGTGTTGCGGTTTTACCGGTTGTACACGAACGCGCTCGTCGGCACCCGCACCTCTACGGGCGAGCACAGATCCCGGACGACCTTCATGACCTCCGCGACCGACCTGACCTGGGCCGGCTCGGGGAGCGTCGCGCCATCCCGCTGACCCCCTCCTTCCGCTCGATCCGGCTGTGCTGCTGCCAGCCGGGCCCCTCTTTCTCCGGGTAATCGGCCCGATAGTGCGCGCCCACGCTGTGTTGCCGCCACAAGGCGGCCTCGGCGATCGCGCGGCCCACCTGCACCATATTCTTGACCTCCAGGTCCCGCCGCGTGCCGAACGGACGCGACACGAGCCGCTCCCAGCGCGACAACTGCCCCAGCGCACTCGCGAGCGAATCCCGTGTCCGGACGATGCCCACCTTGCCCCACATCACGCGCCGCAGCGAGTTCCGGAGTTTGTCGGCGTCTTCCAGCGATTTCAGCGGACCGCGATCGAGCTCCCGCAGCGATGGAAACGGTCCCGCATGGCGGGAGCCGCGGGCGGCGAAGCGCGTGGC
>CAYJUM010000117.1:0-4226 GCA_964373355.1 uncultured Nitrospirales bacterium | reverse complement strand
CGATGGCGAGAGACCCTCGATAGGTGTTTGGTGCAGGGCGCCTAAGCCTAGCACCCGAAATTTCGAAACCAAGTCAGGGCACCTTTACTTCGGGAAGCGACGTCGACGGCGAGACGGAGATTTTTTCGTTAAGGGAATCTTTTGCGCTTGACAACCGGGGGCCTCATAGGTGTTATCTGCTATAGCCGACTTTCCCGCCGGTGAGAGGGCTACTCGAATTCGGCCTCCACGTTAGTGCTGCCGCCATCATCGCCGACCGTAAGAGTCACAGTCACCGGGTTCGCCAGGCCGGCCAGATTCGCGCCGGTGCCCTCCGCCTTGAACTCGAAGTTGCCATTCCCGAGGTCGGTGATCTTGGCTTCCAGCGCCACCCCGTTGATGACCCCTTCGAACTTGAACTGAGGCGGTCTCACGAGTTTGCCCTTCTTGTTAAACTTCGCCGGGAAGAACTGGAAGGAGCCGGCGGGGATGGTGGTGGAGAAGGACCCCGTCCCTCCCGTCAGTTCGAGCGCCACAATTTCGGTGACGGGGTCGATCCCGTTGCTGCCAGCACCCAGGGTGAAGGGGGCCTTCACCTCGAACTTGCCGGTCGCCGTCTCGATCTCCACCTTGGGGGTGAAGGCGGCGAACGGCACAACGATTGCCGGGGTGAATGCCTCAAGCGTCGAGATCGCGGTGTTTCCGGGTCCATTCCCCGCGACATATAGCACCCCGTTGATCACCTGGGGCCTCGACAAATAACGGGCTGTCGGGATCGAGGCGACAGTCGTCCAGCTATCGGTGGCCGGATCATAAGCTTCGACCTTATCCAAAGTGTCCGGGTTGGCTCCACCCACGGCGTAAAGAATTCCATTCACTGCTGCTGCCCCAACTGCATATCGAGCAGCGGGCATTGGCGTCTTTGTCGCCCACGTGTCAGTGCCTGGGTCGTAGACCTGCAACGTGGCAAAAAACTCAGAACTGGTGGCGCCCCCCACGACGTAGAGTTTTCCGTCGATGACAGCTCCGTCCACATGTGAACGGGCCGTCGGCATTGGGGCCATGGTGGTCCAGGCATTCGCGACCGGATCGTATCTCTCCAGTGTGGCGTAGATAGTAGGGGTAAAAGGAACTCCGTTGTTTCCTCCAACTACGTAGAGTTTGCCGTCAATCGCGCCAATCGCCATGGCCGAGCGCGCCGTTGGCATCGCGGCCTTGGTCGCCCAGCTATTGGTCGCCTCGTCATACTCCTCAAGTATGTTCGTATTGCCGCCGCCGCAGTTGCCGTTGAAACGACACCCGCCCACGACATAGAGCTTGCCATCGATCCCTGCCGCTCCGGCATAAGCTCGGGGCGTGGGTATGACGCCCTTGTCGGTCCACGTGTTGCTAGCTGGGTCGTAGGCTTCGTTGACGTTTGATTCATACCCCCCCACCACCCCCCCGCTCACAACGTAGAGCTTCCCATTTACGATTCCGGTCGCTACGCCCGCCCGCGCCGTGGGCATCGGGGTCTTTGTCTCCCAATTACCTCCCTGGGCCAGGGCTTGACCGGTAAGTACGAAGACGAGGAGAAGGATCCCCCCCAGTAACGCTTTGAACATTCTGCTTGTGCTTTTCATGACACTCTCCTTTCGGCCCATTTTGGGCAATGGTAGATAACGTTCGCGTTGACCGGCCGCGGCAGCGAATGCGAGCCAGCGGTCCGGTCGAACGCGCTGTTCGACGGCCGCTCTCCTGCCCGTGCGGTGGCCAGTTGGCCTCCGTCTCCGTCGATTCGCATGAAGCCGACTGCCGCTCCTCGGCGGTCGCGTTGAAGAGAGCGTGTGTCGTTCCTTGATCCACTCGCCACCACGGCTCAGCAGGCTGGATAAACGCCCAACGGCCGAGCCGCTTAGGTGGCGAGGAACGCCCGGGTGTGCTCCAGGAACTGGCCGAAGGCCGGCTCGGTGTCGAGGAACAGGTGATTGCGCCCCTGCAGGGGCACGAACCGGGCGCCCGGGATGCCCGCCGCCATGCGGCGACCGGTCTCGAAGGGGACTATGGCGTCCTCGCGCGCGTGCAGCACGAGCGTGGGCACGCTCACCTGCGGGAGCAGCGCGGTGACATCGGTCTCGCCGTATGCCTCGCGAATCCGGGCGGCCACCTCCGCCGATACCGTGATCCGCTGCAAGTCGTTGAACCAATCGGCCTGCTCCGTGGTCCCACCGGGGATGAACAGGGAGGTAAAGAGCTGGCGGAAAGCCGGGTTCTCCTTGCCCCAGCCGACGCGCATCAGCGTCAGCATGGCGGCATCCTCCTCCTTCTTGGCCGCGGTGCGGGCGCGCTTGTTCCAGCCCAGCGTATAGCCGCCGTAGAGGATGAGGTGCGACACGCGCTCAGGGTGGCGCACCGCGTAGGCGATCGAGATCGCGCAGCCCTGGGAGATCCCGAGCAGCGCGAACCGCGTGATCCCCGCGGCGTCGACCACCGTCTCCAGATCGCTCATGAAGGCGTCGAACGAGATCTCGTCGACGGTCCGGTCCGACAGCCCGTTGCCGCGGGCGTCGTAGCGGATGAGCTTATGGTCCTTCGCCAGCTCCCTATAAAGATGTCGCCAGATGGGGCTTTCGAGATCGAACTCCAGATGGGTCATCCAGTTGCCCGTCTTCATCAACGGCGGCCCCTGGCCGATCATCGAATAGGCGAGCTGGACCCCGTCGGGCGCCGTGCAGAAGCGAATCTCCTGCTTCAGGTCGACGGCATTGGCGGCCGTCACGCCCGGGCCGGCACCGCGATCCACCGGCGCGATGGCGAAGACGTCCACCGGGTGCGCGATGTTCTTCAAAGTGCGCGGGCCGAGCGCCTGGAACTTCGCTTTGAGCGCGCGGCTCACCTGGTCGAACACCTGACGGGAGATGCAGATGCCGCCGGGCTCCGCGATCCCTTCGAGCCGGGCCGCGACGTTGATGCCGTCGCCGTAGATCCGGGTCTCGTCGTGGATCACGTCACCCAGGTTGATGCCGATGCGGAACCGCATGCGGCGCGACTCGGGCACCCCCTCGTTGCGCGTCGCCATAATGGTCTGGATCTCGACCGCGCACTCGGTCGCGTTGATCACGCTCGGGAACTCGGCCAGAATGCCGTCGCCGGCGGTGTCGATGATGCGGCCGCCGTAGCGGCCGACCAGCGGCAGGATCACCGCCTGATGCCCCTTGAGGTCGCAGACCGTCGCGGCCTCATCCTCGCCCATGAGGCGGCTGTAGCCCGAGATGTCGGCGGCCAGAATGGCGGCGAGCCGGCGATTCGTCGAGGAGTGGTCATCCATCATCTGTTCTCCTGCGCGGCCGCAGACGCCGGACCAGGTGGCCGGCATTGCCGCACCTCACGCCTAGAACCTCGAGACCTGCCCACGCGCGCTCTAATTCCACGCTGATGAGGAGCCGTCTCTCGCCGTGTGGGTCGAACGTTCACGGTGACCCGCGCGCGCCGCCCTTGCGCGCGTCCGGGCCGACCGTGCGGTTAGGCTGCGCTTCGGGTAGCTCAAAATCTATCCCGAATAGTTCAGTCCGAAATAGCCGAAACCGAGCGTTGTCGATTTCCAGAGCCGGGAACCTGCTCTTTGCATCCGCCAAGAAACGCTCGAACGGTGCTCGACCGTTCAGGTATTGGCGTAGTGGAACCGCGGTTGGCGCATTTTGACAGTCAAGCCAGAAATGCCCTATGTAGACGACCTCTCCCGCTTGAACGTCAAAAGTACCACCGAGCGGCTTGCCTTCCCTTATCAAGTGCGCGTAGGTACCCTTAATCGTGGCAACACGCGTAGCAGATTCCCACACTTTGATTTCGAACCCGGTCAACGCGTAAACTCCTGCCTCTACCATGAAGGCATAGCCATTGGATCCGGGCCTGGTCAATAACCTGGGCGCATCGCCGAGCAACAGATCCGGGCGCTTGTCCTCAGCCCGCTCTTTGAAGGGCATTCGCTCAAACGCAATATTCTGAAGCTGGGCAAATGAAGCGCCCTTGCATCCATATTTGCGGTTCCAATTGACTGCCAGAAGCACTACCCCTTTGCTGTCCCTGGTTCTCGCGTACGCTTCGGCGGTGACATCCTCGAGCCGTTCGGCTTCGCTTGGCGTTCCGCCAAATGCCGGCGAGGCACCATACAAGAGAAGGGTCACAGCGCAGCCGATAGTACGCAACATGGCGATCTCCCAAGCGGCCGAACTAGTATTGGACTGCGACGCCGTCATCTGCCACGGGAT
>CAYJUM010000116.1:0-4536 GCA_964373355.1 uncultured Nitrospirales bacterium | reverse complement strand
GCCTCCGTGTCGGCGGTGCCGGTCATGCCGGCCAGCTTCTTGTACATCCGGAAGTAATTCTGGAACGTGATCGAGGCCAGCGTCTGGTTCTCGTTGGCGATCTTGACGCCTTCCTTCGCCTCGACGGCCTGGTGCAGGCCGTCGCTCCACCGGCGGCCCGGCATCAGGCGGCCGGTGAACTCGTCCACGATGATGACTTCGCCATCCTTGACCACGTAGTCCACGTCGCGCTTGTAGATGGCGTGGGCCTGCAGGGCCTTGACGACGTGGTGGACCTGATCGAGGTGGGCGAGGTCGTACAGGTTCTCGATCCCGAGGAGCTTTTCCACCTTCGCGTTGCCCTCGTCGGTGAGAGCGGCGGTCTTGGTCTTCTCCTCGATGGTGTAATCGGTCTCCTTCTTCAGCAGCGGGATGATGGCGTTGATCCGGTAATAGAGATCGGTGGATTCCTCGGTCGGGCCCGAGATGATCAACGGCGTCCGCGCCTCGTCGATGAGGATGCTGTCCACCTCGTCCACGATCGCGTAGTTCAGCTCCCGCTGCACGCACTGGCTGATGTCGGAGACGATCAGGTTGTCGCGCAGATAGTCGAAGCCGAACTCGTTGTTGGTCCCGTAGGTGATGTCGGCGCGGTACGCCTCGTGGCGCGTGCAGGGACGCAGGTGCTGCAGGCGCTTGTCCGGCGCGTCGTACGTAGGATCGAACAGGAACGACGCATCGTGCTGGATGACCCCGACCGAGAGCCCCAGCGCGTGATAGACCTGCCCCATCCACTGCGCGTCGCGCTTGGCCAGGTAGTCGTTCACGGTGACGAGATGCGCCCCCTTGCCCTCCAGTGCGTTGAGATAGAGCGGCAGCGTCGCGACCAGCGTCTTGCCCTCGCCGGTCTTCATCTCGGCGATCTTGCCCTGGTGCAGGATCATGCCGCCGAGGAGCTGGACGTCGAAATGCCGCATGTTCAGGCGCCGCTTGGCCGCCTCGCGGCACACCGCGAAGGCTTCGGGCAGCAGGTCCTCGAGGGGCGTGCCGTCCGTCAGGCGCTTGCGGAATTCTTCGGTCTTATCCGCGAGGGCCTGATCGGAAAGCGGGGCGATCTGCGCCTCCAGCGCATTGATCTGCTCCACGTGCGGGCGCAAGCGCTTGATCTCGCGCTCGTTCTGGCTGCCGAAGAGGAGATTCAGGATGTGGGTAAACATTTGCTAAGCCTTCAAAATTACAGGGCTTGTGCCGAGGTTCGCCGGTCAGTATACAGGATTCACCCGGTGAAGAAAATAACCGGAACGGTTCAACCGGCGCCTCGGGCGGCATGCGCCGGCGACTCGTGCCGCGTCGCGGAGCCTTGACACCGCTTGCGCGGCATCCTTAGAATTCGCGGCGTTATGCCTCGACGATTTCTGCAGTGCACCGCGGTCGGCCTGGCGTTGTGCCTCGTGCTGCTGGCCGGCCTCGCCTTTCCGCAGACCGTCGGCCATGCCGCGCATCACGCGCACCATCAGGCCGCGACGCACGCGAGCCCGCTCTGCTCGTGGCTCTGCGCCGCCGGGCAGGTGCTGGAAGCGGTCTCGTTCGGGCACCATCCTGAAACGGTTCCGCAGACTTTCGTGGCCGTTCACGTTCCGCTCGCACCACCGGAAGCCGACCTTCGCATCCCTTCGAGCCGCGGTCCTCCGTCCATCCTCTAGTCCGCTCACTCCCACGGGCTGAATCGGTCAGGCCAGCGAGCCCGCGTTGCACTCATGCGCGTGCCGCGCTCCGGGCGATCAGCCTTCGCAGAAGGACAGGAGGACCTATGCGCGGATGGTGCAGACAGAGACGATGGCAATGTCTTGCTTCAGCGATCATGTTCATGGCGATGCTGGCCTGGGGGGTGCCGGAGGCACGAGCGGCCTGCGGCGCCACGAGTTGCTTCGTGGTCATCGGCTCGCAGCAGCAGATTCCTCAGAAGGGGCTGCTCACGGTCAATGGGTTCTACAACTACACGCCACAAGGGAGCCTGCCGCATGGCAACACCGGCGTGATCCCGGCCGTGGATCAGGACCGCCGGCGCTTGATCCTGGACCATCACCAAGAGCTCCGGACCACCACCCAGACCTACACGCTGGACCTGAATTATGGCGTCACGGAGCAGTTTGGGCTCGAGCTCACCGTCCCGTTCTTGAACCGGAACCACTTGCACATCGACGGGCTGGGTGAGAAAGGCGTGATGGGGGAAGGGCAGGCATCCCGGTTTTACGACAACGGGCTCGGCGACATCCGGCTCACGGCCAAATATAACGTGCTCCCGACGCTGCGAAGTGTGCTGGTTGCCGGATTCGGCGTGGAGCTCCCGAGCGGGAAGACCCGCTCGCGGGCCGATAACAATCAGGTGCAGGAGGCCCCCTTGCAGCTCGGGCGGGGGAACCTGGGGCTGATCGGCTCGGTCTATCAGACCTACGAGCTGATCCCGCACCGCTTGAATCAGTTTGCGTTTGCCAGCTACCGGCATACGTTCCGCAACAATGACGGCTATCAGTTCGGGGATGAGTACCTCCTCAACGCGGGAATGAATCTCGTCACGGTTCCTTGGTTCGTGCTGACCAGCCAGTTCAATTACCGGTACCTGACCCACGACAACATGAGCGCCTCCTTGCGGCAGTCCCTCTCTCCTGGAGGCCCGGGCGCTCCGGATGATCCGATCGTGGTGGATCCCCTGATCCGTGACCGCCGGGTGCCCAATACCGGCTCGACGTTTCTGGCATATACGCCGGGCTTCCTGATCAACGTCGGGGAGACCACTCAGCTGTATTTCTTTTCACAGATTCCGGTGGCCCGCGATTTCAACAACAACCTGGCGCAAGGCGTGAGCTACGTCTTTGGCGTAACCAGATACCTGCAGGTGCCGGCCAGCTAGCCGGCCATGGAGCATCATCAGGAGGTTTCCTATGAACCGATTCATCCCCAGGACAGCGATAGGGGCAGGTGTGCTCACCCTCGCGATGTTCGGTATCTTCACCGGCCCGAGCAGCTCGGTGTGGAGCATGGCCTCTCGGGTGCCGGTAGTCGGGATGCCGGCGGCGGACTTCACGCTCACGGACCTCACCGGCCGGACGCAGAGCCTGAGCGAGCACCGGGGGAAGGTGGTCCTGATCAATTTTTGGGCGACCTGGTGCAAGCCGTGCACCACGGAAATGCCGGCCATGCAGGCCTGCTTCGACAAGCTGCGTGATCAGGGCTTCGTCGTGCTGGCGGTGAACGAGCTGGAGGACACGCAGAAAGTGGCCGAGCACATCACGACCCACGGCCATACCTTTCCGGTCCTGCTGGATCAGGACAACCGCGTGGCGAATCTCTACGGGGTCTATGGCCTGCCGGTCAGCGTCTTCGTGGATGAGCAGGGCACGATCCGGGAGTACATCAAGGGCGGCCTCTTGACCGAGCAGAAGATTCAGGAGGTCGTCCAGCGGCTGAAGGCCGAGAGCCGGAACCGTGTGGGGATGAACATCACCCCGTGAGAGTCCGGCAGGAGGGTCCGGGAGCCGGCCGATCACCGGCTCCCGTGCCGCCCCGGGTTACTTCATACCGGTGTGCTTCTTCAGGATCTCAGAATTCTGAATGTCGGGGTTGTTCATCCCCAGATGATGGGCCTCTGTGAAGTGCTCCGAGGCGGCCTTGTGGTCGCCCAGCTTATCGAGCGAGAGCGCCAGATTGTAGTGCGCCTCCCCTGACTTGGGGTCCTCCTTGGCCGCCGCCTCGAAATGCTTCTTGGCGACGTCCCAGTGGCCCTGGTTATAGTGCTCGATGCCTTCCTTGTTGTGCGTTTCGGCTTTGGAGCCCGGCTGGGTCTGCAGGGCCGACGACGTCTTCGCCATATCCGCCCAAGCAATCCCCGCCCCTAGCCCTCCGGCAACGAGCGCCAGGGCTGCCACGATCGCAACAATAGACTTCCTCATTGCTTCCTCCTTGGTTGATTTTGTTCCCGTTGCTCGTCGTTCGTCTCTCGTGTCTCGTTTCGCTTTACGCGTCACGCCTGACGCCTTACGGTCATTGTCCGACGATGTCCGGGCGCATGGGGCCCAACACGCTCAGCAGCGCGTTCTTCTCGCGATCGGCGACGTGGTATTTGGTCAAGGCCGACACGAGATCCTCCACCAAGGCGTCAAATTCGGCATCGGTGATCCGCATCCCGGCATGCGCCGAGCGCATGTCCCGCCCGGTGTACTTGCACGGCCCGCCGGACGCCTCACAGATCTGGTCCACCAGCATGCGCTTCAAGCGCGGAATGTCCGCGTTGGCGAACTTGCCGTTGATCCGGCCGTCGGCCGCCACCCGCGCGACGAAGTCATCCACCACCGCGATGATGGCCGGCTTGCCCCCCAGCCGCTCATAGAGCGGCCGCGAGTCTCCCGACGCCTGACTCGGCATTCCCGCTTTCGTCTCACGGTGTTCGCCGGCACAGCCGGTCAGCGCCAGCAGGCCCGCCAGCGCCACCCATCCGGTCAGCCGCCGCGCTCGGCCCGCTCTCCGATTCCCCATGTTCTCCTCCCTCATACCGCCTCC
>CAYJUM010000115.1:0-4573 GCA_964373355.1 uncultured Nitrospirales bacterium | reverse complement strand
TCCGCAAGTGATTTGCAACGGCAAACAGTTTCAACCGAATTAATTTGTCTGTCCCACGAATGACCATTGACGAGTGACGTCATCTGGAGGGGGCGGGAAGAAGGTCCGGCTCGGCCACCCAGCCTGCGCGGTCCGCGGTCCGCACCTGATACATCCACTGATTCTGGAACCGCAGCCGTTCCAGAACGGTTCCCGTACCGGCCAGGACGGCCTCTGGCGCCACGGGGGGGCTTCCCGGAGTGGCATAGACCATGGCGCCGCGCTTGATCTGCACGGATGTCCCCGGAGCATATCCCAACGCCATCGCGGTGACTGGCGCGATCGGGCGAATCTCGCGGAGGTTGGACGAGCTCAGGGACATGGCGTAGGTCGCGGCGATTCCCGAGAGGAATACGACCAACATCGGCCACATCATACTGATCGCCGGGTTGTACTCGGCCGGGATGGACAGCACATTGTGCGGTTGGGACAACAAGACGTTCATCCGTCCCAACGGGCTGCCGGCGGCTGCCTGGGGCCGCTCATCGAGTCTCACGTACCGCACGCTGCGCGTGGAGCGGTTGACGACGAAGACCCGGAGGTTATTGCTCCGGGGGTCGATGGGGAACACAAAAAACCCGATGCGCCGGGGGTCATACCCCATCGTCGTTCCCAGCAGCACCTCCCCGTCCGTGAAGGTGACCTCCACCTTGCGCCCTGTGAGCCACTCCCCGTCCGGCACGAATCGGCGGTCGTTGTAGCTCGGGTTGCCCTCAAAATCCCGGACGAAAAAGATGGCCTTCAGATCGTTGGCCTCGACCTGGATGGCCTCGCCTTCCGGGCCGGAGGCAGCCGGAAAGATGTCGATGAAGGGGCTGTCAGGGTTGAAGTTGAACGTGTAGCCTTTGAGCAGGCGGTTGTCAGGATACCGGACGACGACTTTTACGCGGTCCATGGTTTCCGTACCAGCCGGCGCACGTCCCGGCGCGGCCATATTGTGGAGAATCACGAGCCTGAATCAGTCTACGTCATTTTACCGTGGAGTCAAGGCAAACCTATATTTCTCAAGGGGTTTGCCGGGCCGGATTCACGATGAACAACTGACGGCGAGATGTTTTCCCCAGTCGGGCGGAGGGAGAGCGTACGGCTCCATGTCCGGCTGCTCGGCGTACGGGGTCCGGAGCAGACTGCGCACGCGATCGATCTCGGAAAAGTCCCGCTGGGTGACGGCCCGCTCGATGGCGACCTGAGCGAGATAGTTGCGCAAGACGTATTTCGGGTTCACGAGGTTCATCGCCGCCGGCCGTTCGGTGTCGTCGGAGCCTTCCTCCACGAGCCGCGCCCGGTACCGGTGGGCCCATCCCTCGAAGCGCTCCCGGTCGGCAAAGAACCCGGAAAGCTGCGCGTTGTCCGCGTTCGCATGCGACCGAAACCCGCCCAGGGCCCGGAAAACATTCGTGTAATCCACACGGCCGGCTGCCAGCAGCTCCAGGAACCCCGTGACGAGCGTCCCGTCGTCGTCCCGGCGCTCGCGCAACCCGAGCTTGGCGCACATCAGGTCGGTATAGCGCCGGTTGCAGGCCTCCTCGTAGGTATCCAGCGCGGCCTTCAGCTCCTCCTGCGGCGCCAGCGGCAGCAACGCCTGGGCCAGACAGCTCAGATTCCAGAGGCCGATGTACGGCTGCTTGTCGAAGGCATAGCGGCCGTGGTGGTCGGAATGATTGCAGACGAAGCCCGGCTCATAGTCGTCCAGGAACCCGAAGGGCCCGTAGTCCAGCGTCAGTCCCAGGACCGACATGTTGTCGGTGTTCATGACGCCGTGCGCGAACCCGACGGCTTGCCAGCGGGCCATCAGGTTGGCCGTCCGCGCCACCACCTCGGCGAACATCCGCGCGTAGCGGTCCCGCACGCCGGCCAGATGCGGGAAGTACTGCTCGATCGAGTAGTCCGCCAGGCGCGCGAGCAGCTCGTGCTGCCGCCGGTAATAGAACACCTCGAAGGAGCCGAAGCGCACGTGCGTGGGCGCCATGCGGACCAGCAGCGCGCCGGTTTCCACGGCCTCGCGGTACACCTTCTCATCGGTGCCGATGACGCACAAGGCCCGGGTCGTGGGGATCCCCAGACCGTGCATGGCCTCGCTGCACAGGTATTCACGGATCGTCGACCGCAGGACCGCGCGGCCGTCGCCGTCGCGCGAGTACGGCGTCAGGCCGGCACCCTTGAGGTGCAGGTCCCATTTCTGACCCACCCCGTTGCGGACCTCCCCGAGCAGGATGGCCCGGCCGTCTCCAAGCTGCGGGACATAGAGGCCGAACTGATGACCGGAATAGAGCATGGCCAGAGGCTCGCTCCCCGGCAGGGGCTTCGCTCCGCTGAAGTAGGCCACAAACTCCGGCCGCGCGGCTTCGCCGGGATCGAGGTCGATCAGGGCCGCCGCATCGCGGTTGAAGCTGACCAGAGAGGGATTGGGGGCGGCAGTCGGCGCCAGGCGGGAGTAGAAGGCGCCGGGCAGACGGGCGTAGGTATTGTCGAAGGCGAGGGTTTCGAGTGTCCGGAGTGCTGGCACGCATCCATGATGGCACGAGCCCCGGCGCCGCTTCAACGAGGCCGCCCGCCTCGCGCAGGAGGCCTGGCTGCCCCCGAGACTGCGCGCGTTCACCGAGCCCTGATCATTCTAAGAAGGCCTGGCAGGATTGTGAGCGGCATCGCCGGAGGGGCGGGGACCCATCGCGGGTGGGCCGGGAAGGAAAGCGGAAACTGACTGAAGCACCGCGGTTGCTAATACCGCGGCGAAAGGAATTTCTGAAGGATTCCGCCCGGCCAACCCCGAAAGGATCGCACCGGGAGGCGCCAGCCGCGAACATCCTGTCAGGCCGTTACCTCCACCCCTTTCCAGAACGCCACATAGCCGGCGATCTTCCTGGCCTCCTTCTTGGGATCGGGATAGTACCAGGCCGCATCCGGGTTCCGCTGGCCATTGACCTCCACATCGTAATAGCTGGCCTCGCCCTTCCACGGACACGTGGTGTGGGTGGCGCTTTCCTTGAGATACCGGCGGTGGACGCTCTCCGGCGGAAAATAGTGATTCCCCTCCACGATCTCACAGTGGTCGCTCTCCGCGAGGACCGCCCCGCTCCAGATCGCTTTCCTCTTTCCTCCGGTAGGCATAACCCTTCACTCCTCACTTTTCACTGTTCGTGCTATCATGGCGCCATGGTCAGATTCCCACGCAGAGGTCTTCACCGGCGGGCTGCCGCGGTGCTCGCGGCCCTCGCGCTGTCAGCGGCCTGCGCCTCGACCACGTCCCGGCCGCCGTCCGATACGGCCGATGCCATCCTGCTCCTCCCCGTGGAGCAGGTCCGGACCGCCGCGGTCCAGGTGCTGCTCGACCAGGGCTATGAGCTGCAACTGTCCGATGACACCGACCGCGTCATCAGCACCAGATACCGGGAGGAGATCGAGGGCCCGTGGGACTGGCTGCTCCATGCACGGTTCGGCGTCAACCGGAGCCGCGTGGACATCGCGCTGATCCCCGAGGGCGATCACGCCACGCTCGTGTCGATCTACGTCAGCGCGTATGGCAAGGACAGCCTGTTCGCCGGATGGCGTCCGTACGAGACACCCCTGCCGCAGAGCGCCGGCAATCAGCTGCGGCTCCTCAAGAATGCCTTAGGCCTCCTCTAACGAGGCCAGTGATTCGTGACTGGTAATTCGTGATGGGCTGAGAAGTCACTAATCACGGATCACGAATCACTCTGATCGTTGCCAAGCCCCACTCCGAACCGCTCCGCCATCCGATACAGCGTCCGCCGGTCGATCCCCAGAATCTTCGCCGCCCGCGCCTTGTTCCGGCCCGTCTCCTTGAGCACCCGGATGAGATGCTGTTTTTCCAGCTCCTCCAGGGTACACAGGCCGCCGGCGCTCTCCCCCGGCTTCACCGCGGGCTGCCCGCTCCGGATCGCCTCGGGCAGATCGTCGGGCAGCACCAGCGGGCCGTGCGCCAGCGACACGGCGCGTTCGATGACGTTCTCCAGCTCGCGCACGTTGCCGGGCCACGCGTAGCGCTCCAGCAGTTCCATCGTGGCCGGCAGGAAGCCGCGGATCGGGCGCGCGCCCGCCGCGGCGAACGTCTGCAGGAAATGTTGCGCCAGCATCGGAATGTCCGAGATCCACTTGCCGTCCTCGGCCTGCACCCGGCGCTGCCGGAGCGGCGGCAGGACGATGCGGACCACATTGAGGCGGTAGAACAGATCCGCCCGGAACCGGCCTGCCTTGACGAGGTCGGGCAGGTGCCGGTTCGTCGCCGCGATGATGCGCGTGTCCACTTTCACGGCCGCCGTGCCCCCGACGCGGCGGAGTTCCTGCTCCTGCAACACGCGCAGGAGCTTGACCTGCAGGGCCGGCCCGATATCCCCGATCTCGTCCAAGAAGATCGTGCCGCCGTGCGCCAGCTCAAACAGCCCCCGCTTGGCGGCGACCGCGCCGGTGAAAGCACCCTTCTCGTGGCCGAACAGCTCCGACTCCAGCAATGTCTCCGGCAGGGCCCCGCAGTTTACCGCCACGAACGGGCCGTCCCGGCGCGGGCTGTTCTGAT
>CAYJUM010000114.1:0-4620 GCA_964373355.1 uncultured Nitrospirales bacterium | reverse complement strand
TAATCTTACGGCCAGAAGATTCGGGCCGAACGCCCAGTAGATGGCCGCCAGAAAATAGGCGTGCAGCGGCGAATCATAGTAGGGAGACTCGATGAACGGCCGGCCGGCGACGATGGCGCGGGCCCAGGTATCGTAGAGCGCCTCGTCGGTGATCGGATGGTCGAAGTACGGCGTGTTCAGGATCGTGGAGAGATACAGCAGCCGCAGGAGGAGCGCGGCGACCATGAGTCCGACTTCGAAGCTGCGCCACCAGGAAGACCGTCGGCATGCCGGCATGAGCGGCGCGATTCTACACGCGGCCATTCCCGCTGTAAAATGCGGCGGCTTGCCAAAGCGGGCACCGGAGGCTAGCATACCGGCAACTATGGGTGTCATCCGAAAGACCTTCCCCGTGCCGCCGCTCGGGTGCAACTGCTCCATCATCGGGGATCCCGTGACGAAGCGCGCGGTGGTCGTGGACCCCGGCGGCGCCCCCGAGCAGATCCTTCGTGACGTGCAGGAGATGGGCTTGTCCGTGGTCAGCATCCTGCACACCCACGCGCACTTCGATCATTTCCTCGCGTCGGGGACGATCAAGCAGGCGACCGGCGCCCCACTCTGCCTCCATCGTGATGACCTTCCGCTGTGGGACATGCTGGAGGGGCAATGCCGGGCATTCGGCGTGGCGTATCAGCCCGTCCCGCAGCCGGATGTCTGGATCAGGGACGAAGACAAGCTGATCATCGGCGGGCTCGAGGGGGTCGCCCTGCACACGCCCGGGCACTCCCCCGGCTCTCTGTGCTTCTATTTCAAGAGCGCCGGCCTCCTGCTGTCCGGCGATACCCTCTTTCGAGGGAGCATCGGGAGGACCGATCTGTGGGGGGGCGACTATGCGGCCATCGAACGGTCGATTCGGGAACGGCTGTATTCCCTCGACGGCGACACCCTGGTCGTGACCGGCCATGGGGCCGATACGCACATCCGCTCGGAACGGGAGTACAATGCCTTCGTCAGGGGTCCACGAGGTGCGCGAGGCGACGGATAAGGAGCCTCAAGTTTGCGCACGCCCGCGAGTCGGTGAGCGGGCAGTGTCCGATCACGTTCTTGAAGGAGTGACACATGAAACGTCTGGCGCGCTGGCTCGCACTTCCCGCGATCGTCGGCATCGGTCTGGTCTATGTCTCGGAGTTCTCCTCGGCACAGCAGGTCGCTCAGGTGGAGATCAAGGATGTGGAGGTCCGCCTGTCGGATCACGGCCCCGTGGTCCTGCTCAGCGCGGAAGAGAAGGTGATTCCCATCTTCGTGGATCCCACCGTCGCCGGCTCGATCCAGGCGGCGCTCACGGGCCAGAAATTGCGGCGGCCGCTGTCGCATGACCTCATGCACGCCATCCTGGACAAGTTCGGGGGCAAGGTCACCAAAGTGGTGATCACGCTCAAAGACGGGACCTATTACGCCGACCTCACCGTCGCCATGAAGGGCGCATCCGAGAATTTTGACAGCCGGTCCTCCGACGCCATCGCACTGGCCATCCATTTCAAGGCCCCGATCCTCGTCGGCAAGGATCTGCTGGAGTCCGCCGGCAAACAACTTCAGCCGGAGAAGCGCCCGCAGACGCTCTAACCGTTCTCCTGATCCGGCCCGTCCGCCGGTCAGCGCCGGGACCAAGGTCGACAAGGACTCTTTCAAGATCGGTGACAGGATCGAGGTGCGCGTGACGCCCGACGGCCACGCCCGATACATACGCCCGGCTCGGAAGATTCCCTGAACGCGAGGAAGCCCTGCCGCACACATCACCGACCCGGAGCAACAAGGACGTGGAGGTCAGGGTTCTACGAGGACGTCCACGAAGGCGGGGAGGCTGTCCGCGCCGACCCTGTCGGTCACGCGCAGCTTGAACCGGAATACCCGTTTCTCCGAGACCTGCGGGGCCACAAACGTGGCCTTGGGCATGTTCACGTCCAGCAAGGCGACCTTGCTGCCGCGGATCTGGCTCCACGCGTAGGCGAGCGCCTCGCCCTCCGGATCCGTGCTTCTCAGGCCATTGAGCTCCACCCGCGATCCCCCCTTCACGCGGATGTTCGGGCCGGCATTCGCCACCGGGGGCAGATTGGGCTGCTCGCCCACCGCCACCTCCACCACCAGCTCGGCCTGCTTGCCGCGGTTCATCGCGGTGATGGTCGTCCGGCCGTTCCCGATGAGCTGCAGCATGCCGTCCGGGAACACCTTGATGACCTTTTCGTCAGAGGAGCGATAGGTCGTGCCCGTCGCCGGGAGCCTGATGGGGCGGGCGACGCCGTCCGCGAACAGCCCGACCACCGGCAGCTCCACGATCTTGCCCAGGAAATCCACCTGCTCGCCGCGGCCCAGCCTCCCGAACCGCCACGGCTTCTCGGTGTCGAAATCGATCGAGGTCAGCTCCGCCGCCGGCTCGACCTTGACGAGGATCTCATCGAAGACCGACCGGCCCGCGAGCCGTCCCCTCGAGATGTCCCCGACCGCGAGCAGCCGCATGACGCCGATGCCGTCCGGCGGAACGATCAGCCGGCCCCCGTAGGGCGGGTCGCTCGCCGCGGTGGAGACCAGGGAGGGCCGGGCGACGATAGCGCCCATGGAAGACGTCTCTTCCTTCTCCACGAGGACGTCGTCCATCTCGCCGTACCAGTAATAGCGGACCTGGACGACGCCGGGGTCCCGCTCGAGGTCCACCTTGGCGGTGACCGCCTGGCCGGATTGCAGGGTGCTGTCTGCCTCCGGGATGAGGATCTTGAACGCCCAGCCCGGCTGGACCAGACCCAGCACGATCGTGCCCATGACGCACGGAATGAGCCTTCGCATGTGCTATCGCTCCAGGTGGTACGGCACGTCGATGACGATGACCCGCTCCTTGAACAGCAGGGCCGCCTTGAGCATCAGCGCCCGCTGCCCGTGCAGGATGTGCTGCCACCATTTCGCCGGCAGGATCTCCGGCAAGACCACCGTCACCCAGCCTTCCGGGTTCTTCTCCAGCAGCATTTCGATATAGTCCAGCAACGACCCCAGGACCGAACGGTACGGGGAGGGGAGCACGACGAGGTGCACGCCGCAGCCCCACTGGGCCCACTGGATCTGGATCCGCGCCGTATCTTCCCGATCCACATCCACCAGCACCGCCCGGATGTCCGCAGCATGGCTCCGGGCGTAATCCACGGCGCGGATCACGGCGCGGTTGACCCCGCTGATGGGAATGATGACGAGGTTCTTCCTCGGTTGGGCCGGGCGGTGATCCCGCTCCAGGGACACCTGCTCCTGCAAGGCGACGTAGTGACGGTGCACCGCCAGGAACCACATGACGAGGACCGGCAGCAGCGCGACGACGATCCACGCGCCGTGCACGAATTTCGTGCTGGCGATGACGAGCGTCGCCAGGCCGGTGGCCACCGCGCCCAGGCCATTGATCACCAGGCGCTTGCGCCAGTGCCGGCTGCGCTTGGCGAACCAGTGGCGGACCATCCCGGCCTGTGACAATGTGAAGGACAGGAACACGCCCACGGCATAGAGCGGGATCAGGGCATGGGTGTCCCCGCGAAATACGATGAGCAGCAGGCAGGCCACGACCCCGAGGATCACGATCCCGTTCGAGAAGACGAGCCGGTCGCCCCGGCTGGTCATCTGATGAGGCATGTAGCCGTCCTCGGCGAGAATGCAGGCCAGACGGGGAAAGCCGTTCAGCGCGCTGTTCGCGGCGAGGATCAGGATGGCCATCGTGGCCGCCTGCACCAGGTAATAGAGGGCGCCCTCGCCGAAGGTCAGCCGCGCAATCTGCGAGACGACGGTCTCCTCTTTACGGGGAAGCACGCCGTACTGGTAGGCCAGGGTGCTGATGCCCAGGAACATGACCCCGAGGATAACCGCCATGCCGGCCATCGTGGTGGCCGCGTTTTTTGATTCCGGACGCTTGAAGGTCGAGACCCCGTTCGAGATCGTTTCGACGCCCGTCAGCGCGGTACACCCCGAGGAGAAGGCCCGCAGAAGGAGAAACAGCGACACGCCCTCGACGGCCTCGGGCGCATGGGCAGCGGCCGGCATCGTCCGCCCGGACAGCAGTTGGTAAAACCCCGCTCCCAGCATGAGCAGGATCGATCCGATGAAGATGTACGTGGGCACCGAGAACAGCCGGCCGGACTCGCGGAGGCCGCGGAGGTTGCCGACCACGAGGATCACGATGGCCAGGATCCCCAATGCCTCCCGGTGGGAGTACAGCGACGGCAGCGCGGAAGTGACCGCCGCGATGCCGGCCGCGACGCTCACCGCCACGGTCAGCACATAATCGATGATCAACGCGGCGGCGGCGGTCAGTCCCGGCAGCACGCCGATGTTGGACTTGGCCACGGTATAGGCGCCGCCCCCGTAAGGATACTCGAAGATGATCTCCCGGTAGGACATCGTCAGGATGGCCAGGAGCAGCACGATGATCATGCTGACCGGAATCGACCAGACGACGGCGGCGGCGCCGGCCAGGACCAGGACCAGCAGAATCTCTTCAGTGGCGTAGGCGACCGAAGAAAGGGGATCGGAGGAGAAGACCGCCAGCGCGAGGCGTTTAGACAGCCGCTCGTGGATGGCTTCGGTCGTCTTGAGGGGGAGACCGACCAGCAAGCG
>CAYJUM010000113.1:0-4712 GCA_964373355.1 uncultured Nitrospirales bacterium | reverse complement strand
CTTACGCCTTACGCCTCACGTTAGATAAGTCCGTACTCTTTTAATGCCTGCGCCAATTTGTCGCGGGTGTCGGGCGCCATGGGGCTGAGCGGGAGGCGGATCTCTCCGTCGATCTTCCCCATCAGCGCCAAGGCCTCCTTCACCGGAATGGGATTGGTCTCCAAAAACAGGGCGGTGAAGAGCGGCGCCATCTTGTAATGGAGCGAGCGCGCCTCGGCCAGCTTGCCGGCGGCGAAGGCAGTGACCATGGCCGCCATATCGGCCGGGGCAATGTTGGCCGTGACCGTGATGACGCCCTTGGCGCCCAGGGCCATCATCGGGAGCGTGAGGGCGTCATCGCCCGACAGGACCGTGACACGGTCCCCGCAGCGCTGGATGATCTCGGAGACCTGCGTGAGCGACCCGCCCCCTTCCTTGATCGCCACGATGTTCCGGAACGCCGCCAGCCGGGCGACGGTGGCCGGCGCCATATTCACGCTGGTCCGGCCCGGAATGTTGTACAGGACAAGCGGCAGGTCCACGGCCTCGGCCACGGCTTTGTAATGCCGGAACAGCCCCTCCTGCATGGGCTTGTTGTAATAGGGCGTGATGAGCAGGGCCCCGTCGGCGCCGATCTTCTTCGCGTGGCGGGTCAGGGCGATCGCCTCGTCCGTCGAGTTCGAGCCCGTTCCGGCAATCACGGGAACCCGCCGCTTGACGGCTTCCACCGTAAAGGCCACAACGCGCTCGTGCTCCTCGTGTGAGAGAGTCGCCGACTCCCCGGTGGTTCCGCACGGGACGATGCCGTGCGTGCCGTTGGCGATCTGAAATTCGATCAGATCCCCGAAGGCACGTTCATCCAGCCGCCCGTTCCGGAACGGCGTCACGATGGCGACGAGCGACCCGCTGAACATAATGACCTCCGTCAGGCGTGAGGCGTCCGGAGGGTTTCGCCTCACGCCTGACGCCTCACGTTACTTCCACGCTTCGGGCAGCATGACACCCTCATAGACAGCCCGGGCATCACCCTCCAGATACACATCGGTAAACGACTCGCCGCGCGACCGGAAGTGCACGGCCAGCTCCAGGCCGCTCTGCGGAACGAGCGTGACGGGGGATTCGACCTTGGCGACGAGGCTGGCGATCAGGGCCGAGGCAATCGCGCCGGTGCCGCAGGCCAGCGTCTCATCCTCGACTCCCCGCTCATAGGTCCGGATCCTGATCCGGTGCGGATCGAGCACCTTGATGAAATTGACATTTGCGCCCGCCGGCTGGAAGACGGGATGATGCCGGGTCAGCCGGCCGAGGCCGACGACATCCACTTGGTCCGGGTCGTCCACGAAATAGACGCAGTGCGGGACCCCCGTGTTGAGAAAATGGGCCTCATAGGCCTGAGACCCACCCGGCCGATCGAGGTGCACTTGAAGATGGAGGCGCAGGCCGGTGGGCTCGGGGAACCGGACCTTGACTGCCGTCAACGTCTTTTGCGCGCCCGGCACCAGCTCGGCCTCCACGAGCCCGGCCGGCGTCTCGAACCGCATGCGCTTCGGCGCAATGCGTTTCAGATAGGCAAAGCGCGCCGCGCACCGCGCTCCGTTCCCGCTGAACCCCGCTTCGCTGCCGTCCGCGTTGAACAGACGCCACCGGAAATCCGCGCGGCGCGAGCGCTCGATCAGGATCAACCCGTCCCCGCCCACCGACAGCCGGTGCGCGCAGACCTTCGCGGCCAGCGCGCTGGCTTTCCTCGGCCCCACGACCCGCCGGCGGTTGTCGATCAGGATGAAATCGTTCCCGCTGCCGGAGAGCTTCATGAACGGGATCGGCTTCTCTTGCTTCCTCACCACTCTCTCTCCCACCTGGTGCGCTCGATCTTATCACGAAGATGGTCCGAGCCACATCGCGAATCGCGGAAGTTCCATATGACAGCCATGCGGCTCGGAGCGCAATCGCCCGAGGATCGGGGACCCCACGAGCCTCGGCCGGGTGGAAAACGGAAACTGACTGATCGCACTGTGGTCGGTTAACGACCGCAGCAGAAGGAATTTCCGAAGGCTGCCGCCCGGCCTGAGGCCGTAAGGGTCGAGCCGGGAGGTGTTGAAGCAACGG
This sequence comes from uncultured Nitrospirales bacterium, assembly GCA_964373355.1. Classification (GTDB taxonomy): domain Bacteria; phylum Nitrospirota; class Nitrospiria; order Nitrospirales; family Nitrospiraceae; genus CAYJUM01. The sequence goes on along the minus strand of CAYJUM010000113.1, from coordinate 2,627 downwards.
GCAGCATGGCTGTCAAATTCCTCCTACCTCAAAAACTCCGGAATCGTCTCGCCCCGCACCAGGTCCGCATACGCTTCCCGCTCCCGGATCACATGGACCTCGCGGTCCTTGACGAGGATCTCCGGAATCCGGGGCCGGGAGTTGTAGTTCGAGGCCATGGTGAAGCCGTACGCGCCCGCGCTCATGACCGCCAGCAGCTCCCCGCGCTTGACTTCGGGCAGCGCCCGGTCCTTCGCCAGAAAGTCACCCGACTCGCACACGGGCCCGACCACGTCCACCGTCACGGGCTTGGCCCGGGTCTCCTTGACCGGACGGATCTCGTGGTAGGCCCCGTAGAGGCTCGGCCGGATCAGGTCGTTCATGGCCGCGTCCACGATCACGAAACGCTTGGCGTCGCTTGTCTTGTTGTACATCACTCGCGTGAGCAGGATGCCGGCGTTGCCGACGATCACCCGGCCCGGTTCCATGATCAGCACGCATTTGAGGTCCCGCACCAAGGGCGAGATGACCTTGGCCAATGCTTCCGGGTGTGGCGGGACTTCATCGGAGTAGGTGATGCCCAGGCCTCCGCCGATGTTCACGTAGCGGATGTCGGCGCCGTGTCCCTTGATCGTTTCGATCAGGCTGAGGATCTTTTTCAACGCATCCACGAACGGCGTGACGTCGGTGAGCTGGGAGCCGATGTGCTTGTGCACCCCCACCACGTCCACGTGCTTGAGGCTCAGCGCCAGCTTGAATTCGGCGACGGCCCGGTCGGCGCTGATCCCGAACTTGCTCTTCTTCAGCCCTGTCGAGATGTAGGGATGGGTCTTCGGGTCGATGTCGGGGTTGATCCGCAGCGCCACGCGGGCGCGCTGCCGAAGCTCGGCCGCCACTTCGTCGACGGCCCGCAGCTCGTCTGACGATTCCACGTTGAACATGAGAATGTCCTGCTCGAGCGCGTAGCGGATCTCCTCCCGGTTCTTGCCGACACCCGCGAAGACGATCTTCTGCGCCGGGATGCCGGCTTGCAGCGCCCGGTACAGCTCGCCCCCGGAGACGATGTCCGCACCGCTCCCCTCGCGGGCCATCAGGCGGAGGATCGCGAGATTGGAATTGGCCTTCATGGCGAAGGCCACGATGTGGGGGACATCCTGGAACGCGCGGTCGAAGGCGCGGAAGTGCCGCGTCAGCGTGGCATGGCTGTAGATGTAGCAGGGCGTGCCGACTTCCTTGGCGATCCGCTCGATCGCCACGCCCTCACAATACAGCTCGCCATGGCGGTACTGAAAATCATGCATCCTGAAAATCCTCTTCCAGGATCTCCAGCCCGGCCAGCGACAGGCCTTGCAATGCCGTCTCGAACGCGGCCTTGAGCTTCCGGTACCGGAGCTTGGCGTGCGGCGCGATCGCTTTCAGGGCCTCCCGATCCAGCAGCGTGTGGAGCGCCTCGGGCGTGGCCTCCCGCAGATGCTCGAAGTTGAGCACGATGTCCATTTTCGCCTTTTCGGCGGCGTGCTTGAGCCGGTTCAGCAGCTCCTTGGCGTTGAGGTGATCCAGGGCTCCCTCCAGGTCCACCATCAGCGCTTCCACACGGTCGTGCCGCCGCGCCTTGATGTTCAGCCAGAGCTCCTGGGCGCTCTTCTCGCCCATCTTGAGCGCATGGAGCGCGTTCGGGATGAAGCGGTCCGTCTCGAACGACGGGAGCCGCGCCTGCAAGCCCTTGAGCACCGCCGCGACCGGCGAGAGGGTGCCTTTCGGGCACGCCCGCTTCACAAGCTTGCGGAACTGCCGGTTCATTTCACACCGGGGGATCAACCGCTGTTTGGTGCCGGACAGCCGCTTCCAGATGGAAGGCAGCGAATAGAACTGATGGTTGGCCCAGTAGAAGCCCTCCTGGAGCTGCTCGGCGGTCATCCGGCTGGGGTGGAAGACCACGTGCTTGCCGTCATACTTGGCCCAGTCCCGGTCGAAGATGCGCCCGTCGCGCTCGAACCGGTCGTACAGCGGCGTCCCCGGCAGCGGCGTGAGCACGTTGAAGTACGCCAGCTCGACCTGGTTGCGGATCAGGAAGTCCACGGCCCGTTCGAAGACCGCTTCGTCGTCGTTGTCGAACCCGAAGACGATGCCCGGGTTGACCATGATGCCGTGATCGTGAAACCTCTTGATCTCGTCCTCGAACATCTGCACCCGGTTGAAGCCCTTGTTCGTCTCCTCCAGGGAGTCCTCGGACAGCGATTCCATGCCGACGAAGACCGACACGCAACCGCTGTCTGCGGCCAGCTTGACCATCTCGGGATCGTCGCCCAGAAACAGGGTGGACTGGCAGCCCCATTTGATCTTCAGGGGCTTCAGCGCTTCCCACAGCTCGCGGCAGTACCCCCGGTGGCTGTTGTGCAGATCGTCCACGAACGCGAAGATGGTGCCGTCCTCGATCCCGAGCCGGATGCGCAGCCCCGTCAGAAACGCCTGCCAGAGCGATCCCCGCCGCATCCGTTCCACGAGCTCGGAGCGGATCCATCGCTGGATCTGCGCCAGCTCCTTCACCACTTCATGGACGGGGCGCCGCCGCGTGGTCTTCCCGTTGAACGGGGACACGCTGCAGAACTCGCACTCGAAATGGCACCCCCGGGTCGTGAAGCTGCACT
>CAYJUM010000112.1:0-4733 GCA_964373355.1 uncultured Nitrospirales bacterium | reverse complement strand
GGGTCCCCCAAAGCCTGCAGGGATTCCACGGCTTCACCGCCGTGGCCCCATTGAAGCGCCCACACGATGAAGTAGGCCCGCTCGCCTTCCTCGGATTCCACGGCTTCACCGCCGTGGCCCCATTGAAGCACAAGCCGGCGCTCCCGGGGCGACAGGAGCTTGCGGATGATTCCACGGCTTCACCGCCGTGGCCCCATTGAAGCGAGAATGTCCATGACTACTTTCTTTCTGCCGGCTGCTTTCGGCTTCGGGGATGACCTCTGAGATGCCGAAAGGCGTTGAGCACCAGAATCCTCATCCTCCCCTCCACTCGCCGACCGCCCGGCTGATATTCCAGTTCTGACAGATCAGCGCGCGGTGGATCAGATCCTTTTCTAACTCCGGATGGGGCAGCGGCTCTGTCCGCTCCTGAAGAGAAACCGGCTCGGAAATCCAACCCCTCGCTCGCGAGCCCGTCGTCCGGCTCACCCACCCACCCAGCCGCGATCGGCAAAGCTCACGTACCGGCCGTCACCGATGACGACGTGATCGAGGACCCTGATGCCGAGCACGGCGCCGGCGGCGACCAAGCGCGCCGTCAATTCCCGATCCTCCACGCTGGGCTCCGGATCGCCGCTCGGGTGGTTGTGCAGCAAGATCACCGCCGCGGCCGACTCGCGCACGGCGAGGTTGAACACCTCGCGCGGGTGGACCACGCTCAGGGTGAGACTCCCTTCCGAGACGACGGCATCCTGGATGATGGTGTGCTTGGCGTCCAGCAGCAGGACTTTGAAGATCTCATGGCGGAGGTCCCGGAGGATTGGATAGTAATGGTGAAAGAGATCGCGGCTGGAGCCGATCCGCGTCCCGGTGGTGAGCGGGCTGGCCAAGACCCGCTTTCCCAGCTCCACCGCAGCCTTGAGTTGTGCGGCCTTGGCCGGGCCGATACCGGGGATCGCGCAGAGCTCTTCGAGGCTGCAGTTGGACAACCCCTGCACGCCGTTCAGGCGCTGCAGGAGGTCGATGGCCACCTGCACCGCTGAGGAATCAGGCCGCCCGACGCGAAGCAGGATCGCCAGCAGTTGCGCGTCGGTCAGGACGCTCGCTCCTTCGCGGAGCAGCCGCTCGCGGGGCCGCTCGTTCTCGGGCCACCGGTGGATTCCGCCTGTCCCCGTCCTTTTCTTCAAGCGACCGCCTGTGGCCAGAATCACTCAAAAAAGTGACATTTTTTTGACAGTTCAGGAGCAGGTAAATCCCCTGTCACCCGAGGGTATGGTACGTAAGTAATTGATATTGCTACGATACGAAAGTAGGGTCCTGAACTTGCTTTGACGGAGGGTGGTCATTGAAGCACCGGAGGTCCCTATGGAATGCCCACGATGCCAGGGATTGATGATGTTGGAACAGTTCTCGGACTTCTTCCTCATCTTCTATGCCTGGAAATGCATTAACTGCGGCTCCATCATCGATCGGACCATCACCAGAAACCGCCGCCTGAGCCTGATGGAACACGACGCTCACGCGGTCTCCGCTCCCTGACCTTACCTTCACACACGCGAACAGCGCGGCCGCGCGCTCATCGGCACTTGGCCGGTGGGGAGCGCGGCGCGGTATTCTACGCGCCGCATGTTTGAGGTGTCAAAAGCGCGGCAGTGCGCCTTGACCCCTGAAAAATCGCTGTGGTACAGTGCGTCACGGTTGGCGGACTGCACGATGCGAGTAATAGCTGGCACGCACAAAGGACGGCGGTTGGCCAGCCCCAGAGCGCCTGGTCTTCGTCCCACCTCCGATAAGGTCCGCGAGGCATTGTTCTCCATCCTGCACCCCTACCTGCCGGAAGCCCGTTTTCTGGACCTGTATGCCGGGACCGGCGCCGTTGGCATCGAGGCGCTCAGCCGCGGGGCGCAGCACGCGGTGTTCGTGGAATCGGACCCGGGGGCCTACCGGCTCTTGCGCCGAAATCTGGCGGACTGCGGGCTCCAGGATGCCGGTGAGCCGTACTCCGGAACGGCGGAGGCGTTCCTGCGGCAGGCCGCCTCGCACCGGCCATACGACATCGTCTTCGCCGATCCGCCGTATCGGGGGGGCGACACGGGGCAACTCCTTCGCGCCCTCGAACAGCTTCCGCTGCGAGAGACATCACGCATCGTGCTCGAGCATGCCTCCAAATCGCCGCTCCCGGCGCAGACCGGCCGATTGACGCGGGTCCGGCAATATCGCTACGGGGATACGACCCTATCGTTCTTCCGGCTGCAGGGGCCGGCCGTGCAATCCCCATGAAGATCGGAGTCTACCCCGGGACCTTCGATCCCATCACGAAGGGCCACGTCGATATTGTGATCCGGAGCGCGCGCGTCTTCGACCGGGTGATCGTCGCCATCGCCCCGAACCCGCACAAGCATCCGCTGTTCGAGCTGAGCGAGCGTGTGGAGATGGCCAGGGTCGCGATCCAGGGGATCGAGCGCGTCGAGGCGAAGTCCTTTCAGGGGCTCCTGATCGACTTTCTCCGCCAGGAAGGTGCCCAGGCCATCATCCGTGGGTTGCGGGCGATCTCTGATTTCGAGTACGAATTCCAGATTGCGCTGCTGAACCGCAAGCTCGATCCGGCGATTGAAACGGTCTTTTTCATGCCCAGCGACGAGTATTCGTACCTGACCTCCAGCATCATCAAGGAACTGGCGCGGCTCGGAGGGCCGTTGAAGGATTTTGTCCATCCGGACGTCGCCACGCGACTCGAGCGGCGGCTGCGGAGGCCCGGCTCATGAAGCTGGCCGCCCGCGCCGGGCGGGTGGTGGCCTCCCCCACCCTGAGCATCACCGCCGCCGCGAAGGCCATGACGGCCCAGGGGATCGACGTCGTGGATTTCGCGTCCGGCGAGCCGGACTTCGATACGCCGGCGCCGGTGAAGGCGGCGGCCGAAGCCGCGCTCCGCGCCGGGTTCACCAAATACACCGCCGCCTCCGGCATCGATGAATTAAAAGACGCCATCGTCGACAAGCTCAAGGTGGAGCAGGGTCTCCGCTATGAGCGCGCGCAGGTGCTGGTGTCCTGCGGCGCGAAGCACTCTCTCTATAACCTGGCGCAGGCGCTCCTCGACCCCGGGGATGAGGTGATCATCCCGGCTCCCTACTGGGTGTCCTATCCCGATCAGGTCCTGCTGAACGATGGAGTTCCGAGGTTTCTCGAGACGAAGGAAGCGGACGGGTATGCGATCAGGCCGGCCGTCCTGGAGGCCCTGACGACGCCGAGGACGAAGGCCGTGATCGTCAATACGCCGTCGAACCCGACCGGCGCGACCTACGACCGGGCCAGCCTGGAAGCGATCGCGGAGGTGGCGGTGCGGCGAAATCTGCTCATCATCTCGGACGAGATCTATGAGAAGATCATCTACGACGGCGTGCAACACGTCAGCATTGCGTCGCTCGGCCCGGAGATCGCCGCCCGCACCGTCGTGGTCAACGGCGTCTCAAAGGCCTTTGCGATGACCGGATGGCGCATCGGCTATGCTGCCGGTCCGAAAGACCTGATCACGGCCATGGCCAACATCCAGAGCCAGAGCACGTCCAATCCCACGTCCATTTCCCAAAAAGCCGCCGTCGCGGCTCTCCGCAGCCCCGAAGACTTCACGGCGCGGATGGTCACCGAGTTCGACCGGCGCCGCCGGCTGATGGTGGAGCGGCTGAACAAGATGCCGGGCGTGAGCTGCCGGATGCCCACGGGCGCCTTTTATACGTTTCCGAACGTCCAAGGCGTGCTGGGGCGCCGTCATCGGTCCGGCCAGATCAGCTCCCCCTCCGACCTCGCCCGCTATCTGCTGGAGCAGGCGCAGATCGCCGTGGTCCCCGGGGAGCCGTTCGGCGCGCCGGCGCACATCCGCCTGACCTATGCCACCGGGATGGATGTCATCGCACGCGGGCTCGACCGGATGGAAGCCGCCCTCCGCAATCTCTCCTGAGAGCCGTTGACTTTGTCCTGACGCGATCTATCTAGAAGGGGTCACCCGGGGGAAGGGACTGCGACGACCATGCCGATCTATGAATACCTCTGCCAGGGCTGCGGAAAAAGGTTCGAAGTCAAACAGAAACTGAGCGATCCGCCCGTGCTCTGTTGCGCGCACTGCGGCAAGGCCGTCACGAAAGTGATCTCGTCTCCCGCCATCATGTTCAAAGGCAGCGGATGGTACGTGACGGACTATTCCGACAAGCTCAAGCCGCCCGCGCAGAGCGACTCGACGAAGCCCGCAAGCGAGGCGAGCAAGGACAGCACCGCATCCGCGGATTCCTCGAAAGCCACCCCTGCTCCGGCGGCCGCGAGCACGAAGGGCGAACCCGGCTCCGGCAGCGGCTCCTCATCCCCACCCGCCCCCTCTTCCTCCTGACCATCGTCAGCGCATCCGGCCGTTGGGTTTTGCTCGCGACGGCGCTTTCTTGGCCGGCTTGGCGGCCTTTGCCTTCTCACGTTCTGCGAGGGTCTTCTCAAGATCGGCCACCCGCGTGGTCAATTCCTGGTTCTGGATCGTCAGGGCGTCCACCCGCGCCTGCAATTCATCCCTCAGCTTGATGGTCTCGCTGAGCTTCGCCTGCAGGTCCGCCTGCTGGGCCGCCGCCACCTGAGCTTCCGCGCGGAGTTGCTCGATCTGGGCCTGGAGGCTCGGCGGCCAGTAGTCACAACCGCTGACCGCGAGCCCCAGCAGCATGCCGACAGCTATCCCCCCTACCCGGTACCGACGTGCACGGTCTGTCATGAGTTCCTCC
>CAYJUM010000111.1:0-4907 GCA_964373355.1 uncultured Nitrospirales bacterium | reverse complement strand
TCGACTTTCAGAGTTGAGGGACCGACGTTGCGACTTGATGACTTTCAGACTTTAAGACTGGTGCTTCGCCCATGACCTTCAACCTGACACTGTCGGGATCGGATCTGGCCCTGCTGCTGCCTGAGCTGCTGCTCACGCTCTGGATCTGCGTGGTCCTCGTCGTGGATTTTGCGATGCCCCGCCTGCCGCGCAACGCGCTGGCGCACCTCAGCGTGGCCGGGCTGGCCGCGGTGCTGCTGAGCCTGATCTGGCTCGACGGCGCCGGGATCACCGGGACGCTGTTCGCGAACATGTTCGCCCTGGACCGGCTGGCGATCTTCTTCAAGATCTTCGTGGTCCTGTCCACCATCCTGGTCATCCTGGCGTCGGTGGACTTTGTGCAGCGCTTCCGCTTCTTCCGGGGGGAATACTACTTCCTCGTCCAGATGTCGGCGCTGGGGATGCTGTTCATGGCCTCGGCGAATGACCTGCTCTCCGTCTTCGTCACGCTGGAATTCTCGACGTTCGGCTTCTATGTCCTCGTGGCCTACCTCCGGGACGATCTCCGGTCGAGTGAGGCGGGCCTGAAGTTCTTCATCCTCGGGGCGTTCGCGGCGGGGCTGCTGGCCTATGGGCTCAGCCTCGTGTACGGCGAGACCGGGAAGCTGGTGTTCTCGGACATGGTCCTCTCCGAGCCGACCCCCGGGTTAATCATCGGCTTCCTGCTGATCTTCGCCGCGCTCGGCTTCAAGATCGGGGCGGTGCCCTTTCACGCCTGGATCCCCGACACATACCAGGGCGCGCCCACGCCCGTAACCGCGTTTCTCTCGATCGCGCCGAAGGGGGCCGCCTTCGCGATCCTGATCCGGATGTTCTTCGTGTCGCTCGCGGCGTTCAAGCCGGCCTGGGTCCTGCTGCTGGTCGCCGCGTCGATCCTGTCCATGACCTACGGCAACATCGTGGCCATCGCGCAGCGGAACATCAAGCGGCTGCTGGCCTACTCCGGCATCGCGCAGATCGGCAACATCCTGATCGGCCTGGCTGCCGGCACCAAGATGGGGAGCGATGCGATCCTGTTCTACCTCCTGACCTATCTGTTCGCGAACCTGGGAGCCTTCGCGGTGGTGATCGCGGTGGGGCATCTGATCAACAGCGACGAGATTGAGGACTACAACGGCCTGAACCGGCGCTCGCCGTTTCTCGCATTTGCCATGCTGGTCTTTCTGCTGTCCCTGGCCGGCGTGCCGCCGCTGGCCGGGTTCATCGGCAAGCTGTATATCTTCCTGGCGGCGATCAAGGAGGGGCTGTACACCCTGATCGTGGTGGGATTGATCAACATCATCATCTCCATGTACTACTACCTCGTGGTGGTGAAAAAAATGTACATCAACGAGCCGACCGATCCCGCGCCGCTCCAGATCTCGCCCTCGATGAAGGCGGTCGTGTATGCGGGACTGGCCGGGACCCTCATCCTCGGGATCTACCCCAAACCCTTCATCGACTGGGTGGTCTCGGCGACCCTCTTCTTCTCGAACATCGCCGCACCCACCGCCACGGTCCCGTCCGCGGTCCTGCCCTTCGGCGGCTGAGTCTTGCTTTCTTGACACATCTCACAGGCCGATTTATGCTCGACTCCCAAGCGTACTCATGACGCAGCCTTACCGGAACTCGAGCCGCCAAAGACGTCTTGGACTCTTCGTCTGCCCGCTCATTGCGTGCTTCTTGCTCAGCGGCTGCGGCACGCTGGCCGTGACGGAGGAACCGATCCCGAATCTGCCGCAGAAGCCCGTCCCGGCCAAACTGGGCGTACAAATGTCGGGCGAAGCGTTGAAGAAGGTCTTCTCCGATCCCGACCGGCGCCAACTAGGCCTGGCGCCAGGTCAATATTTCGCCGACGTCATCCTGCTGCCGCCCGAGACCCGGTACATCGCGCCACAGGACATTTTCGATCAATTCGGCGTCGATCTGATTCTCCAACTCCAGGTCACTGATACGAAAACCAGCGCCGATATGAACGCAATATTTATTGCGGCAATCCCGCTGACCTTTGGCGAGCCGCTCGCCCCGATCATGAGCTACGAAATCACTGTCACCATGGAGGGGAATCTGCGGGATGCGCGAACCGGGCGGCTGCTCTGGGCCAAGACCGAGCCGACTCTGGCGACCGATCATTTTAGTCCGATCGGACCGGAGGAAAAGATCGCAGGCTTGGCCCGGCGGGGCCTGCACAGCGCGGTGGTCAAGGTCTTCGAAACGTTGAAGCAAGTACTGGTGGCGTATCAGCCCGGCGCGGCCCCCATGCCGGGCCCCAGAGCGGGAGGCGGCCTTGCGCTCGGCCAAATGGAACGGGAGCTCAAGGCGCTCGAAGAGCAGGAGCGGCAGGTCGAGGAGCAGCGGAAGCAGCAGGAGGAGGACCAGAAGAAGCTGGCCGCCCTTCAGCAGCAGATCGAAGAGAAGAAAAAGCGGATCGAGGAGGAGAAAAAGAACAGGCTCGGGGGCAGCGCCGCGCTCGGCCAGGCGGAACAGGAGCTCAAGGCGCTCGTTGAGCAAGAGCGACAGGTCGAGCGGCAAAAGAAGGAAGAGCAGAAGAAGCTGGCGGCGATCCAGCAGCAGATCGATGAGAGGAACAAGCGGATCCAGGAGGAGAAAAAGAAACGCGCCGCCGTGCCGGCAAGCCGGGGCAACCGGTACGCGATCGTGGTCGGGATCGAGCAGTACCGGGAGCGCATCCCCAAGGCTGACTTCGCCGCGGATGACGCCAAGGCCATGGGCACATTCCTGACGACGGTGGCCGGCTACCGCGAAGAGAACGTGATCGTCCGCCTGAACGAGCAGGCGACGAAATCCGACATGGAAAAGTACTTCGAAGCCTGGCTCAAGAACAACGTGGATGCGTCATCCAGCCTGCTCATCTATTTTTCCGGCCACGGCGCGCCGCAGCCCACCACGGGCGATGCCTACCTCGTGCCGTATGACGGAGACCCGGCCTTCATCGAGCAGACCGGCTACCCGCTCAAGCGGCTCTATCAGACGCTAGAAAAACTGCCGACCTCGAACATCGTCGTGATGCTGGACTCCTGCTTTTCCGGCGCCGGCGGCCGGTCGGTCCTGGCCAAGGGGGCCCGGCCGATGGTCCTGACGGTCGAGAGCCTATCGAGCAACTCCAAAGCCGTCGTGCTGGCCGCCACGTCGGGCAGCCACATCAGCCTGGCGGATCAGGAGAACAAGCACGGCCTGTTCACGTACTTTGCGCTGCAGGGCCTGGCCGGGGACGCCGACGCCAATGGGGACGGAGCGATCGATGTGCAGGAGCTCTTCGAATTTCTCAAGCCGCAGGTGCAACGCATTGCCCGGCGGACCTACAACACCGAGCAGGTGCCGCAGCTCATCATCCCGGCGGCCCTGACGACCCAGCCGCCGCCGAAGCTCATCGAGCTCAGGTCAGGGCCATGACCCTCGAGGAAGCCAGGCAGCGGATCCAGAGCTCGATCGAGCAATTCGGCCCCCACGCCGCCCCGGCGCTGGATCTCGTGATCAGCGAGGTGCGCTCCAGCCTGGGCAATCCTGCCGCCAACGAGCTGATCGACGAGCTCGACCTCGAGCTCGAGTACGGCATCCCTCCCACCGATCCCCAATCCGGCGACTGACCGAAGCCGTCAGTGGTTAGTTGTCATTAGTCATCGGTAAAGCCCAGTCTCAGTCGCTTCATTGACACTTTCCGTAGCCCTTCGTACACTTCCCTTCCGTGAGTACATCTCCACCGCAAGTCATCCTCGACAGGATTGAGCAGTTCGAGCGCAATCTAGAGTCCTATCGTAGCCAAGGCTACAACGAAGCCCAACTGAGGCAGGAATTCATCAATCCGATGTTCGAGGCGCTCGGCTGGGACATGACCAACAAGTCCGGCAAGGCCGAGGCCTATAAAGACGTCATCCATGAAGATGCCATCCGCGTCGGCGGCTTCATGAAAGCGCCGGACTACTGTTTTCGGATCGGCGGCACCCGCAAATTCTTTCTGGAGGCCAAGAAGCCGGCCATCAACCTCAAGGATGATCCCTATCCCGCCTTCCAGCTTCGCCGCTACGCATGGTCCGCCAAGCTGCCGCTGTCGATCCTGACCGATTTCGAAGAATTCGCCGTGTACGACTGCAGGACCCGGCCGGGCGCGGCAGACAAACCGACCGTCGCCAGAACCCTCTACCTCACCTACATGGATTACCTGACCCGCTGGGATGACATTGCCTCGATCTTTTCCAAGGACGCGATCGAAAGAGGCTCCTTCGACAAATACGCCGTTTCCGAGCGGCGGCGAGGGACCGCCACGGTGGACCAGGAGTTCCTGGCTGAAATCGAGCACTGGCGTGAAGCATTGGCTAAAAACCTGGCTGTGCGCAATCCACGGCTCTCCGTCCACGATCTGAACTTTGCGGTCCAGCGAACGATTGACCGCATTGTCTTCCTTCGCATCTGCGAGGACAGGGGCGTCGAACATTATCAGCAGCTTCAGGGGTTACTGAACGGCGAGAACACGTATGGGCGATTGCGGCAGCTCTACCAGCAGGCGGACGATCGGTACAACTCAGGCCTGTTCCATTTTCAGCAGGAACCGGGACGCGCCGAAACGCCGGATGAGCTCACGCTTTCCCTGAAGATCGACGACAAAGTCCTGAAAGATATCATCAAGCGACTCTACCCGCCGGAGAGTCCCTACGAGTTCTCCGTCTTTCCTGCGGAAATCCTCGGCCAGGTCTATGAACAGTTCCTCGGCAAGGTCATTCGACTCACTCCCGGCCATCAGGCCAAAGTTGAGGAAAAGCCGGAGGTCAAGAAAACCGGCGGCGTCTATTACACCCCGGCCTATATCGTGGAGTACATCGTCAAGCAGACGGTGGGCAAGCTGTGTGAGGGCCCTTCGTCAGGCTCAGGAC
>CAYJUM010000110.1:0-5112 GCA_964373355.1 uncultured Nitrospirales bacterium | reverse complement strand
GGAGGGAACCATGGCGGCAGGCAGAATCCTACTCGTCGATGACGATCCACTCGTGCGAAAGGCCGTCCGGCTCACGCTGTCCAAGGCGGGCTACGACGTGGTCGAGGCCGGGGACGGGCTGGAGGGCGTGCAGGCCATTCGATCCGGGGACAACCCTCTGATGGTGGACGCCATCATCTGCGACCTCAACATGCCGCAGATGGACGGCCGCGCGGCCATCCGGTTTTTCCGCGCGCAATTTCCGTCCGTGCCCATGATCGTGCTCACCGGCTATCCGGACAGCGTCTACGCCGGATGGATCCAGGAACACGGCGTCACGACCGTCCTGATGAAACCCGTCCAGGCGGACAAGTTGATCGACACGGTGGACCGTGCCGCCCAGGAGCACGAGCTGTTCAAGGACCAGTTCGTCGTGTGACGCAGGTGTCGAGGGAGTGCGCAAGCGAGGCGGGACGGGGAGATGCTGATCGGATAGGCTGCTTAGCTTGCCGGCACGATTACCGGTCCACCAATCGGACTCTTTGGCTCCCGATCAACTGTGGCGTCTGTTCGTTGTTGTATTGCTTCCGGGCCACGCGCTGAACCAGCGGCTTGACGTACTCGTACAGCTCGGCCAGTTCGATCGTGCCATCCTTGTTGAGATCGCCGTCTCCCTGCAACCCTTTCAGGAAGAAGTACGTCAGCAGGCCGTGCTCCTTCTCCTCATAGGTGCTCGAAATCTGATCGCCGGAGCTGGCGGCCGGCACCGTCGCCCTGCCGGGAGCGGTGACGGACTTCTCCAGGACGATTCCCATCGGCCGGGCGCCCTTCGCCAGGACGGAGCGCCCACCCGCGCCGGAGAAGCACGAATCCAGGACGACGACGATATCCTTCGCGGGAAGCTTATCGAGCGAGGCATAGAGCTGTGTTAAGGGATATGCGGTGGATTCGACGAATGTCGGATCCCCATCATAGGGGATGAGATAGGCATCTCCTGTCTTGGGGTTCGGGGCGCCATGTCCCGAATAGTAGATAAAGACGGAGCTTCCGGGCTCGACGTTGTTGCGCAGCCATTCGCCAAAATACTTTTCGAGGTCGCTTCGCGTGGCGCGATCGTTCAGCCGCACCACGACATTCTCTTCAGGATATCCCATGACCTTGGTTAAATATTCTCCGACCAGGGTTGCATCCCGCACCGCGAAGTCGGCTCTGGGTAATTTCTCCCGATAGGACTCGACTCCAATCACGATGCCATACGCTTTGGGCTTCTGCCTTCCCACTGCCGGCAGCCGATCGATGTCGTTCTCCGCTTTTTTCGACCGGGCGAGGACCTGTTGAGTTGCCGTCTTCGGGAAAAGATCGGCCAGCTCTGCCTTCAATTGTTGTTCAGCCGTGCCGATACGCACGCTGAACTCTTTTGCAACGCCCTCCCTCAGAACCGTCATGCTGACGCTGCTTCCAGCCGCGAGCGGCTGAACCGCCCGCCTCACGTCTTCGGATGCTTGGACCTCGATCCCATTGATCCTGGTCACACGATCTCCTTTTAGGAGTCCGGCTACCTGGGCGGGGCCGCCCTCGACGAGGTCAAAAATCGTTGTACTTCGCTCGCCTTTGCTGGCAGCCCACTTGACCCCGATGCGTCCGCCAGCAATCTTTAAGGCCTTCTCTCTGTCCCCCCCCTATAGGCGATGAGAGCGAGGATGCGTGGCTTTTCGCCTTCGGGGATGTCGATGGCATCCCTCACAAGTACCGCGGCAGTCTCCGCATCTCCCAAGCCGAGATAGCAGAGCGCTTTATAGCGCGCGTAACTGGCGATCCAGTCTTTCAGTGCCGCGTCCTGGCTTTGCATGCCTTTCTTAAAATCAGTGAGCGCTTCATAGAAATTTCCTTTATAGAACTGCGCCAGCCCTTTAAAGTAGAACACCCGCACCAGAAACTTGCCCGACTCTTCCGCCTTGATCAGATCGCGAAGCGCAAGGTCGTAGTCCTTGCGGGCAAGATACGCGCGGCCGCGCCCCTCGAATACTCCCTCTGTCGCCGGATCTCGCTCGATCGAGAGCGTAAAATGCCGAATGGCTTCGTCGTATTGCCCGGTGACGTAATACGCCCAGCCTAAATGGCTCTCCGCGTAGACCACCGCCCATTGCCACTCGGGAGTCGCCGGCCGAAGATCAATGACCTTCTGAAAGCGAGGAATCGCTTGATCGAATTGCTTCTTTTCATAGTATGCCTTGGCCAGCCAGTACCAGCCAAAGGGCCAATTCGGGTCCACAGTAACAGCCTGAGTGCCCTCCCGGATTGCATCGTCATACTGATTCTTCAGGACGAATTGTTTCGCAGCTTCGGCGTAGTTGCCGGCTGAGGAAGGAGTTCCGGGGGTGGCTTGAGGCGCAGCAACAACGGGGCGTCGGCCTGCTGTGGGTTCGATGCATCCTGATAAACCCCAGGCGGATAAGATCAGCATTGCTATGAGGCACTGGACGGGGCGCTGAAACACCGAGGCCTCTGAACTTCGTTATAGAAGTGGCAAATACGTAGAATGTGGGTGGGAAGTCTAAGCCGAGAGGCAAACAAAAAGCAAGAATCTAAGCAGTGTTCGGACCCCGCGGGGAGTCCTATCGGAGGGCGATCAGAGGACGCGTTGGCCCTTAGGCCGGGCCACCCAGAGGAACAGCCAGAGCGCGACCACCAGCCAGAAGACGATGTAGCGGTGATGGCCGAAGAGAAAGCTCAGGAGCGGCACGTCCGGAAACCGCCGCGGCAGCCACGCCGAGACCGCCACGAGACTCATGAACCCGGAGGCAAATAAGACCGCTTGCAAATGCGTCTTGTATCTCATGACATGCATCGGATTCATCTTCATTGTTGCAATCGTCCTACTGCCTAAAGATCGGCAGTTGATCGGCTTGGATTGTTTGTCCTGAGCGGGTTATCAGCGTGACCGTGGAGGGCTCTCCGTAATTCGCGGCCAGGAGCATGTATTCGACCGGCTCGCCATCGATCAACGGGAAGAGTGAAGCCACCTGCGGCAACGTAAAGCTGGCAAAGGCATTGAGCAGGTTCACCTGCCCCGGGGCAAAGTTGAAATTTATTGTCGCCGTCGAGACAGCGAATGTGCCGGTCGAAGGCGCACTATTCGCCAGCGCGAAGATCCCGCTTTGGGTAATGAGCCGCACGGAGAACACCGCCCCCACGGGCGTGTTGGTGGCGGTCAGCACGATCGGAACCGGATTCGTCGTGCCTTGCGGCAGGACGAGATCTGCGCTGGTAAACGAACCGCCGGATGCCGTTGGCGTGGCAATTCCGCCTACTGAGCTGATCGTCAAGGTAGGCAGATTCATCACGGCTGGGGTACTGGAAACCGTCACGGGGCCCGCGGCAGACGCTGAAGAGAAAATCGGAGTGCTGGTTCCAGCAAAACCGAGGGTCACCGCTTCGAGTCGGATCCGGCCATCCCCGCCCGGTTGCGCGCATCCCGCGACCCCAGGACCTCCTAGCGCCTCGAGGCTCCCCGCTCCAATAATCTCTGAAGCGACCAGCCGGATCGCTCCACCGCTCCCGCTGCCCGCGCTGTAGGAGCACGGGAATGCGGGACCGCGGTCCCCGCCATTGGCCCGGATGGCGCCTGAGATGTTGATTCGAGTCGAGGAAGCAAGAACCAGCGCTCCGCCGCCTCCCCCACCGGACGCTCCATTAAATTCTTGCGCTGTTGAAGGTCCTCCCCCGCCTCCTGACCCTCCAAAGAGTGGAAGTAGGGAAACAAATTCTGTGGGAGCGCCATAAGTTGCATTGGCCCCATGCGTCCCCCCGCCAGGCCCTTGCCCCCCGGTAATTCCCGAACTGCTGCCCCGCGCCTGGCCTTGGCCGCCAGCGAATCCGCCCGGACCGCCTACTCCGCCCAAATTAATGGTCGGCCCCGTCGCGGAACCAGCAAGGCCATTACCCCCACTGACATCAATCGTTCCTGCAACTGTGACATCGCCAGTGGCGAGTATGGTCAGAGGAGTATTCGAGCTATTCGGCGTGAACCGCACAGTGACTCCAGCAGGAATATGCACGGTGGTGAAGTTGAAGATTCCACTTGCGGGAACCGGCAAGATTGTATCACCGGTCGGAGCAAAGGCTCCGTCCGATCCAGTGCTTCCGCTGCCGAAAGTCTGGGCAATCACTGGCGTGGCGTCGCCCAGGGTCATTCCTAACAAAACTAAAGCGGCGCTCAACCAGAGAGGTTGTTGGAGGATGGGCAGGGTTCTCATGTCCGACTCCTTTCTGGCGAGAGAGAGGCTGCTGCATCTATGGCATCGACACGCTCAACGGTGGCGCTACCGTCATTGCAGGGACCGGTTCGGACGTGGGAAGAAATACGCTGAGTGGCCGCGCGACACTTGCACGCACCCCCGTGGGCGAAACCTGTGACGCGAAGGGGAAAAAGACACTGAGCCGGTTCATCACGCTGAAGCTCGGGACGGCAGGCGTCACGGTCACGAGAATCGTGCCGCTTTGCACAGTCCCAAGGGGGCTGACGACTGAAAACGCGTAAGAACCGGCAGGGACCGTCGCGGCCACGGTGAGATTGATGGGCAGTGTTTGCGCTGTGGCTCCCGGCAGAACCGCGGCGGAGAATCCGCTCTGGGAAAACACGACATCATTCGCGGTGATGAGGTTAAACCCGGAGATGATCAGCCGAGTGGCCGTCCCCTGGGGCAACCGGGCCGGTTCGACCCCCGCAATGATGGGTGGCACGAGCACGGTAAAGGCTTGAGCGCTGGAAGCTGTCCCGTTGCTGTTCGTTACAGTCACGGGTCCGCTTGTCGCGCTTGCGGGAACGATCGCCGTAACGGTGGCCGTCGTGGACGAGACGACGGAAGCGGGTCGTCCATTGAAGGAGACCTGATTGTCTGACGCCGTGGCGCTAAAACCGAAGCCGCGGATCTGGACGGTCGTGCCGATAAGCGCGCTGGAGGGCGTCAGCAGGAAGATCCCGATCTGATTGCTTCCCGAACCGCTGGCAGCAAAGCGCTCAATCGAGAGCAGATTCCCCACCCGATCATAGTTATACACCGCCATATTCCCCTGCCCATCCACGACGCCGACCAGCCGTCCCGTCTCATCATAGAAATACTGAGCCTGATC
>CAYJUM010000109.1:0-5145 GCA_964373355.1 uncultured Nitrospirales bacterium | reverse complement strand
GCCTGGCCCCTTCGAGACGCACGGGGGTTGGCTCTCCCTTCCGTTCGGCCCTTCGTGCCGCTACAGTCTTCCGGCCTGTGACCGGCTTCCGCGAGCACTCCTATGGCCTCTGCTGACTGCTCGCTCCGCCCTTCAGCGTCGTCCTTTCGGACGTGAGGCGAGCTCTCCCCAGGTAAGGGACGATGGATTTCGCCGCACAGCCGCCGGATCTACGCCCCAGCTCCTTGGTCGCAAGAGCTTCGCGGTCATTGGCCCGCTCGCCCTGAGCCTGGCGCGCCTCGTATCCGGTTCCTGTTCGTCGGCTCGCGGTCTCACTAGCCGCTTCCTTCAGCGCCGACCTCGCGGCCGGTCACCTTGCGGTTCGTGTGGGTTGCTGCGACCAGCTCCCCAGAGGACTTGCACCTCCTCTCCATCGCCCATGCTGGGCGCACAAAGAAAAGGGCCGTGACCGGAACCGGTCACGGCCCTCGAAGGCGGCAGCGGGTTGCCTTCGATGGAGACCTTACTTCTTCAGTTGCAGTTTGGCGTCAGCCTTTCCCCCTTCGGGGACGTCCACTTCCATTTCTACCCTCATACCCTTGCCGTCGCCGGGATGAAACGCGACGACCTTGTGCTTGCCGGCCGGGACATCCTTCAGCTCAAAGCTCCCATCTTCCTTCACGACCGCAAAGTAGGGGTTCGAGACCGGCAGGTAGAAACCCTGCATGAACTCGTGCTGGTCGCACTGCAGACGGAAGAAGGAACCCTGCTTGTCCTTCCGGAGCACCACTGGCTTGTCCAGCTTGGAGCCCTTCTCAGCCAGACCGATGTTGAACACCGTGGAGGAGCTGGGTCCCAGGACCTCAAAGGAATGGGGATTGTGCAGCACGCCCTTCACCGACTTGGGGTCGTCAGGATCGGAGTCGTGGTTCTCGACATGGAAGTTCTTCTGCTTGACCACCACGCCCGTGAACGGCATGAACTCGCAGAACTCGGCGATCACTTCCGTGCCCTTGTAGCTGTCCATGAAGGCCTTGTCCTCGATGTCCACCACGGCGACGACAGCGCCCTTGAGCGCGCCACCCGCGCCGAGCTCGATCATCGGCAGGATCCGCTTTTCGCCCTTGACGAGCTCCTTCTTGGGATTCTTCACGCAGAACTTCGGGTTGGGAAACTTGGAGAAGAGGAATTCCTTCTCCTCAGCCTTGCCGGCGTAGGTGACCTTCCCGGTGATCGTCCCTCCCGCATACGACGTAAGGGGCACCGCCAGGAATGCCGCCACCACCAGCGCACAGACTACAATGACAAACCCCTTTTTCATGCGACTGTCCTCCTTGTGTAAGGTAAAAAAACCAATGAGAAGTCGGTTCGGACCTGGTGTTCTTCGACGATGAGAACTCGGAATTTGCGAGCGCAGTTTTATACAGCATCGCCCGAAAGAATGTCAAGTCGGAATCCCAAGACCGGCCGATGATAAGCTATTGATTCTTTAATTGTTTTTGATGGGAGATCGTACGCCAGATCGCCCCCGCCGCCGTCGCGCGAACCGCCTCGTCCTGATCGTGGAGCGCGGATTTCAGGACCGGGACGAGGTCCATTCCACTCACGTGCCCGAGGGCCCGCGCCGCGGCGATGCGCGGCCGTGGCAAAGCATCGGTGAGCAGCAGGCTCAGGACCTCGACAGCCTCCCGGCTGGAGCTTCCGGTCAGCGCCCGGGCGCCGGCGGCCCGGATGCCGGGATCGTTGTTCTGTGTCAGATCCCGCATCGTCGCAGCGATGTCCTGGTAGGCCGCGCCATTCCTGACCAGCGCCGACACCGCGGCGGCGCGGACGGCGAGGTTGGCATCCTCCAGCGCCTTGTGCAGCGCGGTCGTGGCCTCGGGCGCCTTGATTTCCCCGAGGCTCACCGCCGCCGCCGCGCGCACGGCCGGCACGGGATCCGCGAGCGTCCGAACCGCCATCGCCGCGCCCTGCGGCAGGCCCAGCTCGCCGAGCGCCGCCGCGGCCGCGCCGCGGACCGAAGGCTGGCCGTCGATGAACGCCTGCTCAATCAGCGCCAGCGCCTGCTGATCCTTCAGTTCCCCCAACAGCCGCACCGCCGCGGCGCGCTCCTCCGGGTGGGGAGCGATCGCGGCCTGGCGGAGATGCTCCACGGCCTCCTTCTGCCCGAGCATGGCCAGCGCGCCATAGGCCGTCACGCGCACCATCGGCTGGTCGTCGTGGACAGCCGGCTGGATCGCGTGAATCAGGGCGTGATCGCCGGAATGGCCCGCCGCCTTCAACGCCGCCACCCGGACCAGGGCCGCGGGGTCCTCCAGGGCTTTCCGGAGCCGCGGCGACCGCCGGCCTTCCTTCAGCCGTCCTAGCCCCTCCACCGCCAGCGCCCGGACCAGTCCCGACCCGTCGCTGAGCCCGTCCTCGAGGTACGGCAGCGCCTCGACCGAATCCAGCTCTTTCAGCGCAGTGTAGGCCGCCCCGCGCATCTGCTCGCGCATGTCCTGGAGCAACGCGGTGATGAAGCCGAGGCTCAGCTCCTTGAGCAGCGGCAGGTCGTCTGCGCCGAGCTGGTGCGCCAGTTGATCATACTCGCGCAGTGCCTCCACCGGCTTGCCGGCCTTGAGGAGCTTCTTGACCTCCTGGCGATGGGTCTGCGCGGCGGGCTCGGCGGCCACCGCGGCATTGCCGAGGAGCAGGATGATCAGCGCGACGGCCATGCCCGCGCCGGATGGATGGAGGCGACGAATCACGGCTCAGCGCTGCTGCTCGACGAGCGGCACGATCGCAAGCGGGCGGCCGAGCGCCTCCTGCCCGAACCGCGGGTTCTGGACCACCTGGTAGGCGGAGCGGCCGGCCGGGGGTGCCGGCACCGAGAGCCCGATCGCGACCCGGCCGTTCCGCTCCACGACCACGCCGCGCGGCGTGCTGAGGCCGGTCTGCGGGTGCCAGGTCACGAGCCGGTACGTCCCCGGGGGCACGTCGGTGATCGTGAACGAGCCCGAGCGGTCCGTGATCGCATAGTACGGGTTCGTGACCGCGAACGCCCAGCTCTCCATGAAGGCGTGGAACCCGCACTGCATGACGAAGATCTGCCGGCCCTTGCTCAGATGAAATCGCTCGAGCATGGACCGCCCCGGCAGGTGGCGATGGTGCGCGTGGATGTCCCCGCGCTTATGATATGGGTTCATCGGAAGCGGCGAATTGAAGAGCACGCGCGCGCCCAGCTCCACCGAGGTCTCGTAGGCCTGCACGTCGTGCATGACCGGGTCCATGTTCACGACTTCCACCCCATGCCCGTCCCGCACGACCGTCATGGCCGGCAGGAACTGGCAATCGCGCGCCTCGACGCGCGGGATCGAGACATCGAACGGCTTGCCGGCCGGCACGCCCTCAAGCATCACGACCGCATCCCGCAGCCCCCCGGTCACGGCGTCCACCGACACCTCGTGCAGCAGCCGCCAGCCTTTCCCGTTCGAGATCCGGCCGCAGTATTCCGGGTCCGGGAACGTGACCAGGTTAAAGCCCTTGGGCGGCGGGGGCGGCCCCTCCAGCGTCACCGTGCCGGTGATCACGCCGCCGTCCCGAACCTCGACGACCTCATAGGGCATGGGCGCCGGCGCCAGGCGCGCGACGGCGACCGGCGCGGCCAACACGACAACCACCCCCAGAACCGCCGTGAGGCGCGAGGCGGAAGGCGTGAGAGTCGTCAGGCGTAAGGCGTCGGGCGTGAGGCATGTCTTCATGATCGTCATTGCGCCTGACCGTTCCTTACTACGATTGACGCCTCACGACTGACGCCTTACGGCTTCTGCAGTTCAAGCGTCGGCTCGATCTCCAAGCGCTTGCCGCCGAGCGCATCCAGGCCGTAGTGCGGGTTCTCCACCATCTCGTGCGCGCTGCGGCGGCCGGACGGGGCCTTGAACTCAAACGCGGCCGAGACGGTCTGCTTCGGCCCGACGACGATCCGGCGCTCCACCGGCATCCCGCCCTGGGGATGCCAGGCCACCAGGGTGTATTCGCCCGGCGGGACGTCCGGCAGCGTGAAGCTCCCGTCCTTGTCCGTGACCGCGTAGTAAGGGTTCTCCACCGCCATCGCCCAGCTCTCCATGTAGGCATGGAACCCGCACTGCATGACGAAGATGCGCCGGCCCTTGGTGAGGTTGATCGTCTCGCGCATCGGCTCGCCCGGTAGGTGCTCATGGCTCTGCGCCGTGACTTCGCGCTTGTGGTGCGGGTTCATCGGGAGCGGCATGTTGAACAGGACCCGCGGCCCGAGCTGGGACGTCTCATAGGCCTGGATGTCGTGCATCACCGGGTCCATGTTCACGACCACCACCTCGGCCTTGTCCCGGACGACCGTCACGAACGGCAGAAAGCGGCAGTCGCGCGCTTCGATGGTGGGCGGCGTAAACGTGAAGGCCTTGCCCTTCGGCACGTCCGCCAGCATCACGACCACGTCCTTCAAGCCCTGCTGGGGCCCGATCCTGAACTCCTCCAGCAGGCGCCAGCCGGTGCCGGTGGAGATTCGCCCGCAATAGACCGGGTCGGGAAAGGTGACGAGCGTAAAGGCCTTCGGCACCGGCTTGCCGCCGGTGATCGTCACCCGCCCCGTGACCGTCCCGCCGTCGGTGACCGTGATCTCTTCATACGCCTGCGCCGGGGCCATCTCCCGGCCGGGCAGCGCGCTCCAGATCAGAAAGACTCCGAGCCAGAACAATGATCGTATCATGATGATTCCCCCATCAATTCCAAAGGTGCCAGGATAGATTATAGCGACCTTCCGCAAAAAAAAGGGGGAGCCGTCTCGGCTCCCCCTCTCGTGCTCACGACCGCGACTCCGTCGTTATCTCGTCGCGACAGGGGTCGCCTGGGCCTCGTCCGGCTCCGCCTCGGCCTGCTTCACGCCAGCCGCGGCGCCCGCCAGCGGCAGCAGGCGCTGGTCGCCCGCCGGCAGGACCCGGAAGTAGCCCCACTGCCCCGATTGCGAATAGGGCAGCCGTTGATTGCTCCAGACATAGTCGCCCGGCAGGTGCGCCGGCCCGCCCGCCGACCGGATGAACACGTCGATCGCTTCCGAGCCGGAGAACTCGACCACGCTGATCTGGTCGGCCCCGCGCATGAACGGCTCGATCGGCCACTCGTGCTTCTCGACGCTGAACATCTGGTTCT
>CAYJUM010000108.1:0-5273 GCA_964373355.1 uncultured Nitrospirales bacterium | reverse complement strand
ACGACCGTCGTTCCCACCGCCACGACCCGCCCGCGCCCGGCCCTGGTCCGCGCGATGGCCTCCGCCGTCGCGGCAGGGACCTCCATCCACTCCGGGCTGAGCACGTGCTCCTCGACCCGCGTCGTCCGAATCGGCCGAAATGTGCCGGGGCCGACGTGGAGCGTCACGGTCGCCACCTGGATGCCCCTGGCGTCGAGGGCTTTCAGCAGGCCGGAGGTGAAATGCAAGCTCGCGGTCGGCGCGGCGATCGCTCCCTCCACCCGCGCAAACACACTCTGATACCAGACCCGGTCGGCGACCGTCGGTGACCGCTTGATATAGGGCGGCAACGGCATCATGCCGATGTCCTCCAGCAACACGCGGATCGGACACGGGCTGCTCAGCCGGACGAGGGTACGCGCCGCAGTGCGCTCGACCACCGTCGCCGTGGCGCCATGCCCCAGCTCGATGACCTGCCCGGATGGAGCCGCCCCTTTCAGCAGCACCTCCCACAGCGAGGGCTCCACTTCCCTGCACAACACCAGCTCCGTCCGCCCCCCGCCGGGAGTCTTGCGGCCGGTGAGCCGCACCGGCATGACCTTGGTGTCATTGACGACCAGCAGATCGCCCGGCCCGAGCAGCTCCGGCAGGTCCGCCACCCGCCGATGCGCACACGCCCCTGCCCGGCGCGGCACGACGAGCAGCCGCGCCTGGTCGCGCGGCTCGAGCGGCCGGTTTGCGATGAGGGCTGGATCGAACGGAAAGTCCAGGTCCGAGAGCTGCATTAGGCGGGCGGGCGCAGCTCCGAGGCGCGAAGGTCTTGAAGCTGAGTTCCTGGAAAGTAGTAGTGCAGGATGGCGCCGAACGGATAGCCCAGCTCCGCCAGCTCCTTGGCACCCCACTGGCAGAGGCCGACTCCGTGTCCGGACCCGCGCCCGGCCAGTACCACCTCGCGGCCCACCGATTCGACCTCGAAGAGGGCGCTGGGGATCGCCGTGTACCCGACGACGCGGCGGAGATCCTCCCCCCGAAGGATCAGCTCGCCGCGCGAGTGGAGGATCCTGATGCCCGTGACGCGGCCGGCCCGGCTGTAGCTGAAGGGCGTGACCGTCGCGATGGTTCCCACCATGACGCCGGAGCGGCGCAACGCGGTTTCCAGCTCTTGCAGATTGATGGCCGCCCGCCACTGATAGTGGGGGGAATTGGTGTCGAACGGGCAGTCCACGCCCTTGAGATAGGGCAGGTCCTTCGACCACACATTCATCGCGTCTTCGGTCGGTCCGGCGGCGGTCGAGGAGAAGGCGGCCAGGATGGGCGCATTCCGATGGGTGAGCACCAGGCCGCTCGTGGCGTCCACTGCCTCCTGGACCCGCGGGTCGGGCTGGGTCCGGCCGCGATACACCTGGTCCTGCGTGCCGGCCACGACGTCGTACTCCCGGGCGCCGTTCATCATGCGTTGGTACACGCCGTAGGTCCGGGCAGCGACGGCCTGGGCCTTGAGCGCCTCGGGATGCCAGCTCGCATTCATCTCGAACGGCACCACGCCCCTGACGTATTCCTCCAGGTCCAGCTCGTTCACGACCAAGAGCGCCTTGCCGCGGGGCAGAACCTGCAGGCGGCCACCGACGACCAATTCCTGCCGCACGCTCCCGGGTCTTCGCACCTCATCCGTGCTGCCCGACGCCGTCCCATTCCCTTCGAGGGAGACCGACACGGCCCCCTCCCGCGCCTCGATCAGGATCGGCCCGCCGTATCGCGCGCCGTTGACGATCAGCTCCCCGAGGGCCGGGACCACCTCCACGGTGGCGACCGTTCCCGGGCCGCCGAGCCGCGGAGAGAGCACGAGCCCGCCGGTCGCCGTCGCGTTGACCCGCTGCGCGTCCTGGGCCAGCGCCACACGGATCGTGGCGGCGGGCGCGGCGCTTCCACCGACACCGGTCCCCACCACCCAGGAGAGGACGGCCGCGGTCACGAGAAGGAGACGACAGGACATGGCTTACCGCCTGGAGAAGAAGTACAACAGCAGGCTGAGGACGACACTGATCACGATGCTCGTGGCCAGCGGAAAGTAAAACGTGAAATGCTCGCGCTTGATCAGGACATCGCCGGGGAGCCTGCCCAGCCAGCCGAGGAGCGATCCCGGGGCGGGCGACCGTCCCAGGAAGGCCAGCAGGGCGCCGATCGCGAGCAGCGCGATCCCCGCCCCCATCAGCATGCGGCCCAGATCGCTCAGGTCCGGCATGTCACGCCACCAGCAGCTCGGCGATCTGCACGGCATTCAGCGCCGCGCCCTTCCGGAGGTTGTCGGCCACGACCCACAGGTTGAGGCCGTTCGGAATCGACTCGTCTTCGCGGACCCGGCCCACGTAGACTTCGTCCTTGCCGGCCGCGTCGAGCGGCGTCGGATAGATGGCATGGGCCGGGTCATCATAGAGCAGCACCCCGGGGGCCGTGGACAGGATCGCCCGGGCCTCATTGGCGGTCAGCTTCTGCTCGGTCTCGATATTGATCGCCTCCGAGTGCCCCACATAGACCGGCACCCGCACGGTCGTGGCCGTGACCTGGAGCGACGGCGTCCCCAGGATCTTCCTGGTCTCCAGCACGAGCTTCATCTCCTCGCGGGTGTACCCGGAGGGCAGGAAGTCATCGATGTGCGGCAGACAATTGAAGGCGATCTGATAGGGATAGACCTTGGGCCGCGCCTCCCGGAAGTTCATCACGTCGGCGGATTCCTCCATCAGCTCGTCCATGGCCTCCTTGCCCGTCCCGGACACCGACTGAAAGGTCGTCACGACGACGCGCCTGATGCGCACGCGGTCGTGGAGCGGCTTCAAGGTCACGACCATCTGAATGGTCGAGCAATTCGGATTGGCGATGATCCCCCGATGCCGCAGCAGGTCATGCGCGTTGACTTCCGGCACGATCAGCGGGACCTCCGGGTCCATCCGCCAGGCGGCGCTGTTGTCGATCACGACCGCGCCGGCCTTGACCGCGGTCGGTGCAAATTCCTTGCTGATGTCGGCGCCCGCCGAGAACAGCGCCAGATCGATGCCCGCAAAGGAGTCGGGGCCGAGGACTTCGACCGGCAGGTCCGTCCCCTGGAAGGACACGGTGCCGCCGGCCGAGCGCGAGGACGCCAGCGGGCGCAAGACCTCCACGGGAAACTTGCGCTCCTCCAGCACCTCGATCATCTCGGTGCCGACCGCGCCGGTGGCCCCGACGACGGCAACCCGATAGGCTGGTTTCTTCGTGAGCATGGCGTCAGGCGGCGATCATGCGAATGCGATGGTTGAAGGTGTCGGCGATGTAGATGTTGCCGGCCCGATCCACCGCCACTCCGAAGGGATAATTCAACGCGCTGCCGCCGCAGGGCCCGCCGTCCCCCAGGAACTCCGCCGCGCCGTTCCCGGCCACGCGCGAGATGGTCTTCCGGTGCCGGTCCCATCGCCGGATCAGATGGCTGTCCGAATCCGTGATCAGCAGATGGCCCGAGCGCTCCAGCGCGATGCCGTACGGCCTGGACACGCTCGTGGATACTTCATGCTCCAGTCCCTGATACCGGTAGGTCGTCCCGTCGCCGGCCACGGTGCGGATGAGGCCGGTCGCGCGCTCCACGACGCGGACCCGGCCGTTAAACGTGTCGGCGATGAAGAGATCGCCCTCCGGGCTCACCGCCAGGCCGCTGGGACCGGCCAGCGCGGCCTCGGTCGCGGGCATGCCGTCTCCCGTATAGGCCGCCTCCCCGGTCCCGGCGACGGTCACGATGGTCCCCGAGGCCAGGTCGAGCATCCGCACGCGATTGTTGCTCTGATCGGCAATGTACAGATGCCCGTCGTTATCGAGGGCCAGGGCGACCGGCTCATTCAGGGCCGCGGCGACCGCCGCCCCGCCGTCTCCCGAGCAGCGCGCGCGGCCCGTGCCCGCGAGGGTCGTGATGATGCCGGTGGCCCCATCCACTCGGCGAACCCGGTGGTTTTTCGTGTCGGCGATGTAGAGGTTCCGGTCGCGGTCCACGACGACGGCGCTGGGGAAGTGGAGGGCCGCGGCCGTCGCCGGACCGCCGTCGCCCCGACATTGCTCGGAAGCGGGATTCCCCACCACGAAGCGCACCGTGCCGCTCAGGTCGGCCAGATGGTCCATGCGCCCCGGCGTGTACCCGGGGCTGTCCAGCAAGTCCTTTTCCGCCTCGACGGCGAGAGCCGGGCCCTCGGCCCTCACGGCCGCGGCCGGCGCCTCGCAGTGTCCCGCCACAGTGGTCACCACCCCCGTGCCCGCCTCCACGCGCCGCACGACGTTATTCTCCGAATCGGCGATGTAGAGAGTGCCCGCCTCATCCACGGCGACGGCCTTCGGCTCATTGAGGCGCGCGAACGCCGCGGGGCCGCCGTCACCGGCATATCCGGGCTCCCCGCACCCCGCCAGGGTGACGATCGTGCCGGGCTTCGCGTGAACGAGCATGTTGCCTTTATGGGGTGATTTCGTGATCTGGCGATTGGGTGAAGTGATCGGTGAGCATTCCTCCGCCTTGCAATCACCAAATCACGAGATCATCAAATCAACAAATTCTTGAGAATGGCGTCTCCCATCGCCGTCGTGCCGACCAGGGTCGTGCCGGGGCTGTGGATGTCCTTCGTGCGATAGCCCTGCTCCAGGGCCCGGACGATCGCGGCTTCGACGGCTTCCGCCTCTTTGTCGAGGTGCAGCGAATGGGTCAACAGCATGGCGGCCGAGGCGATCATGGCGATGGGATTGGCCAGATTTTTCCCGGCGATGTCCGGAGCGCTCCCGTGGACCGGCTCGTAGAGCCCGGACTGCAGGCCCAGGCTCGCCGAGCCGAGCATGCCGATCGATCCCGTGAGCATCGCCGCCTCGTCGCTCAAGATATCGCCGAAGAGATTCGTCGTCACCAGCACGTCGAACTGCCGGGGGTTCCGGATGAGCTGCATGGCGCAATTGTCCACGTACAGGTGGCTGAGCTCGACGTCAGGGTACTCCTGATGCACCCCGATGACCACCCGGCGCCACAACTCTGAGGACTCCAGGACATTCGCCTTGTCCACGGATGTGACCTGCCGGCGCCGCTTGCGGGCCGCCTCGAAGGCCACTTTGGCGATGCGTCGAATCTCCTCGGTCGTATAGACTTCGGTGTTGACCCCCCGCTCGCCGCCGGGCGTCTTCTCGATTCCCCTTGGTTTGCCGAAATAGATGCCGCCGGTCAGCTCCCTGACCACCAGGATGTCGATGCCCTCGATCACCTCCCGCTTGAGCGTGGAGGCATCGGCCAGCATGGGGTA
>CAYJUM010000107.1:0-5386 GCA_964373355.1 uncultured Nitrospirales bacterium | reverse complement strand
GCAGCGATGGAAACGGTCCCGCATGGCGGGAGCCGCGGGCGGCGAAGCGCGTGGCAGCCCGGGCCGCGCGGACCCCGAAGACTAGCCCTTCCAACAGCGAATTGCTGGCCAGCCGGTTGGCCCCATGCACGCCGCTGCAGGCCACTTCGCCCGCGGCAAACAGGCCGGGCAGGCTGGTGGCGCCGTCCGCGTCGGTCCAGACGCCGCCCATCATGTAGTGCGCGCTCGGCGAGACCGGGATCCATTCCTCGGTCATGTCGATGTCATACCGGAGGCAGGTCGAGTAGATCGTGGGAAACCGCCGCTTCACGAACGCCGCGCTCAAATGCGTGACGTCCAGATAGACGTGCCGGGCCCGCGTGGCGGCCATCTCCGACCAGATTGCCCGCGCGACGATGTCGCGGGGCGCCAGCTCGGCCTCCGGATGGTAGCGCGACATGAAGAGCTCGCCCTTGATGTTCCGCAGCCGCCCGCCTTCCCCCCGGATCGCCTCGGACAGGAGGAAGGGAGGGCTGTTGGGGAGATAGAGGGCGGTGGGATGAAACTGGACGAACTCCATGTCCTCCAGCGCCGCGCCCGCGCGGTAGGCCATCGCCATCCCGTCGCCGGTCGCGCTGGGAGGATTGGTGGTCCTGGCGTACACCTGCCCGGCGCCGCCGGTCGTCAACAGCACGGCGGAGGCGTTCAGCACCGTCCGCTCGCCGGTGCTCTCATCCAGGACCAGGGCGCCGCAACAGGCGCCGTCCGCCATGACGAGGTCCGCGGTGAAGTGGTGGTCCAGCCAGCCGATGGCCTTCGTGCGCCGCGCCCGCGCCAGCAGGACTTTTACCATCTCGTTGCCGGTGGCGTCGCCGCGCGCCCGGAGGATCCGGCTGCGGCTGTGCGCCGCTTCGCGCGCGAAGGCGAATTTCCCGCCGATCTTGTCGAATTTCGCGCCCCACGCGATCAATTCCTGGATGCGCTCCGGCCCTTCCTGGACGAGCGCGCGGACGGCTTCGGGGCGGCAGAGCCCGTGGCCCGCCTTCAGGGTGTCGGTGAGATGGATGGAGACGTCGTCTTCTTCGCTCAGGGCGACGGCCACGCCGCCCTGCGCGAAGATGGAGCTGCTCTGGAGCGGCGAGCCTTTGGTGAGCATCAAGACGCGGCCGTGGCGGCTCAACTCGAGCGCGGCCCGCAGGCCCGCCACGCCGCTGCCGATGACCAGAAACTCCGTGCCGGGAAGGGGCGCGCGACGGGAGGCCGTCCGAACGCTCATCCGGGCGACCCGCCTTTCTGAGGCTCGGTGTGGCGGATCGCCATCCCGAAGGGAAGGTCCCCGTCCACGTTGCTGAGCAGGATGGACTTGACGCCGACCCATCGCAGCACGCCGTGCCCGCGCTCGCGGATGCCGGTGTCGGCCGGAGTCCGCTTCCACTGCCCCTGCCAGTGCAGGAACACCTCGATGGTCTCGCCGTCGATCACGATCCGGTCAATGGAGAAATCGAGCGAAATCTCCTGAAACTGCTCGAAGTCGCGGGTGATCTCCGCCTCCATCCGTTCCAGCCGCTCGAGCGGGAGCATCATGGCGTGGAGCCCGAGCAGATCCTTGCCGGCGTAAGCCTTGCGGAGGGATTCGACCGCCGCGTCGATGCGCTGGTACCGCGCAAAGTCTTCCGGATAGCGCGGCCCCTTGGACGAGCAGGCCGCAAGAACGACCGCGAGGCACGCGAGCGCGAGGAAGCCCGCCCAGGCGGCATGACGACGCACCGATCTCATCGCGGCGCATTATACCGGTTTCTTGACACGCTCTCCAGGTGTGTGTTACGTATCGGCCCGCGTGCTCGAGATTTCCCCGCAGATCGTCACACGGAGAGACCGATGGCCAGCGTGCTGAAGAAGCGCCGGAAGAAAATGCGGAAGCACAAACACAAGAAGCTCCGCCGGCGAATGAAATTCCAGCGCCGGAAGACCTGAGGGCGGCTGGTGGCAGCCGGAGGGGCTCCTGTGGCCGAGGGGAAGAAAGTCCGTATCCGTGTGCGAACGGTGAGCAGCCTCTACGTCGGCGACTTCGTCATCCCGCCCATGCGCAACCGCGTCTCGGATGTCCTCAATGAAGAGGAACGGCTGTTCATCAACCTCACCGACGTGGTCATCAACGACGTCGAACGCGCCGAATTCGTCTCCCTCAACAAGAACATGATCGAGTCCATCACGCAGATCTAGCCCACATAGTCATCAGTTAGCCGGGCCCAGTTTTTTCAGCCCGCGTTCGGCCGTGTTCCTTCTGCCATTCACCCCTCTGTAGACTGATTACTTGAACACTGACAACTGACGACTTCCCATGTCGTACTACGCTCGGTTTTATCCCTTCATCAGACCCTATCTCGGCCAGATGGCCGGCGCGGCGGCGCTGGCCATGGGGGTGGCCGCGCTCAATCTGGCGATGCTGCGGCTCGCCGGACACCTCTGGGACGCGATCACCGTGCGCCGGGACCTGCTCGGGATGACGCGAGGGGTCGGGCTCTTTCTCGTGCTGGTGCTGATCCAGGGCCTCCTCTCGATGGGGCACAGCTATCTCACGGTCTGGGCCTCGCAACGGATCATGGCGGATTTCCGGGCCGCCCTTTTCCGGCACCTGCAGGGCCTGTCCCTCGGATTTTTTGCCAAGCGGCGCACGGGCGAGATCCTCTCCAGGCTCATGACCGACGTGGGCGTCATCCAGGCCACGGCCACCGAGACCCCCATCGATGCCGCCAAGCAGCTCGTCACCCTGGTGGGCGGAATCGGCTTCCTGCTCGTCATGAACTGGCGCCTTTGCCTGTTGATCCTCGCCCTCCTGCCGGTCCTCGTCGTGGTCGCCCGGTTCTTCGGCCGGCGACTCAAGGCCTTGTCCACGGCCATGCAGGACCAGACCGCCTCGGTGACGACGCTGGTCGAGGAGGTGCTCTCGGGCATCCGCGTGGTGAAGTCCTTCGTGCAGACCGCCCGCGAGGGCCGTCGCTTTGAGACGGCCATCCGTCACGCGACTGCGCTCAGCCTGCGGAGAGCGGCGGTGCTGGCGGTGTTCATTCCGACGATCACGCTGCTCACGTTCGCCGCGGCGGGAGCGGTGCTGTGGTACGGGGGACGGCAGGTGATCGAGGGCGCCATCTCACCCGGCGACCTCTTTGCGTTCGTGCTCTTCGCGGGCATCCTGATCGGGCCGTTCAGCTCGGCCGCCAGAGCCTTCGCCCAGGTGAAAGAAGCGCAGGGCGCGCTGCAGCGCGTCTTCGAGATCCTGGACACCAGGCCCGAGGTCGTGGACCGGCCTGCGGCGCGGGACCTTCCCCCCATCACCGGCCGCGTGCAGGCGGCCGGCGTGGGCTTTGCCTACGACCCGAGGCAGCCGGTGCTGACCGACGTGTCGTTCGAGGTCGAGCCTGGGGAGTTGGTGGCCCTCGTCGGACCGACGGGCTCGGGCAAGACCACGCTCATCAACCTGCTGCACCGCTTGTACGATCCGACCCAGGGACACCTCCTCATCGACGGCCACGATCTGAGAGACGTCAGACTGGAGAGCCTGTACGGTCAGATCGCGCTGGTCCCCCAGGAGACGGTCCTCTTCGGCGGCACGATCGCCGACAACATCCGCTATGGCCGCGAGACGGCGTCGGACGAGGAGGTCGTCACGGCCAGCCGGGCCGCCAATGCCCATGAGTTCATCACGGCGATGCCGGACGGCTACCGCACGCCGGTGGGCGAGAAAGGGGTCAATCTCTCGGGCGGGCAACGGCAGCGGCTGGCCATCGCGCGCGCGATCCTCAAGAACCCGCGCATGCTGCTGCTCGATGAAGCCACCTCCGCGCTGGACACCGAGTCCGAGCGGCTGGTGCAGGAAGCCTTGGACCGGCTGCTGGTGGGCAAAACGACGTTCGTGGTGGCCCACCGCCTGACCACCGTGCAGCGGGCGCACCGGATTCTCGTCCTGAACAAGGGCCGGATCGTCGAGGCGGGCACGCACGCCACCTTGATGGCGCGGCAGGGGCTCTACCATTATCTGTACACGGTCCGCCTCGCGGAACTCGCCGCAGGCGAGAGGCCATAGGTTTTCTCCGTCAGGCGTCAGGCGTGAGGGGGCGCACGGCGTCACGAATAAGTGGCGCCACGTCTGTGCGCGCCGGCGAGACGGTGAGCCGGCCGGGGGCTTTCGCTTCACGCTTCACGCTTCACGCCTCGTGCCCTCACTTCACTTTGGAGAATGCTTTGTCGAAATGAGATGCTCGATGATGAGTCTCGCATCCGCGATAGGATCAGCTGTGAATGGAGCGGTGTCCCGTTGCGCGATCTTTGTGCTGAGTCGCTCGGCAGCCTGACGGATGGGTAGGGGAAAGGATTCCTCCTGTTGAATTTGTCGTAGTTGGTTCATGGCGTCTCCACGACAGCCAGACCGCGGAAACCGCTCCAACGAGGCTTCAGCCGCCAAGGCGACGGCCCGGCGAGCGCAGACCCGAGCCTTGCCTTCGTTGGCTTCCCGCAGCGCCGCCTCAGCCGTCGCCAACTCTTTTTCGATCTGCTCCAAGCGGTTCACGAAAATAGTTCTTTGCGGTGAACGATGCAGTGAACATCAAGCACCTGGTCGTCCTTATCAATCGAATAAAAGATGCGCCAGTCGCCAACCGAATACTTGGAGAGGCCAGGCAACTCCGCAGCGATCGGTTCCTGGCGCAAATTCTCGACATTGGAGGCAAGCCACTTGGTTTTGTCGAAGAGGCGCTGGGCCATGGCCTTGTCCAATTTCGCAAGGTCGGTGACAACGTCCGGGCGAAAGGCTAATCTGTACCACGCCATCGTGATCTACCACCGCAATCCCAGCTTCTCCGCGACCTCATCAGCAGTGATTCGTGCGCTTGCGCTCAGGGAATTTCTGAGCCGTGTCCGAAGAGCCTCCCCTAGCTCCATGCCGAGATCGGGATCTCCCAACAACTCACGAAGTCGGTCATCCACGATACCTTTGACCAATTCTTTGAGTTCATCAAGCGTCAGGTCGGACAGTGCCATGGCACCCTCTCACAAAGATCAGGAGAAGCCGTAACGTTTCAAAGGCTTCACAAAGTTGAGCCGCGGTACGACAGGCGGCAGATCAAGCACTCGCGGCCATCACAGGACCACGACATTATCTGCCTCGAATATGAGATTCAACAGGTCACGATGGGAAATGGTCGAGACTTGAGATTCTGTCGTGCCGTTCGCCCCATCTTCAGCTAAGACAGAGGTGCGCCCAGGAGGAGCGAAATCGATTCGCGCTACATCCTGAACCAGGACGACAGAGCATTCCTGCCCGAGTTCTTGTGAAGCCCGCAACAGAAGGTCAGCCCCTCCCGAGGGAATTTTGGTCAGAAGATACAGAGTTCTCCGCTGACTCATGAAT
>CAYJUM010000106.1:0-6033 GCA_964373355.1 uncultured Nitrospirales bacterium | reverse complement strand
GATCTTCTTTTTCTTGAGTTTCAGATCAGCGTGCGTAGGAATTTGTCGCAAGGAGAGAACTAATTCTGCGAAGCGGTGCAGAGGTGTTGAGTCCTTGATCTTTTGTGTCGGGCTATTGGGTGTATGTCCTGCATCCGCTTGAAATGCAGACCAAGAGCGCCAATAGCCTCCTCGCCAATGATACGGAGAAATGCCGGTTTCCCGCTTGAAAACGCCCTCCCCAATAGACTTGCCCTCACGTCTGACTAGATCGTTGTATGCGCTTATGATTGATTCCTTGGATGTCTTTTGCATAAGGACATGCGATTGTCTTCTGATACTCATGCCTTGTCAACTGAGCGTCGGAGCGATCCATCGTGGCGACAGAAAGGCGACGGGTTTGGAAGCGACTCGCCGCCTTTCCACTATTTAGGGATTCGGGCTGCGGAGCGGGTGGCTGGGCCTGCGTCGCGAATCGCGAGGCGTGGCCACACGGAGGGAGGAGAAAGGGATACGGGTTAGGCGGTGACGCGGACTTTGTCGTGCAGGAACTCGGGGGCGAAGTCTGCGCCGTTCGGCCAGACCAAAGTATGAAATTCAGGGTCCACGCGAAAACGCTTGAACTGGTCCAGATTCCTAAGCGGTTCAAACACCGGTCCGTTGAGCTCAGGCCCTAGGTCAATTTCGCCCTTTGTCCCGTCGCGAAATTTCAACCTGATCACATAACCCGATACGTATTGTGCTTCTGTGACGTGGTAGTCCATGGCTTTCTCTTACTCCAGCGGTGCGATTCTCTTCAATGGCTGATGCTCGCGGGCAAGCTCCCAGTTTTCCATGAGTTCCCCTTTATGAAGATCATACCACTCTTGAACCAGCCTGAGAGCACGCTGCGGAAGTTCGCCTGACATGACGACTCCAGTTTCAATATCCAAAACGGCTTCAAATTCCCCATAAACTGCATGGAAATGCGCTCGCCCGTGTTCGCGATAGAAAAGGCCAATCACGATTCCAAAGAACCGGCTCAGCTCTGGCATGCTATGAGTAAGGATTTTCTTCTGATCCTCAGGGCTTGTCAACCGAGTGCCCGAGCGACGACTAGTCGCGAGAAAGGCGACGGGGCTCGAAGCGACTCGTCGCCTTTCCACTTTATTTTTGTTGGGAGTCAGTTGAAAGGTGCGGCAAGGCCTGGAGCGGACTTCACCGGAGGGGCGGGGCCCCACCGAGACTCGGCCGGGAAGGAAAGCGGAAACTGACCGAGGCACTGCGGTCACAGACCGCAGCCGAAGAGAATTTCTGAAGGCTTCCGCCCGGCCGAGACCGGGAGGGTCGCTTCGGGAGGTGTGGAAGCGAGAGGCCTTGCCGCACCGCCCCGTTTCACACCGGGCGGATCATCTTCACCGTGGCGTCGGATGAGATCCGGCCTAGTCCGCCGTCCCGGTTCTTCCGCACAATCTCGCTGATCTTCACGATCGCCCCGCGGTGCCACTGATCCACTGCGGCATTGCCTGCCGACCGCTCCCGGTCCAATCGCCCGACCTCCGGCCGCCCGGTTTCGTTGCAGAGCCACGCCCGCTTCTCCCCTTTCATCTCCCGCAGCTCACTCACGACCCGGTACACGTCCGGCGTCCGCGGCACGATCGTGCGGCCGTCTTTGCGCAGGAGCAGGTAGGAGAATTTCAGCGCGTCCTTGATGAATCCCACCTGGCGGTCGATCGCCGCCACCAGCGCGGGCGCCGTCCAGGCGCGCTCTTCATGACACCAGTCGTCGGGGTTCGGCAAAGCCGGACAGCCGCGCTCGTGCAGGCAGGGGCTGTACACCGTGCAGGCGCCCTCGCCGACCAGGAGATCGCGCAGGTGATGAAGGTCGCGCGCGGTCGGGCGGAGCGCCGGCTCCACGATCATGACCGTGCCATCCGACTGCAGGAGCTCAAGCAGCGTACGGACGAGCCTGGCCCGGCGCGTGAGCGGCTCGCGCGACGCGGCAAACAGCTCGCTCAGGACATTGGCGGCGATGATCAGATCGTACGGGCCGGGGCCCGGCTGCACGGCCGGGGGAACCTTCCCCGGCCGCCAGCGCTCCACATCCGCGCGGACCGTCGTCAAGCCGGCATCATGCTTCGCGCCGTGGCCGAGATAGCTCCGCCAGAGTGTGGCGCCGAGCGCCAGGGCCTCAGCGGAGCGATCCACTGCCACCACATCGAGCTGCGCGGGAGCCGTTCCCTTCTTCTGAAACAGCCAATCGAGGACACCCAGGCTCGCGGTCCCCGCCCCACACCCGACGTCCAGCACGCGCGGGCGCCGGCCCGGCGACGGAGTCCACGTGCCGGCAGGAAGCTCATCGAGGAGCGTCTGCACCTTGGCGAGGTTCACCGGCAGGTAGTAGGCGAGATAGGCCCGCCGCAGCCGCTCGTCGTCCTGATAGGACCGGATATTCGACCGCTCCCGGGTAAACCGGTGCGAGAGCTCCAGCACCGCCTTGGCCAGCGCGCGGGGCACCGCCGCCTCCGCTCCGACCTCGAGCCCGAGGCTCTGGGAGAGGCTTTGGACCAGCCGCGGGGAGAGGCACCGGGAAGGCTGAGGTGACGCCATCGTCTGTTGACCGTCTCCGGACCGTGGTGTATGCTCGGACGCAGACCTCAGCACGGTGCTGCCATGACCGACGAACTTCTCCAGGCCTACCGCGACGTCGAACAGGCCATGGAACGCTACAACAAGGTCTTGAAGGACCAAGTGGACATGATGCAGGCGTCCGAAGCGACCGATGCCACGAAGCTGGAACGGATGACCCATGGCGCTCGGGCGATGCGCGACAGCAGCCTCATCTATCTCTCGTACGCCAAGTTCATCGCCTACGGCATGCCCGACAGCGAGGAGATGGTGCAGGACGATCTGCAAACGTGAAGAAGTGATCAGTTGTCAGTTTGCAGTGTTCAGTTCCTAAAAACTGAGAACTGAAAACTTCCCAAAAACGAAGAGCCCGATCCCAGAAAGGATCGGGCTCTTTTTTTGGCAAAAGCTTCGGATCAGATGTTCTGCATGAAGTGGGCGACCATCGCCGGATCGACGTCGCACCCCATGATGGCCGAGGCCGGCACATTGGTGGACTTCTTCCCGGTGAGCCCGCTCACGACCTCGTCCACGATCAACTCCACCGGCATGGACTGTCCGCCGTAGACGTGCGGGCCGGCGATGATCTTCGCCTTCGAGTGGCCGAAGATCGCCGCGGCCACGTCCTTGGCCAGCCAGCCGACATAGTTGAACTCGGGGACGACGATCAACTTCACCTTGGCGCAGAGCTGGCGAAGCTCGGTGGTCGGGAAGGGACGCAGCGACCGGATCTTGATCAACCCGACCTTGATCCCCTTCTCGGCGCACAGCCGGACCGCTTCGCGGGACTGCGCGGCGGCGCTGCCGGAGGCGATCAAGACGGCATCGGCGTCCTCCACGTTCTCGGCGGTGAGCAGCCCGCCCATGTACTTGTTGATGTACTTCCGCGACCGCTCCACGGCCGCCCAGACTTCCTGCTGCCAGACCGCGTGGATGTTGTAGGCCATGAAATTGGACTTCTGCACCGGCGCGTCCCGGGACAACCGGGCCGGGGGATTCTCGGCGTCCAGCACCGGCACCGCGCCCCGCCACGCTTCCCGGGGCGGCAGCTTGAGGCCGCGGTCCTGCATGTGGACATAGCCCCGGGCGTGCGTGACAAAGAACCCGTCGCAGGCCACGCCGACCGGGAGGGTGACGTCGTTCTTTTCGCTGATGATGAACCCCTTCATGATGAAGTCGAAGAGGTCCTGCTGGTTTTCGGCATGGAACAGGATCAAGCCGCAGTTCAACAGGTAGGAGATCTCGATGTTGTCCGGCTGGATCGCGAGCGGCGCGTTCACCACCCGGCAGGTGAACATGATCACGGCCGGCAGGCGGTGGCCGGGCCAGGACGCGATCGGCTCGATCCCGCGCAGGGTGCCAGGACCGGCCGTGGCCGTGAAACACCGGACGCCGGCGCGGGACGCCCCGGCGATGGCCGACATCACGCCGTACTCCTCCTCGCCGCGGTAGTATTCCTTGACGTAGCCCTCGCCATACAGCACGCCGATGAGCTGCATGGTTTCGCTCTGCGGCGTGATCGGATAGGCGACCGCGAAATCCACGTTCGAGCGCCGGACCGCCTCTTTGGCCGATTCGCTGCCCGTGATGAACTCACGGACCCGGGGCGCCTCTAGGAACATGTGTTCGGGCGTGACGATCCTCTGCTTCTTGGCTTCGGCGTGCGGATCTTTCTTCACGTCCCCCGTCTTCGGGGCTGCCACGCTCGTGATCGGGTCGCCCTGCGGGTTGGTCTTTTGCTCGGGCTCCAGGCTGGTGATGGGATCGCCCTGCGGGTTCGTCTTGACTTCGCCTTCCAGTGATTCACTCATGGGGCACCTCTCTGCTGCAGGCCCATCAGGCCTCGCGTTGCATCTTCTCCGATGTGTGTCCGAACGCCGCCGCGCCGTCGAGGCCGCCTGCCCCCGGCATGAAGGTCAGCGGGTTCGTGTGCGTCTTGCCGCCATGGACTTTGGACTGCGTGCCGGTGAAGCGGACGTTCTCGCCGTTGTCGGGCAGCTTGAGGCCCATCTCTTCGCGCACGCGCTTGATGATGCCGGCGACGCGCCGCAATTTCGCGGCGTCGCAGTCCCGCACCGTGAGCATCGCATCCTCGTGTCCCTGCTCGGCACAGAGCGCCGTGGTCAAGCAATTCGTGCCAGCCCGGATCATCTTGAGCGTCAGGTTCGCATAGTGGCAGTGCACGCCCACGAAGATGCAGGCCTCGATCTTGTTCCCCCAGATCGTGAGGTTGGGGTGGTTGGGGTTGATCACTTCCTCCGGGTCGATCTTCGGATATTTCGGCCGGTAGTCCGGCATGGGGATGATCAGCACGTCGGGAATCTGGGCCGCGATCTCCAGGACCGCTTTGGCCTTTTCGATCGCATGCGGATTCCAGGCCCACAAGACCATCGGACCCGGAAAGATCGTGGCGTTCGGCCGCGTGAGCATCATCCGGGCGACCTCTTCCATCACCTTGTCTTCCTCGGCCAGATGGCCGTAGAGCAGGCCTTCGCCGGGGTCCGGGAGCGAGACACCGAGTTGGGCGGCGGAAGGAGGATGAAAGCCGGCGGGACCGGGAACGATGATGCGCTCGTCTGTCTTCGGAGTGGTCTCCACGAACGGTACCTAGCCGACCACCGGACTCGCCAGCAGAGCGGTCGTGGATTTCTCGCCGTAGGTGATGTTGTCGGTGATGGCGGCTTTGGGAAGCTGGTCGATCATGACCATCTTGATGGCGTTGTGCTTGGCCATGTTGTCGCACACCCAGACGCACTGCGCGCAGCCCTTGCAGCGGTCCACGGCGACGTACGCGGAGCCGTACTTGTAGCCTTTCTCCTTCCCCAGGTCGTTGTTGTAGAGGATCGTGTTGGCTTCGGGACAGAACTGCGTGCAGAGCTTGCAGCTCGTCTGCGCGCAGATGTCAACGTTGATATCGGCTACGAGATACATCGAGCGCCTTTCTGCCGCAGGCTGCTAGGCCGTGGCCGCGGCCGCGGCTTCGGCCTTCTTGGCGGCCTTGCTGACCTCGTCCCAGCCGTGCTCCTCCGCAAACTTCCAGCCGGCCGCGATCACCGCCATGTTCTTCTCGATCAGCTCCTGTTTCTTCTTGAACTTCCGCTCCACGACGCTGTCCAGCGCCGCGGTGCCGCCCGACACGACGAATCCCTTCCCGAGGAACCGGTCCTTCACCGCCTGGCCCAGCGCGTCCAGGTTGGTCAGGCCGGTGATGCAGCCGATGGCGCCCATCAGCGCCATGTTCGTGGCGAGGTCCATGCCGGCGACGTCCAGCGAGAGCTTCGTGGCCGGCAGGTAGTACAGCTTCGCCCGGCGCTCCTCCAGCTCGCGCGCCTGGTCTCGGTGCAGCCGCATCGGGCCGTCGTTATTGATGAGCGCCACGCCGTCTTCCTTCAACCCGAAGTAGAACGGCATCGTGTAGGACTTGCAGTGCGTGATGAACTGCGGGTG
>CAYJUM010000105.1:0-6246 GCA_964373355.1 uncultured Nitrospirales bacterium | reverse complement strand
GCCTGGGTCCTCTCCGGCGACTGGCGGTAGTTCGAGTGAGGCCGGTCTGTTTGGCATCACGTCAAGGTTCCTGTATAGTATCCACTCGGCCGATCCCATGGGAACATTTCACGTCGAAGTGACCGTCAAGAACCTGCACGAGCCCGCACGAGCGCGGACGCTCTCCGTATTGGTGGACACCGGGGCGACCTACACGACCCTGCCGCGCGATGTTGTGGAACTCCTGGGCTGCCGGCCGATCGGCAAGAGGCGGATTCTGCCGGCCAATGGACAGGAGGACGAGTGGCCGGTTGCTTCGATTCTGCTGGACCTGCAGGGCCAGCAGGGGCCGACGTTCTGCTTGATCGGTCCGAACGGCGGTCCTGCCTTGTTAGGGGCGGTCACCCTCGAGGAGTTTGCCCTCGGGGTTGATCCTGTTGCCAAGAAACTCATTCCTGTTCGCGGCTACTTAACCTCCTTCCTCTAAGGCCGTCGCTCGCGTCTCTTGACACCCTTTCCTGCCGGTTGTTAGAAGTACCTCAACGATGAACGAGGAATCCTGAATGATGAACTTGTGTCGGCACTGCATCGCCCGCGCCTGCTTCCTTCTTTCCATTCTCCTCCTGTGCACCTGGCACAGCTCCGTCCTCGCGGCGGAGCCCAAGGAAAAGGAATATGTATTGGACAACGGCCTAAAAGTATTGCTGGTGGAAGTGCCGAAGGCGCCGGTCGTGACCGTCCAGGTCTGGTACAAGGTCGGGTCGCGGAACGAAACCATGGGCCGAGCCGGCCTCTCCCACATGCTCGAGCACATGATGTTCAAGGGCACCAACCGATTTCCGAAGGGCACCTTCTCGCGGACCATCCGCAAGAACGGCGGGAACGACAATGCCTTCACGAGCCAGGATTACACGGCCTATTTCGAAAATCTGGCGGCCGACCGGGTCGAGCTGGCCTTGGAGCTGGAGGCCGACCGGATGCAGGGCCTGCTGCTGGACGAGAAGGAGTTCCAGCTCGAGCGCGAGGTGGTCAAAGAAGAGCGCCGGCTCCGCACCGAGGACGATCCCCAGGCGTTTCTGGTGGAAACGTTGTTCGCCCAGGCCTTCCTCATGCACCCCTATCACTGGCCCATCATCGGCTGGTTCCCCGATCTGAATGCCATGACCCGCGAGGACCTCAAGCGCCACTACGACACCTATTACCGTCCCAACAACGCCACGCTGGTCGTCGTCGGGGACATCAAGGCGCAGACCCTGCTCCCCACGATCAAGCGGCTGTTCGAGCCGATCGCGAAGGGACCGATCCCGCCGTCACCGGCCGTCACCGAGCCTGAGCAGCGGGGCGAGCGGCGGATTGTGGTCAAGCGGGAGGCGCAGGTCTCGTTCGTGATGGCGGGGTACCGGGCGCCGAATTATCCGCACGCGGATTCCTACGCCTTGACCATCCTCGAATCGATCCTGGCGCAGGGCAAGAGCTCGCGGCTCTTCCGGAGTCTCGTCTACGAGCAGAAGATCGCGCTGGCCGCCGGCGCCGAGTACAGCCTGCTCCAGGCCGATCCCGAATTGTTCTACTGCTTCGCCGTCGTCAAGCCCGGCCAGAAGCCGGAGG
Organism: uncultured Nitrospirales bacterium; assembly: GCA_964373355.1. Lineage (GTDB taxonomy): Bacteria > Nitrospirota > Nitrospiria > Nitrospirales > Nitrospiraceae > CAYJUM01. The sequence continues at coordinate 4,659 of CAYJUM010000105.1, read as the reverse complement.
ACGTGGAGCGGGCGCTCTACCGCGAGCTCGAGCGGCTCCAGGCCGAGCCGCCCTCGGAGGAGGAGCTGCGGCGCGCCAAGAACCAGGTGGAGGCCGGCTACATCTTCGGCCAGGACTCGAATTTCCGGCAGGCGATGCTGCTCGGGCAGGCCGAAACGGTCGGCGCCGGCTGGCGTCACGTCTATCTCTTCCTGGAACGGCTCCGCGGCGTCACCGCGGAGGACGTCCAGCGCGTGGCCCGGCAGTATTTTGTGCCGGATGCGCGGACCGTCGGCACGCTCATCCCTCTCCCGCCTCCTGAGGGGGCGGCGCTCCCCACGTCCGGACAGAAACCATGACGACGATACTGCGACCGATCGCCCGACGGGTCTTCATCATCCTGACGAGCATCCTCGTGTGCTCTACGGCTGTTCCTCCCGGGGAAGCCGCCGAGATCAAGCCGGTGCGGTTCGTCACGCCCAACGGTTTGACCGTATTGGTCGTCGAGCAGCACTTCCTGCCGATGCTCCAGGTCCACGCCCTGGTCAAGGCCGGCTCCGCGCAGGACCCGCCCGACAAAGCGGGCCTGGCGAACCTTGTCGCCAGCCTGCTCGATGAGGGCACGGCGACGCGGAACGCCAAGCAGATCGCCAAGGAGATCGAGTTCGTCGGCGGCGCTCTGGCGATCAAAGCGACCGAGGACATGAGCACCGCCGACGTCCGCGTGCTGACGAAGGACACCGAATTGGGCATCGAGCTGCTGGCCGACGTGCTGCTTCACCCCGCCTTTCCCCCGGAGGAGCTGGAGCGGGTGCGGAGCCAGGTGCTGGGCGGCATCCTGAGCGAAAAAGACGAGCCGGGCGCGGTCGCCGCCAAGGCCTTCAACCAACTGGTCTTCGACGGGCATCCGTACAAGTGGCCGGTGAACGGCACGGAGGAATCGGTGCCCCGGATCACGCGGGAGGACCTCCAGCGGTTTTACGCGCGCGAATACCTGCCCAACCAGACCATCCTGACCATCGTCGGCGACATCACGGTCGACCGCGCCATCCAGCTCGTCACCAAGCACTTCGGGGCCTGGAAGCGAGGCGAGCCGCCCGCGCGGGCCCTCGTCCCCGCGCCGCCCCTCGAGAGGCCGACCACGCAGCTCATCGAAAAAGATCTCACGCAGGCCACCATCCTCCTGGGGCACGTCGGGATCAGCCGCACGAACCCGGACTTCTATGCCGTGACGGTCATGAACTACATCCTGGGAGCGGGCGGCTTCTCGTCCCGGCTGATGGATTCCATCCGGGACAACCAGGGCCTGGCCTACAGCGTCGGCAGCATGTTCGAGCCCAATCTCATGCCGGGCGCCTTCATGGTCAGCCTCCAGACCCGCAACGAGACCGCGACGCGCGCCATCGACGGTGTGCTGGCCGAGCTCAACGGCATTCGCAGCGCGCCGGTCACCGACCAGGAGCTGGCCGACGCCAAGGCCTACCTCATCGGCAGTTTCCCGCTACGCCTCGATACCACCGCGAAGCTCGCCGAAGTGGTGAGCCTCGTGGAGTTCTACAATCTGGGGCCCGACTATTTCACGCAGTATCCCCGGTGGATCGAGCGCGTCACGAAAGAGGACATCCTCCGGGTCGCCAAGCAATATGTCCATCCGGATCGCTATGCGCTGGTGGTGGTCGGCAATCTGGTCGAAGCCAAGCTCAAATCGAAACCGTGAGGCGTCAGGCGTCAGGCGGAGCCCGTGAGGGGTGAGGGGTGAGGAGTAAGGGGTTGGCGGAAAAGCTCGAGAAGCTGCGCGCGCGCTTCAGGGAGATGGGGTCGGTGCTGGTCGCCTTCTCGGGCGGGATCGACAGCACGCTGGTCTTGAAGGCGGCGCATGACGCGCTCGGCAGGGCGGCCGTCGGCGTCACTGCCGTCTCCCCGACCCTGCCGGAGTTGGAGCTGGAGATCGCGCGACGCCTGGGCCGGGAGATCGGCGCCCGCCATCTGGTGGTGGAGACCGACCAGTTGCAGAGTCCTGACTTCGTCCGGAACGACGCGTCCCGGTGCTACCACTGCAAGACCGATCTCTATTCGCTCCTGGGAAGGTTGCAGCAGCAGATGAGCGCGAAGGTCATCGTGGACGGCACGAACCTGGATGACCTCCAGGACGACCGGCCCGGCCTGATTGCCGCGCGGGAATGGGGCGTGCGGAGTCCGCTGGTCGAAGCCGGGCTCTCCAAGACGGACGTGCGCGAGTTGGCGCGGCACCTCGGTTTGTCGAACTGGGACAAGCCGGCGGCGGCCTGTCTCTCCTCCCGGATTCCGCGCGGGATCGCCATTACACGGGAGAACCTGTCCCGGGTGGAGCGGGCTGAGCGGGTGCTGCTAGAGGACGGCTTCAGGCAATGCCGCGTGCGGGATCGCGACGGGATGGCGCGTATCGAGGTCGCGCCCGAGGAACTGCCGGCCCTGCTGGAGCCTGCCCGCAAGGACCGGATCACCGCGCGACTCCAAGACCTGGGATTCCTGCGGGTGACGGTGGATCCGGAAGGCTACCGGCGCGGCGGCGCCGATAAACAGTGAGGAGTGGGGGGGAAGGAGTGCAGGGGGTTCACCCCTTACCCCTTACCTCCGTTATCGCGTTGAGGGCTTCGTCGGCCAGACGCCGATGATCGGCGTCCGTGAGGCTCCGCTCCACCACTTTCTCGGCGATCCGCAGCGCCAGGTCGGTCGTCTGGGTGCGAATCTCCTGAATCGCCCGCCGCCGTTCGGCCTCGATCTCCCGCGTCGCGTCCCCTTTCATCCGCTCCGCTTCCACTTTCAGGCGCTGCTCGTTCTCTTCGAACACGTGCTGGGCGCGTTCCCGGGCCCTGTTCAGCACGGTCTCGGCTTCCTGCGCTGCCGCGGCCAGCTTCGCCTCGTACTCCCGCAGCGTGCGGTCGGCTTCGGTGCGGTGGCGTTCCGCCTGCTCCAGGCTCTCGCGGATCTTGCGCTCACGCGTCTCCAAGGCTTCCAGAATGGGCGGAAAGGCGAACTTATAGAGGAGAAAGAGGAGGACCCCGAAGGACACCAGTTCCCAGAAGACCAACGAGGCGAAGAAATGCGTGTCGAATTGCGGCATGGCTCACCTCACCAAGGATGCTCAAAAAGGCCCGCCCACGAGGCCGCAGGGCGCTTGGCGACTGAGGCGTACGTTTTCGGTACGTCGCAGGGAGCCAAGCGCCCGAGAACGAAGTTGGAGGCCTTTTTCAGCATCCTATTTTCGGAGGCCCATGATGATGAAGGCAATGACCAGCCCATACAGGGCGATCGCCTCGACCAGCGCGAAGCCGATCCACATATACTTGCCGACCCGCGCTTCCGCTTCCGGCTGCCGCGCGACGGCTTCGATCATTTTGCCGAAGATGTACCCGATTCCGACACCGGCCCCCGCAAACCCGGCGGCCGCCAATCCCATTCCCACCAACGCCGACGCTGCAGCATCCATCGTTTTTCCATCCTCCTTTAAGAGCTCGTGGCTGATAGCTGATCGCTCATGATTCATGGCTGTGGGCTTCAGCACCATGCCCATGCAAATGCATGGCGTCTCCGAGATAGACACAGGTCAAGACCGTGAAGATATACGCCTGGATGAAGGCAATGCCGACCTCGAGCCCGTTCATGGCGATCGTGAAGGCAAACGGCAGCCAGCCGATCAGGAGTCCGCCGCCGATGGCCAGCCCGAACAGCACCGCGAGGATCACGTGGCCGGCCGTCATGTTCGCGAACAGCCGGACCGCCAGCGAGATGGGCCGCGCGAGCTGGCTGATCAGTTCGATCGGCACCATCAGGGGCAGCAGCCAGGCGGGCGTGCCCGGCGGAATCAGGATTCCCAGGAACTTGACCCCATGGAGGAGGAACCCCAGCACCAGGCTGATCCCATACACGATCAGCGCGAAGGTCGCGGTCACGACGATCTGGCTGGTCACGGTGTAGGAGCCGGGGATCAGCCCCAGCAAATTTGAGAACAGAATGAAGAGAAACAGCGTGGCGATGAACGGGAAGAACCGCATGCCGTCCCTGCCCATCGTATCGAGGATGATGCCGCGGATGAAGTCCACCAGAATCTCCCCGAGGCTCTGAAGCTTGGACGGCACGAGCTGCCGCCTGGTGGCCGCCAGCGTGAGGAGTCCCGCCACGAGGGCCACCACGACCCACATCATGATGACGGCCTGGTTCACGGAGATGTCCCAGCCGAACAGGGACAGATGCACGAGGGGATGCAGCTCGAATGGATGAAGCGGATTGTCCATAGACCTTCTTATCGTGAGGACTTGTCAGCTTGTCGTCTTGTCAGCTTGCATGCTCACTCGGACCAGCGTTGCGCCGAACGGTAGACGTTCAAGATCCCGGCGACGGCTCCCAGCACCAGTCCGACCACCGTGCCCCAGGGTGACGATCCAAGCAGGTAGGTGTCGGCCAGCCAACCGAGCCCCCCGCCGACGATCAAGGCCGCCAGCATTTCGGTCCCGATGCGGACCGCCTGCCCCAAGCCCGCGTAGAAGGGATCAGTCGAGGGAGGCATGCGAAGTGCCGGAAAAGCGCGCTATTCAAGCAAATCAATGTTCATAATGTCAAGGAAGGAAACTTCCTGGGAAATGTCACCGCCAGTCGCCGGAGAGCACCCAGGCGCCCCAGTCATTCGGGCGGCTGTCGCCG
>CAYJUM010000104.1:0-6447 GCA_964373355.1 uncultured Nitrospirales bacterium | reverse complement strand
ACTTCGATCAACTCCGGCCCGCTCAGCACCGCTTCATGCGGCAAGGGCTGGCAGAATCCCATCCGGCAATAGCAGGCATAGGTGACGTAGGCGTCCTGCAGGCAGTATTCGGCGATCGCCTTTCCCTCGCCGCGGCTCCACATGTCGGCCACCTGCTTCCCGCTGCCGGACTTGGTCTCGACCTCCAGCGCGCGGGCCAGCACATCCAGCTTCACCCAGCCCCGGCTCTCCCAATTGCTCCAGATAGCCATGGTGTCGTAGACCGGCTCCGTGCGGAATTTGGCCAGGCTGATCTCGAGGCTCGGCTTGACTTGATTGATGATGGATCGCTTCTTGATGAAGGGCAGGTCGAACGCCAGCCCATTGTGGGTCACGAACAGCGATGGGCGGATCTCGGCCAGCTTGGCCCAGAACCGCCGCAACAGCTCCTTCTCGTTCGGGCCGTACCAGGAAACGGCGCCTTTGGGTTCCATGGTATCCGTGAAGATCAGCAGGCCGATGCAGACGATCCGGCTGTAGGTCCCGTCAAAGGCCGCCTTTTCGAAATCCCGCTCCTGTTGCGCCGCGTCTCCAGCCTCGAGCAGCGTCTCCGGATAGATCAGGGAGACTCCTGCGAGGCGCGCCCACTCCTCCCTGGAGGGCTGAACCGTTTCGATGTCGAGCACGACTTTCATAGATCAGAGCAGAGCGTATGGCTTATGGCGGATGGCATATAGCAAGAGTTCAGTCTCTGAGGCTATCAGCTCTTCAAACCAGGGATCGGAACATGATGATGGCATCCTGGTAGCTGCCGCCATTCTTGCGGATGATGCCGGGCAGCACGGCCAAATCGGAAAATCCCAGCTTCTTCCAGAGGTGTCTCGCCGCGGCGTTTTCTGCGAAGACGAGGTTGAAGATGACGCTCCGGTACCCCAGGTCGCGCGCATACTGCAGCATGGTCGCGCCGAGCAGCCAGCCGAGCCCCTTGTTCCGCCATGGGGGCGCTACGATAAACCCTGCGTTGGCCACTTGTCGAGCCCGTCCCGGCCAGTTGGCTTTCAGGTAAAACGCCCCGATCAGCTCGGGCGGGCTCTCCGGAAATCGCGTGCAGGCCACCACCGTGCTCTTCCCGCGGACCCAGTAGTCCAGGAACTCCTCTTCGTCGGGCGCGTGGTCATGGGGATAGGAGGTGCCTTCGGCGACGATCACCTCGTACAGGCGGCGGAGCGGCTCGAAGTCCTCCCGGTCCGCGAGACGGAGCTGGATCGGCGCCCCGTCCTTCAGCCGTGCATCGAGCGGGAAACGCATCGCGGGAACGCCAGACGCGATCAGCCATCGGCCGGCTTCGTGGCCAGCGATTCGATCAGGTACCGGTCCGCGGGCGGAAACTCCAGGCCGAGCAGCTCGTCCGGACGGACCCACCGGATTTCGTCGCACCCGATCGGGCGCGGCGGGCCCTGGGTGATGCTGCACGTGAAGAAGTGCAGCTCGACGGTCCGGTCCGGGTAGTCGTACTCGATCCGGGTGACCAGGACCGGGGCGCTGATCTCGATCCCCACCTCTTCGCGCAATTCCCGCCGCAGGCAGTCCTCCAGGGATTCGACCGCGAGGCGCTTGCCGCCCGGGAATTCCCAGAGTCCGCCGAGGTGCGTCTCCGGCTTGCGCCGGGCGATCAGGTACTGGCCGTCGGCGACGATCAGACCTGCCGCCACCTGATGAATGGTCATGGGCACTCGTGAGGCATGAGGCGTCAGGCGTGAGGCGATAAGCAAGGCAGGAGGTTTCCCCTCACCCCGTACCCTCACGTTTTCGTTCAAATGGATACGACTTGCACAAGTCCTTCATCGGGCAGAGCAGACACGAGGGATCGCGGGCGGTGCAGACGGTGGCGCCGAAGTCCATCAGCGCCTGGTTGAAGTCGTAGCATCGCCCTTTGGGGATCAGGGCTTCGGACAGGGTCCAGAGCCGGGGCTTCATCCGATCCGCCTGGCCTCCCGCGATGAACACCCGATGGAGCACCCGCATGACGTTCGTGTCCAGAATTGGGGCAGCCTCATTGAATGCAAAGGACCGGATCGCGCCCGCCGTGTACCGGCCGATGCCCTTGAAGGCCAGCAGCTCCTCCGGGTCCTTGGGGAGCGTCCCGCCGTATTTGGCCACGGCCTCGCAGGCGATGCTGTGGAGCCGGTGCGGGCGGATGTTATAGCCGAGGGGGTACCAGGTGCGGCGAACGTCCTCCGGTGCGGCCGAAGCGAGGTCCTTGAACGTGGGATACCGCTCGAGAAATTCATGGTACTTGGGAATCACCCGGTCCACCTGCGTCTGCTGGAGCATCACTTCCGAGACCAGGATCCTGTAGGGGTCCATCGTGCGGCGCCAGGGCAAGTCGCGGCTGTGCCGGCGGTACCATTTCAGCAGCCGCTGCTGGAACGTGCGCTTGGCGCTCGGAGTCAGTCTCACGAGGGATTTGGCGGACGGTCGCCGGGACTTGCGGGGAGCGGGGTGTTTCCGTGGCGGCATCGAAGCGTCCTTCGGGGGAGGCATTGTACCACAGGCGTCATCGCATCACGACTTTTCCCCGGCTCCAATAATAATAGATCGAAAGATTCGGATAGATAGCGTTAATGTTGTTCTGCCCCGCGATCGAGAAGAGCACGCCGGCTGCCCCGACCAGAGCCCCGTGTTCAGTTTGAAAGAACTTGTACTGGACGGCCGGCTCAACACCGAAGAGATTGTACGCCGTCGCCCGTGTGGTCGGGATCGCAAAGATGTTCAGGTCATGGCCATCCGCACGCCATGGCAGCCCATGCAGGGTGATGAATTCGAGGTTGTAGCCGAACCCCCGATCATCGTCCAGGATATGCTCGATGATGAAACGCGTATTGATGATGTCGCCGACGTACGTGTTCGTGCCGGCGGTGTGACCCGGCGCCATATAGGAGTAGTACACTCCTCCGGTGAACCGAAAGGGTTTGATGTTTTTCCGATACATGACGCCTTCGGTAAAGGACAGGGCGCCGAAGCGGGTGGCAGGCAGTCGGCCGAGCGGCGAGAAGCCGCCCGGGATCGGTTTGGTCGCGAACCACTGGCTGCTCGGCAGGACGACCTGGTGAAACAGCGTGATTGAGGGCCGCCAGGTGTCCGGGTCTTGCACGATCAGTCGATTCTTGAGGTACAAGGTGGTGTCACCGATGCTGAATTCCGTGTCCCGTGTCTGGCCTGGGGCATTGGCGTTCTTGGTGCTTTGCCACCAGACCCATGACGTGCCTGGAATGGCGTTGATCTCGATGTGATCGGTGATGCCGTAGGCAAAAATGAGCGTGGGAGCCAATGCCTGGAGATGGGTCGGAGAGTCCTTCGACGAGAGGGATAATTGATTGCCAAACTCTTGGTGGCCGAATTCTCCAAAGATGAAAGGCTGAGCCAAGAATTGCCCCTTGGGCTGGATGTCCACTCCAGTGTTTAAAATCGGCCCATTGGCCATCGGGTTCCAACTGCGCCGATACTTAAGAATTTCCTCGTCGGTGGGATGCCACTTCCAGGTGAACGGATTCCACCATTCGCGTGTCCGTTCTTGGGCGTATGCGGAGGACATTGCTGCTACTTCGAGCACACTCACCACGGCGATCAGCCGCAACGCAAGCAAGACGGTTTGACTTGAGGCTGCCTTCATGCGCTCGAGAGTTTCCTGAGAAGGAGGTACGCGAAGCAGGCCACGGTTCCAGCAGCCGGTATTGTGATGATCCAGGCGAGCACCATGTCGCGCACGGTGGTCCACCGGACCGCCCGGATCCCTTTCAACAAGCCGATGCCGATGATCGCAGAGCTGCTGACATGAGTCGTTGAGACCGGAAGGCCCATTGTGGCCGAGACCATGACTAGCGACGAAGTGGTGAGGTTTGCCGACAGGCCTTCGACATGATCCATGCGCGTGACCTTTTCAGCCAGAACCTGCGTTACGCGGAGCCCTCCCACATAGCTGCCAAGGCCCATCGCCAGGGCCACGCTCGCGAACGCCGCAGCTTGTACAATCGGGCTGCTCCATGACAGCACGGTCCCGCCCAGCAAGAGGATCGCCACGATCTTAGGGGCATCGTTGGTACCTCGGGCCAGCGACGCCAGTCCGCTGGACAACCAGTGGATGCTGTCTAGACCGATGGTGAAGCCGGAGAGGCCGGCTCGGTCGCACTGAGCTGGCACCGCGGCGATGGGTTGTCCAACCCCGGTTGCTTGGAACAGTGTGCGGGTTGTGCCCTGCTGGTCCACGGTCACCAGCGCACGGGCGGCCGGCATGATGCACAGGCATGTCCCTTCCCAGCGCACGGCGAGGGCATGAATGACTGGGTGAAGGAGGACCGACACCGATAATGCCAGGACCGGACTCAGCAACAAGGGGAACGCGATCTTGCCAATGAGGACTGACCAGATGAGTCCCTGCCCGCCGAATGCAACCAGTCCTGCGCCGACAATCGCACCGGTAATGGCATGGGTGGTCGAAACCGGAAGCCCGGTGTGCGAGGCAAGAAACACCCAGCCAATCGCGCCGATCAACACGCTCAGGGTCAAGGCTGTCGGGATCGGTGAGCCCGTCTGTATCAGCCCGCTGCTGAAGGTCTTCACCATCGCGGTTGCCACCAGACCTGAAGCCGAGGCGCCGACGACGGTCCAACCGGTGCCCCAGAGAATAGCGGTCCTGTAGTTCGTGACGCCGCTTCCGACAAGCGTCGCTATTGCTTTTGAGACATCATTGGTGCCGTTGGCAAAGGCCAAGGCCAGGAGGAAGAAAACCAGGAGAAACGTGAGAAGAGAAAGCTCCATCGAGCGGCATCAGCGAGACACGATAGATCCGACTCAGCAACAGCCCCCATCCGGGGCGCAGGAAACCGCGCTGTCCGACACCTCACCGGTGGCTCGGTTGATAACGGCGAAGTGTCGGCGGCAGGGGTCGGAGTTCAGGACTTTGCGAGTTTTGGAGCAGATCTCAAGAGGCTCGCCACGGCGGTACGTATGCTGGTCATCGTCCTCGACTTCCACGAACGGACCCGTGAAGATCGCGTAGTCTCCTTTCCACACGCACGGTGTCTGTTCCGGAAGCATCGCAATATGGCGAGGGTCGGTTGCCTCCACGGGCACCGGGGAGTCGGAGAGCAGGAAGTGACCATCAAAGGGCGGCAGACGGAGGAGCCGACTTGCGTCCGCGCTCAGCGAGAGCGGCTCCCCTCGTGTGTACGTGTTCCCCTGTTCGTCAACGACCCGCCGGAACGGTCCGAGAAGCGTCGCGTAGCCGAGGCTGTCCGGCCTTCGGCCCTCAGCCGGTTTGTAGCCGGTGAGCGTCAGGGACAGAAATTGAATCCCATCGATCCGACTCCACGGAACGTAGCTGACTTGATGGATACCCTGGAAGCCGGCTTTCACCAGGCCGTTCGTGTAGTCAGCGACCTGAAGCGCGCCGGAGAGGCAGTTGCCCCATTTTTCGGTGTCGTGCAGGAGATAGTTCGGCACCGGCTGGTCGGAGACAATATCCGAAATCGTGAACCGGCCGCCCGGCCGCAGCGCGCGGTACATTTCCCGGAACACCTTAGCCTTGTTCGGCGCCAGATTGATCACACAATTTGAAATGATCAAATCAATGCTGCCATCCGAGACCGGCATGGCCTCGGCCATGCCCTTGCGGAACTCCACGTTCGAGGCTGCATAGCCGAGATTGGCGGCCACGATCGGCACATTACGCCGGGCGATGGCCAGCATCTCGTCGGTCATGTCGATCCCGACGACCCGACCGGAGGGACCGACCCGCCGGGCGGCCTCAAAGCAGTCAATGCCGCCGCCCGAGCCGATATCGAGCACCGTTTCGCCGAGCCGGACCGTCTTGAGCCCGACCGGCGTGCCGCAGCCATAGGAGATCTTCAGGACCTCCTCCGGAATGAAGCTCCGGAGGTCTTCGAAGTCGTAGCCCGTGGGGCAGCACATCTGCTCCCCGGTCGTGACAGCGCGGGCATATCGCTCGCTGACCGCTTGGGTGATCGCATCGTCCGGCATCGTTTCCTCCTCCGCGCTGAAGGACTGCCCGCACGATACTGAACGGGCCTTCCGGCGTCAATCCTCTTTTTCGGATTCCCCAGGTTACGCGCTTCACGCCAGGATTCTGTACGCTGCCTTCCAAACAGACTGGAGCAGCCTCCTTTCTCTTCCCACCGCGCTTCCTCAACCAGCCCTATTCTCCCCCTTGACTCGGTACTATAGTACAGGCTGTAAGCTCACGCTTAAGGAAGGCTATGGGAGGCCACATGACGATCGGCGGATTGGCCAGAGCGGTCGGCGTCAATGTCCAGACGGTCCGGTACTACGAGCGCCGCCGTCTCCTGGAGCCGTCAGAGCGAAAGCCCTCAGGGTATCGAGTCTATGGCGGGGAGGCGCTCAAGCGACTGCGCTTCATCAAGAACGCCCAATCGCTCGGCTTCACGCTGC
>CAYJUM010000103.1:0-7358 GCA_964373355.1 uncultured Nitrospirales bacterium | reverse complement strand
CCTCTCCTGGCTCTTCATCCTGCAGGCGATGCTCATCGGCGTGCTGTTCCTGGGCTCGAACTATTACTTCTGGCTCGGCATCACCCATCGCATCGAAGGCGCGGAGGCGACGTACCGCCGACCGATCATGGCCATCCTCGTCGTCCTGCTGCTCTGCCTCGGCGTCTGGATGACCCCGCACTCGCTCGTGGCCAGCCTGGAGGAAGCGCGGAAGATGGGGGGAACGCACCATCCGCTGCTGGGCGTCTTCGGCGTCATGTCGGCCAAGATGACCGTCGCCAATCTGATGATTCTGGTCACATTCATCAGCTTCGTGATGTACTGGCGCGCCGGGAAGCAAGAGACGGCCACCTGGGCCAGGATCGCCAAGACCGTGATCGGGGTGATCTTCACGCTCGCCGCGCTCGCCGTGATCGTTCTCGGCGTCTGGGGCTATTTCGTGCCGGCGATCGTCCGGATCAATTACTTCTCGGTCGCGCAGGTCTTGATCGTCCTGTTCGTCCTGGTGACCGTCACGCCGCTGACCGCGCTGTTGATGAAGAGCGCCCGCACCACCTCCGAGATGATCTGGGGCCGGATGCCGCCGCGCGCGGGGTATGCCCTGGTGCTCAATGCCGTGATGGTCATCCTCTTGATGACGCTCATGGGCTACGCGCGGTCCTCGTCGCGCGTGCACTGGCACATCTACGGCGTCATGCGCGACACGTCGCCCTATGCCTTTTCGCCGGCGCTTGGCTATGCCGCAGCCTTCATGTCGCTCTGTACGTTCCTGTTCTGCCTGCTGGTCGCGTTCATCTTCTGGGTGGCGACCATGGGAGACAAGGGCAAGCCCCAGGAACCGGCGGGCACGCCGAAGCTGCCGAAAGGGGCGGTGCCGGCGATGGCGGGCGGCGCGCCACAGAAGCGCGGTGATCGGTGAGAGGTGATGAGTGATCGGCACGGACTATCGCATGTCCCTTTGCATGTCACGCCTTCCCTGTCACGCCTTTTTTCACCCCGTCACCTGCCACCGATCACCTGTCACGGTTTCTAGATGAGCGAAGTCGCCTTACTGCAGCTGAGCGGGTTGGCGGTCGTCGGGGCCGGCCTCGCGATTCTCCTGTTCATCCAGGCGCGGTTCGTGCGCGTCGTGGGGTTCGTCATGATCGTCCTGGGGGTCTTCGCCCTCGTGGCGCTGGGCGTCCCCCAGATGGCGTCCCTGCCGCCCGCCGAGGAGAAGTTCGACGTGGCCAGCATCAAGACGCCTGGCGACATGGCGGCCATCGGCCAGAAGATCTTCTTCGGGAAGGGCCAGTGCGCCCTCTGCCATTCGATCGGGCCGAGCGAGGCGGCGCGCTGCCCGGACCTCAAGGGGATCGGCGCCAAGCTGACGCGCGAGTTCATCTACGAGAGCCTGACCCAGCCCCAGGCGTATGTCTACCTCGATTACCGGCACGAGGGGCCGCCGAAGGAGTATCCGGCCCGCATGCCGGTCATCAACAAGAATCCGATCGCGCTGTCCAACAACGAGATTCTGTCCGTGATCGCCTTCCTGCAACAGATGAGCGGCGAGCCGATCTCGGTCAGCCCGTCCGAGATCGTGCAGCCGGGCGGGAAGGCGATGGCTCACGCTGCGAACACGCCGATAGCGGTCGCAGCCTTGAAGTGAGCGAGCCGGAAGTGGTCAGTTATCAGTTGTCAGTTTCCGACTGAGAACTGAGAACCCGAGGTTCTAAATGAAGCGATCTCCCTTGACGACGGCCGCAATCCTGCTGGTCGCGATCTATGTGATCCTGAAGTTCGTGCTGCCGCTGTTTACGGCGCCGCTCCCGGCGAGCCTCATCTATCTGTACCTCCTCCTGACCCTGAGCGGCATCCTGCTGCTGGGCTCGCTCAGCGGCCGGGCGATGGATGAGTTTTACGGCCCCGTCTTTCGCTTCATCAGCGGAGAGAATGCCCGGGAGGGGATGTTGAAGGCCGCCCGGATTCTGGTCTTGCTGCTCGTGCCGCTGCTGGTCGGCTGGGAGACCTATGCGAGCCTGGCACCCAGCGCCCAGCCGCCGGCCGAGAACCGCACCATCCATCCGGCCCCGCCCGGCGAGTTTGTCGGCCTCGCCAACCCGGTCCCGTACACCCCGGAGAATGTCATGACCGGTAAGGGCTTCTTTGCGGCCCTGTGCTCTCCGTGCCACGGCGGCAACTTCGACGGAAAAGGCCCGGCCGCGAGGGGCTTCAACCCGCCGCCGGCGAATTTCCGAGACCCGGGGACCATCGCGCAGCTCCAGGAGTCCTATCTCTTCTGGCGCATCAAAAAAGGCGGGGTCGGCCTGCCGGTCGAAGGCATGCCCTGGAAGTCGGCGATGCCGCGATGGGAGCTGGAGCTCTCGGACGAAATGATCTGGAAGATCATCATGGGGGAATACGACGGCGCGGGTCACAAGCCGAGGACATGGGAATGACCGTGAGGCGTGAGGCGTCAGGCGTGAGGCGAAGCCCCGAGAAGCTCGTGAGGCGTGTGACGACTTACGCCTTACGCTTCACGATTTACGTCTTTTTGTTCCTGGTGCCCATCGCCTCTTGCCCATTGCCCCTCGCCTACGCCGAAGAGGGGGTCGTCATCCGCGCCGCGTTGAGCCCGGAGCCGGTCACGGATGATCCGGCGGCACCGGCATGGAGCGCGGCGCCCGTCTCCGAATTTCCGCTCTCCCCGCAGGTCCACTGGCCGGTCCGCATCGGGGAAGTCACGGTCAAGTCCGTGAAGGTCCGCGCGCGCCATGACGGCCGGAACATCGCCATCCTGCTGGAATACGCCGATCCCACCGAGGACCCGCACGATGCCGCCGCGCTGGAATTCATGGTCGGCGACACGAAGGCGCATTTCGCGCATGGCCAGCCGATGGGCCAGGTGGAGGGCGGGCCGGTCAATATCTGGTACTGGAAGAACAAGGACGGCAAGGTCCTGGACATGAATGCCAAGGGGTTCGGGACCTTGAAGGTACAGGAGGGGCAGGAGGTCACGGGCAAGGCCCTGTACCAGAACGGAGCCTGGAAGGTCGTCTTCCTCCGGGCGCTCTCCACGGCCGAGACCGAGCACGATGTCCAGATCAAGCCGGGCGAGTTCCTGAACGTGGCCTTTGCGATCTGGGATGGAAAAAAGCTCGAGGGCGGGGACATCAAGGAAAAGGGGTCACAGAAGGCGGTCTCATCCTGGTGGTACCTCCGCGCCGAGCCGAAGCCGGATTACACGGTGTGGCTCTACGTCGCGCTCGGCATCGGGCTGACGGCGGGGGTCGAGTTCGTCATCATTCGAAAGCTGAGGAAGAAGGCATAAGCGTATGGCCCGACCTGTTCGGTTCGAGCGCTCCGGCTCGACCCGCTCCATCCTGATCGGCCTCTTCGCGACGATGGCCGTGGCGGCAATCGCGGGGGGCGGCTGCGCCCTGTTTCAGAGCGAGCAGGTGGCGAAGGGCCAGAAGCTCTACGCGCACTATTGCATGCACTGCCACGGGGAGAACGGTCGGCAGAATGAAGGCTTCAACTGGGCGCGCATGCCGGACCCCCGACCGAAGGACCTCTCCTCGAAAGAGGAGATGTCCACCTTCAAGGACGAGGAGATCTTCGGCACAATCTCCCGCGACATGAAGGATACGACGCCGGAAGTCGGTGACAAGATCGGCGACGACGAGTTCGCCGTGCCGACCATGCCGACGTTCAAGTACACGCTCTCCGAGGAGGAGATCTGGTCCCTCGTGGCCTACGTGAGAACGCTGCACGGGATGAAGCTGGAGTACAACCTTGAAGGCCGGAAAAAGGAGCTGCAGGACAAGGTGCAGGCAGCCCAGCAGCAATACGATCAGGCCAAGCAGACCCTGGATGCCGCGGAAAAGAAGGTCTCGGACGAGGCGGAAAAAGCCGGCAAGGACCCGGACGACGACGTCACCGCCAAGGAGCAGGAAGCCTTCGCGCAGGCCGCGAAGGAGCTTGAGCGGGCCAAGACCGCCCTCAACAATTTCAGCGCCCGCCCCAAGGCCACCCTGGTTCCTCGTCCGGAGCTGGCCGCCACGCCTCAGGAATCGGCGAAGCTGGCCGCTGTCGGGGAGCGACTCTACAAGAACAAATTCGGCTGCAACGGCTGTCACCGCGTCGGCGAGGAAGGCGGCATCGTCGGTCCGGCTCTGGACCGCGCGGGCTTCAGGCTCAATCCCACCTGGGTCTACCGCTGGATCAAATATCCGCAGAGCATGAAACCCGACACCAGGATGCCGACGCTCGGCCTCAGCGATCAGGAAGCCAAGGCCGTGACCATGTACCTGAGCACGCTCCGGGCGCCGAGACCCGACCCCAAATTGTGAACGGTGAAGGGTGAAGAGTCAAAGGTTCCGAATCGATCCTTACAATCCCTACCCCCTCACTCCTCACCCTTCACTCCTCACTACGAGAGGAACCCGAGCCACAGTCCCACCAGGATCGCCAGCCCGACCCAGACATGCTGCTTGAACATGCCGAACGCCAGGCCGGGAGGGACAGGGCTGCGAAGTCGCCGCACCTGCTGGCTGAAAAATCCGCCGACCGCGGCCAAGACGCCGTAATACGCCGCGCCCGCGCCCATCGCCCGCCCGGCCAGAACCAGCAGGAGCAGCATGGCGCCGAGCGAGGCGCCGACAGCCAGCCAGACCCGTGCCCCGAACAAAATCGCCGCCGATCGCACGCCGATTCGCCGGTCGTCCTCACAGTCTTGCAGGGCATAGATCGTATCGTAGGCCACTGCCCAGCAGATGGTGGCCCCGTATAGCAGCCAGGCCGGTGGATCGAGCGTCCCCCGGACGGCGGCCCACGCCATCACCACGCCCCAGCCAAAGGCGGCGCCCAGCATCAACTGCGGAATGTGCAGGACGCGCTTCGTGAAGGGATACAGGGCGGTGAGCAGGAGCGCGACGGGGCTCAACAGGATGGCGAGAGGGTTCAGCCACAGCAGCAGGCCCGCGGCGAGCGCGACGAGCACGGCGGCTGCGGCCAGTGCCTCGCCGGCGCCCAGCGCTCCGCTCGCCAGGGGACGCTGCCGTGTGCGCTCCACCTGTCGATCGAGCGACCGGTCCGCGACATCGTTCACGATGACGCCGGCGCTGCGCATCAGAAAGGCGCCGGCCGCGAAAATCGCGAGCAAGAGCGGCCGGGGATGTCCCTGAGACGCCAGCACCAGCGCCCACAGGGCCGGGAGCATCAGCAGCAGGGTGCCGGCTTGATTGGGCAGGCGGATGAGCTCGGCGAGCGTTCGCCACTTGGGACTCGGCATGGGCGGACCTTAGCGGGCGCCGGATAACCTGTCAACAGCGCCGGTACGCCTTCGCCACTGGCCTGAAAATGTTGCCCTGGAGGCGACATTTCGGATATACCTAACCCCATGCCGACGCGCTTTGGACATCAGGCTTCCAGCGGCCGTGGGCGGCGCCTCCGCGACCTGGTGCTCGCGGTCGGGCTGCTGTCGCTCTCCTCCGGCTGTTCGATGTTCGGCATGGGGGAGGATCGTGGCTACTGGCTCCCGTTGACCGTCGCGGTGCGTTATGATCGCTCCGTCACCGAGGGAGCGCTCGAGTACAAGGACAATTGCCAACAAGGCGCCGCGCTGCCCATCGGCGGGGCGCTCACCAATGCGATGACCCGTCAGCTCGGCTTGGTGTTCGAGCACCTCGAGCTCGATGGAGGCAAGCCCGCCGACGGAGCCGTGGACGTGAACGTCGGGCTGAAGGAACTCGATCTCTTCGTGCCGCCGCGCCGGAGCGGGACCTACAAGGCGAAGCTGACGCTCGGGGGCACGGCGACGTACTTCGACCAGTCCGGCAATTCCCTCTTCTCCAAGAGCCTGCGGGTCGAGACCAGCGGGAAAGTGGAGACCGACAGCCGGACCTGCGCGGTGCAGGGCCTGGAAAAGCTCGTCGCAGAGGGAAGTCTCCTGCTGGCGGAAGGGTTCAAGAAGCATCTCGGGACGGCGCCGCCGATCCGGCGGACCGCCCAGGGGCGTCAAGCTGGTCCACGCCGCGCGCTCGCGGCGGTGCCGGCCGCGTCGGCTCCGGTCCCCCCGGCACCCTCAGCCGGCTCGACCACGCCGAGCCCGCCGCCGGCCGGCGCGCTGATACCGCTCACCTTCCGGGCGATGCTGCGGGATGACAATGCCAACCAGATCCTCGAAGGCGGGGAGCAGGTGACGGTGAAGATGGAGGTGACCAACACCGGGGACTCGCCGGCGAGCGGCCTGGTGCTGAGCGTGCAAGGAACTCCGGCCCTCGTCCAGGCCTTCAAAGCCCCCGTGCCGGTGGGTGACCTCCAGCCCGGCGAGACCAAGCGGCTGGAGATCCGAGGGACGCTGCCCGCGGTCTCGGCGAGTGAGCAGGCGGAGCTCGTCGTCGCGATCGACAGCGCGGCGGGAATTCCGCAGATCTCGAAGAAGTTCATCGCGGCGCTCCATCCGGCGAGACTGGGGGACGTCGAGGTCCTCTCCGTCGACGTCGACCGCATCCCGCAGCGGGTCCGCGGCTATGAGCGCCGGAAGGCCGTGGCCGTCGTGATCGGGGTCGGCAAGTTCCGGGAGGCGCAGACGGCGTCGGTCAAATTCGCCGCGCACGACGCCGAGACCGTCGCGAAATATTTCCAGACCGTCGGCGGGATCCCCGCCGAGCAGGTCAAGGTCCTGACCGATGAACGGGCCTCGAAAGAAGATCTTGCCGAAGTGTTCGACGAGTGGCTCCCGCGTCATGCCAAACGGGATGCCATCGTCTTCGTCTATTTTTCAGGCCGTGCGGTCGTGGACGCCGCCGGCGCCGTGTCGCTGGTGCCGCATGAAGGTGATCCCAAGGCCGGCAGCCGGTTGTACTCGATCCGCCGGCTGCACTCCTCGCTCGATCGGCTCCCGATCCAGCACGCGGTGCTGCTGCTGGACGTCGCGCTGGAGGGGCCTGGCGCGGAGCGCCGCAAGGATCCGCGATGGAACAGCGCCGCGGAGGGCGAAGACGGCAAAATGGTGCACATCTTGAGCGCCACCGGGTTTCAGGAGGCCCACCGCTATGACCGCGGGCGCCATGGCCTCTTTACGTACTATGTGCTGAAGGCGTTGGGCGGGGCTGCGGACGGCGACCGCGACGGGCAGATTGCGATCGCCGAGCTCTTCGATTATGTCCGCGAGCAGGTGCTGAAATCGGCCAAGTCCGAATACGGCAATGAGCAGGAGCCGGCGCTGGCCCCGGAATTGAGCCCCAACGCCAAGGTCTGGGACCTGCCGGTCGGTCGCGTTCGCTAGGACGGTCCTTGCCGGTGGCAATATCTGGCCACTGCCGTCTTGACAATGTCGGGACTCTATTTATAGGCTACTCGCTCAGCGGTCTGTT
>CAYJUM010000102.1:0-7651 GCA_964373355.1 uncultured Nitrospirales bacterium | reverse complement strand
TGCCGTGCGTGATGACCTGCGGGTGGAAGATGATGATGATGTGCGGGAAGGTGATCTCCCCGATCTCATAGATCGGCTCGTCCGACACCCGGACGTAGCTCTCCACGGGCGCCATGCGCTTCTCCGATCCGTAGAACGGCACGATCGTGCTCTCGCCGCCGGCGTTGATGACCGCCGTGCTGAGGATGTGCGACGCGGTCACGACGCCCTGCCCGCCGACCCCCGCCATCCGGATGTTGAACCGCTTTGCCATCGTGACCTCCTTCGAGAACCGCGCGTCAGCAGACCGCCGCCGGCTCAGGCGCCGGGAAGCGACGCCGTCGCGGCCGCGGGTTTGGGGAGATACTCCTTGTAGCCGTAACGCTCCACGAGATACTGCTTCGCCTCGTCGCTGACGTACTCGGAGAACTTGTAACGATCGTCCTCGACGGTCTTCGCGTCTTCCATGACCTTGTCCGTCGGGATGGCATATTCGATGTTGCAGGAGGTGTACGCCTGGATGTAGGTGGGACCGACCTCGCGGGCGATCAGCACCGCCTTTTTGATCACGGCCTCGACCCGGCGCGGGTTGTTCGGGACCACGGTGGCGATGTATGCGCACCCGGCGACCTTGGCCATGCCGACCATGTCCATCTTTTCGAACTTTTTGCCGAGCGGCGCCATCTTGAGCACGGCGCCGGAGTTGGTCATGCCGCTCTCCTGCCCGCCGGTGTTCCCGTACACTTCGTTGTCCAGCATGATCGTGGTGAACTTTTCCTTCCGGAACCAGGAGTGGAGCGTCGCCGAAAACCCGATG
This sequence comes from uncultured Nitrospirales bacterium, assembly GCA_964373355.1. Lineage (GTDB taxonomy): Bacteria > Nitrospirota > Nitrospiria > Nitrospirales > Nitrospiraceae > CAYJUM01. Next base: position 6,855 of record CAYJUM010000102.1, on the reverse strand, counting down.
TCGGCCATTCCGCCGTCGCCCACCATGACGACCACGTCCTTCGGCTGATCACCGAAGCGCAGCCGCAAGCCTCTCGCCAAGCCGGACGCCACGCCGTTCTGGTCGCCGTAATTGCCGTACACGAAGGGAATGGCCGCCTGCGAGATGGCCAGCCGGCCGCAGCCCGCGGTGCCGACCGTGATCGTATCTTCGGGGTTGGGGAAGGAGATCATCGCCAGCCGGATGAAGAGCGTCATGGCGCAGCCCGCGCACATGGGATGCTCTTCGAGGATCTCCTTGAAGCTTCCCATCTGGGAGACCGTGACTTTCTTCCCGAAGGGGCCGTGTTCGACCATGTCCCGGTATTCCTTGGGCATGAACTTCTCAAAACCTGGGGAGAATTTGACATAATCGAGACTCATCGGAGGCCTCCTTCACACGACAGGCTTGGAACGCTTTCCATAGAGAAATCCAACTGTTTCGAGAGCGCCAACTCTAACAAAGCCCGGCAAAGAATGTCAATTCCGACCATCCCCGCGCCGGCTTCTCCGAAGCACGCTAAATCCTACAGCTTCCTCGCCATCGCTGCAACCTGTAAGAAGGCCCAACGCGACCGATAGAAGCCCTACGTGAAATAGGCCCTTTGGCCCCTAACTGCGCGGGGCGGCAGCCAAAATCAAAATTTCCCCGCATGAACGCCTGGAAATCGGCTTCCCGCCTTGCTTGACGCCCTAGGGATTTCCTCCATATAATTGCAAAAATTTGCGCGAAGTTCGAAGCACTTAGCGAGTTGGCCGGAGTCAGCTTCTTCCCCGAAACAGCCCGCGAGGCAACGGACCATGGCTCGGCCGGTCGGCATCGGCATCGTGACCATCGAGAATCTGGATCGGGTCAAGCGCGTCGCGCTCGAGCTCGTTCGTCAGGCGCAGAAACGTTTCCGGCACTGCCGGTATGCAGACCTTCGCCTGGAGATTGCGGAGGTCAAGACAGCCGAGGCGGAGAACGGCAACGCCAAATCCAGCCGCGCCGACTACGTGTTCAGCTTCGGCGTCCGGGTGCTGGCCGGAAATCCGCTGCCCGCCGCGGGCTATGTCGGGCATCCGCTCGGCCAGGCCGATCTGCCCCGCCTGACGGTCCTCCTGCGCACCGCCCTGCGGCAGGCCTACGACCGGGCCATCGCCAATGCCCGGCACAAGGCCCTGGCCCGCAAGACCTTCAAGGAGCTCGGCGAGGCGCTGCAGGGCCTGACGCTGGCCCCCATCGAGGCCCGCCAGGACACGGTGAAGGCCGAGTATGCGGTCGATCCGCGGTCCGTCCCCCTGCACGAAGTCCTCCGTCAGGCGCAGGACGCCTCCAGAGTCATGGCCGGGCTGGGCTCCCGGATCCGCTACAACACCGTGACGACCACGACCAGCCTCGCGCGCGAGTTGTTCGCCAGCTCCGAAGGCGCGCTCATCGATCAATCCTTCGCGACGACCATGGGGTACTGCTCCGTCGTGGCGGAGAGCGACGATGGGGCCGAGCAATCGCTGTTCGACTACATCGGGCATCAGCGCGGCTGGGAAGTCGTCACCGAGGGCACGCGCAGCGAGATCTACCGGCACCTTGACCTCCTGACGTTTGCCGGCAGCCTCGCCCGGGACTGCCTCAAGCTGGCCGACGCCCCGCCCCTGCGGGCCTCGGACAAGGAAGTGGTCGTGGTCACCGACCCGCACTACAACGCGCTGAAAGCCCACGAGATCATCGGCCATCCGACCGAGCTGGACCGGGCGCTGAAGATGGAGACCGGCTATGCCGGCCGCAGTTGGCTGCTCCAGAACCTGACTCGCTCGCAGCTCGGCCGCCAGGTGGCGTCTCCGCTCGTCTCGGCGTACTCGGACCCGGGCCTGCCCGGCCTCGGCCACTACGCCTACGACCACGAGGGCACGCCCGCGCGCAAAGTGATGCACATCGAAAAAGGCATCTTCACGGGATTCATGAACAGTCGCCAGACCGCCGCGGTCCTGGGCGTCGAGCCCAACGGCTCCTACAAGGCGACGCAGGCCGCCATGGTGCCGCTGATCCGCATGTCCAACACCGTGTTCGCCGCCGGCACCCAGGACCCCGCGCAGATCATCGCCGAAGTCGACCGCGGCTACTACCTCGTCGGGCACCGCATCCCGTCCATCGCCGAATCGCGGGAGAACTTCAGCATCACCGCGCAGAAAGTGTACGAGATCCGGAACGGGCAGATCGGCCAGCTCTTCCGGGGCGGGGGGATGACGGCGGACACGAAGGACTATCTCATGAAGGTCGATGCCGTGGGACGCGACTTCCGGCTCACCCCGATTCCGCACTGCGGGAAAGGCCAGCCGATGCAGACCAAGCGCTTGGGGAACGGCGGCCCGACCATGCGGAGCCGCGCCCGCCTCACCGGTCTATGATCCCGCTCGCCACGCTGAAGGCCACCGTCCAGCGCGCGCTCCGTGAAGTCTCCCGCGCCAAGGACATCCGCGACGCCGAGGTGTTCGCCTCCAGCCTCGGCCAGCTCATCTGCCGCCTCAATTACACGTCCGAGATCCCGTGCCAGGGCGTGGAGGAGCCGAAATCCCTGGAGTCCTTCGGGCTGAGCGTGCGTGCGGCCTTCCAGGGGCCGGACGGCATCCGTGTGGGGTTCGGCAGCGAAGCGCGGGATCTCTCGTCCCGCGGCATTCAGCAAGCACTGGAGAAGGCCCGGCACGCGGCCGTGCCCGATCCGGAATTCGTCTCCTTTCCCGACGGCCCGGTGCCGTCGCGCCCCCCGGCGCGCTACCACGACCGCGCCATCCTGGACGTCAAGGACAGCACGCTCGTGGAGTGCGGCTGGCGGGTCGTGAATGAAGCCCTGCGGGCGTTCAGCACCTCGGAGGCCCTCATCCGGCTGGCGGGCTCGAAGGACAAGATGCCAGCCCTCGGGTTGATCGTCAGCGGCGATGTGAGCCTGTTCCGGCAGCGGATGGCCGTGGCCTCCACCCGTCTGCCCAGAGTGCGCACCGACGAATCGAGCCTGATCAGCTCCTTCGTCACGGCGATGGTGGAGCGCTACCATGCCAAGGGGAGCGGCTACGGCGCCAGCGCGCAGCTCCGCGGGTTCAAGGGCGAAGCCGGCGCGGAGGCCGCCCGCAACGCGATCCGCGGCGTGCGCGGGCAGCGCCTGCCCACCGGGACCTACACGGTCGTCCTAGGCCCCCAACCGATCGCCGACCTGATGATCAATGTGATCCTGCCGAGCCTCAGCGCCGACGCGTTCTACAGTTCCCGGTCGGCCTTCCTCGGGGAGCTCGGCCGGCCGGTCGCGAATCCGATGCTCACGATCTACGATCAGGGGGCCGGCCGGGGCTTTGCCGGCAGCCGGTCGCTGACCTGCGAGGGACTGCCCACCGGCCGAACGGACCTGATCCGGGACGGCGTGCTCACCGGGCTGCTGTCGAGCCATTACGAGACTCAGCGCCTGCTCCACGACCCGCGCGCCCGGGAAAAGCTCGGGCTGAACCCGCAGGAGCATCCCGAGGTGCTCGTCCCCCGGAACGGGTTCCGCGTCTCCAACATGGGACGGCGCTGGTTCGATGGCCCGCCGTCCGTCGCCGCGACCAACGTCTTCCTGGAGGGCAGCTCGCCGCAGACCTCCGAGTCGCTGCTGAGGGCCGTCGGCACCGGCGTGTACATCGGCCGGATCTGGTACACCTACGCGATCAATGGACTGCGCGCGGGCGATTTCACCTGCACGATCGTCGGCGACTCCTATCTGATCCAGGACGGCAAGCTCGGCGTGCCGTTGCAGCCGAATACCGTGCGCGTGAGCGGCAACATCCATCACCTCCTGCAAGGCGTGCTGGGCGTGACCAAGCAGAACCGCCCGATCCTCGGCTGGTCCAACGATGAGGTCATCTACGCGCCGGAGATGGCCGTGCGCGACGTGCAGCTCGCGGAGATTGCTCAATTCATGCAGGCAGTGTAGAGTGGCCGCATGCCGTTGCGCGTGATCATTCCGGGAGAAGAGGACGGGCAGACCTACGCCGGAGGCGTGCACAACCGGCCGCCCATCCCCGACGGAACTGCGAAGGCGGAATGCCCCAAGTTCATGAGCCACGGGCCCTGCGGGGGCGTCCGCAAGGGCGGGTATTGCGAGGTGTATCCCGAGATGATGTGCCCGTGGGTCACGTTGTACTTCGAGCTGGAGAAGATCGGGCAGGTCGAGTGGATGAAACAACCCTAGCAGACGGGAGGCGTCAGGCGCTTTAAAGACGTGAAGCGTGAAGCGTCAGACGAACGAGATACGAACGACGCTTCACGAGCGACGCTTCGGAGTAACCGGTGAGGAACAGGGGGAAAAAGGGCAGAGGGGCACGGCTCGGCTACGGGGAGGCGCACGCGAAGAGCGGAATCGGCGCGCGGCTCCCGGAGATCGAGACGTGGCCGAACCAGTACAAGGGCTACGAGATCACGATCGAGATTCCCGAGTACACCGCCATCTGCCCGAAGACCGGCCTGCCCGATTTCGGGACCATCCGGCTGCGCTACATGCCCGATCGCGCCTGTCTGGAGCTCAAGTCCTTGAAGCTCTACATCCACGCGTACCGGAACGTCGGCATCTTCTACGAGAACGCGGTCAACCGGATTCTTCACGACGTGGTCGCGGCCTGCCGCCCCGTCTGGGCCGTCGTCACGGGCGAATTCACGGCTCGCGGGGGGCTTCGCAGCACGATCGAGGCCCGGTATCCCGGCTAGGCGCCGGAGTCTTTCAGCCAGCACAGGAGGTCCGTATGCGATCAGTCGTCCTCATCCCCCTCGCGCTCGCCTTTGCGGGGCTGACAGGCTGCGCTAGCGCCTGCGCGGAAGCGGAGTGCTCGAAAGCGGCCAGCGAGCGCGCCCGCCTCAATCAGGAGCTCGCGCAGTTCGTGAAAGCCTATCGCGTGTGTCTGCAGAAGTACGAAGGAGATCCCGACAAGGCCCGGGAGATCTGTGCGGTCTACACCCAGGCGCTCTCGGCCATGGAGCAGAAGGGCCTGAAGTTAAAATAGCTCCTCTCAGCCTTCAGCGATCAGCGATCAGCCATCAGTTCACCGCCTGAGTGCCGCCGGTCCCGCAGTGCCAGAGCTGCCCCACCGCTATACCGATCGGCCATTCCCAGCCTACCGATACGTGCCGGGCAAAACCCCGCATCCTCGCCGGAACCCGCGCGGCCATTCCTACGGAAAGCCGGAATCGCGAGCCGAGGCAGTCACACCCGAAGACTGGCGCAAATCCCAGGACTATCTCTACGGCATCGATCTTTACAATTACGGCTACTGGTGGGAGTGCCACGAAGTCTTCGAAGCGCTCTGGCACGCGGCGGGGCACCAGAGCGAGCCGGGCAACTTCTTTCAGGCGCTGATCCAAGTCGCTGCCGCGAATCTCAAGCGGTCGCAGGGCCAGATGAAGGCTGCCCGGAGACTCTGCCACGCCGGCCTGGCTCGACTCAAGCAGGTTCCGCCGGATTATATGGGAATGCAGGTCGCGGGGTTCGCCGGAGAGGTGCGGCGCTACTTCACGGGGAGGCGTGAGCAGCCTGCGCTGATTGGGCTCACCCGGAATGAAGCGAGATGAGCGCCTCTACTTTTTTATATCGAGCTTCGTAAACTTCGCGCCTTTCAGCGACACGCCTGCCATCAGGCCCTTCTCATCGAACACAAAGGCCAGGATCGGCTCACCGGCCTTGGTGGTGTCGAACGATGTCCCTGCGCCGACCGTCACGAGGGTCACCCCGGCATCCACCCCGAGCTCAAAGCCTGTGCTTGCCTGAAACCTCTCCAGGACAGCGTCCTTCATAAACATCAGGATCAAAGACGTCTTTTGAGCGCCGATCTGAAAGCCGATGGAGGCCGACGCGAGATTGTAGTAGCCGACGCTCTTGCCGCCGATCCTGAGCGCACCGTTCCCGTACTCCCCTCCGATGAAGAGTCCGGCCTTGTAGACCGCCGGAAAGACCAGGACGCCTTTGGCGATCTTAAAAAATTCGTCGCTTCCTACCATCTTTTCCTGGAACTCCTTCAGCGCGAGGTCCACCTCGGCGTCGATCTCCTTGGCATCGGCCGCGTAAGTCGGAGCCGGCAAGGCGACGACAACAGTAAGAATCGCGCCCACTCCGAGCAGGTACAGACAACGCGTGAGCCGCGCGGTGCGTCGGATGACATGCGTCATGGTATCGATCCTCCTGCTCATGGCTTCAATCTCTCCGTGACCTACACTTCGGCGAGGCGACATTCTAGCAGAAGTGCCGAGAAAAGGGTGCCCCGTGAACCGCCACGGATAAATGGTAAAGATAATGGCGCGCGGCTGGCTGGCCCTGCCCTGCTCAGACGCTCCGGCTCGACCGCAGTAAGCGTCGCATCGGCTGGCCTGACCAACTTGCTGGCTTCTCGCTTCGCAAAGCCAGCTTCGAACATGCTCAGGCCTCCTTCGGACCGCATCTGCTCGCTAACTCCCGGTAAAGACCCTGCCGGCTCACCGACTCGCCGGGTACGGCAGGTCCTAGCGCGGACCCTTTGGCTATGTGCTCAGGGCAGGCTTCGCCGGAGCGACGGGAACATGAGTCAGATCAGCGAACTACGCTTCGGCGGGTACGTTGAGGGGGACGGGCGACTGAGAACGCAGTCGGGGGCCTTTTTCAGCAGCCTGCTAGTGGTAGCTTTCGGAGTCGGTGGGGAACTTCCCCTGCTCGATCTCCTCCTTGAACCGGCGCAGCGCCTGGAGCGCGTCCGCCTTGAGGTGGGCGTAGGGCTTCACGAACCTTGGCGTAAAGTCATCGAACAGCCCCAGCAGGTCGTAGAGCACCAGCACCTGCCCATCGCAGTGCGGCCCGGCCCCGATGCCGATCGT
>CAYJUM010000101.1:5224-7689 GCA_964373355.1 uncultured Nitrospirales bacterium | reverse complement strand
GTCCCAACGGGATTCGAACCCGTGTTTGTGCCTTGAGAGGGCACCGTCCTAGGCCAGGCTAGACGATGGGACCAGCCGGTCTTTCGAAAAAATCACAGGGGATGACGGACCGGCAGGACGCTAGCACACTTTTCGGAGGGACTCAAGCGCGGGGCAGCGGACCAGGGGCTGATCGGAGGGCAGCTCGGTGATCCATTCCTGCAAGGCTCTGGCCATGGCGCCCATCATCGTGCCGCGCTGCTGGCCGAATCGTCAGAGGCTCGGGGCGAAGGTGGGGGGGCTTCACTTCGGTCACGTCGGCGTTCGGCCGGGCCGTCGGGGCTGTCGCACGCCCCGTGATCAGCAGGAGGAACACCGGCGCGATGTACCTGAACAGAGACCCTCTGCCCGAGCCTCGTGGACGAGACGACCGGGCCGCTCAATCCCGCTTCGGTACGCCGCCACTCCACCCGAAGGCCCTTCGCGATGCATGGACAAGGAAATAAAGGGCAGGTGGGGTCGCGGCCTGCCGGATGGGTTCGCGACCGCCGGTCGTTCAGATTACCGCTGCACGATCAGGAGCGAGAGACGATCTTGGCCCAGGTATCCCGCAACGGCACCGTGCGGTTGAACACCAGCATCCGCTCGGAAGAATCTACGAGGTCCACGCAGAAATAGCCTTGCCGCTCGAACTGGTACCGCGCGCCGGGCGACGCGCCGACGAGGCTCGCCTCGACCCGGCAGCCGTCCAGCGTGACCAGCGAGTGGGGGTTGAGGGAGGACGGATCGCTCTCCGCGAGGAGATGGTCGTAGAGCCGGACCCGGGCCTCGAGCGCATGGGCCGCGGAGACCCAGTGCAAGGTCGCCTTGACCTTGCGCTCGGCGCCGGACCCGCCGCTTTTCGTGTCGGGATCGTAGGTGCAGCGCAGCTCCGCCACCTCGCCGCTGCGCTCGTCCTTGACCACGCCGACACAGCGGATGATGTAGGCATAGCGGAGCCGCACCTCCCGTCCCGGCGCGAGGCGGAAAAACTGCTGGGGGGGATCCTCCCGAAAATCATCCCGCTCGATGTAGAGCGTGCGGGAAAACGGGACCTTCCGCGTGCCCATCGCGGGGTCCTCGGGGTTGTTGACGGCGTCAAGCTCCTCCACGCGTCCCTCCGGATAGTTCTCGAGCACCACCCGGAGCGGCTTCAAGACGCCCATGACCCGGGGAGCCCGCCGGTTCAGGTCCTCGCGGATGAAATGCTCGAGGAGCGCCATCTCCACGACGGCCTCGCGCTTGGCTACGCCGATGTGCTCGCAAAACGTGCGGATCGCCTCCGGGGTATAGCCGCGGCGGCGCAGCCCCTGGAGGGTGGGCAGGCGCGGGTCGTCCCAGCCGCTGACCTGGCCGGTTTCGACCAGCTCGAGGAGCTTTCGCTTGCTCATCACGGTGTGGCTCAGGTTCAGCCTGGCGAATTCGATCTGCCGCGGATGGCAGGGCAGCTTCAGCTCATCGAGCAGCCAGTCGTACAGCGGACGATGGTCTTCAAACTCCAGGGTGCAGATCGAATGCGTGATGCCTTCGATCGAGTCCGAGAGCGGGTGCGCGAAGTCGTAGGTGGGGTAGATGCACCAGTCGTTGCCGGTCCGGTAGTGCGGCATGCGGCGGATGCGGTACAGCGTCGGGTCCCGCAGGTTGACGTTCGGCGAGCGCATGTCGATCTTGGCGCGCAGCACGTGGGCGCCGTCGGGAAACTCCCCGGCCCGCATCCGGCGGAGCAGGTCGAGGTTCTCCTCCACCGGCCGCTCCCGGTAGGGGCTGTCCCGGCCGGGCTCGGTGAAGGTGCCCCGGTAGGCCCTGATCTCATCCGCGCTCAGGCTGTCCACGTAGGCCTTGCCGCGCGTGATCAGCTCGACCGCGAACCCATAGAGCTGCTCGAAATAATCGGACGCGTGAAAGAGGCGGTCGCCCCAGTCGAACCCCAGCCACCGGACGTCGGCCTTGATCGCCTCCGCGTACTCGGTGCTTTCGGTGCTGGGGTTCGTATCGTCGAACCGCAGGTGGCAGATCCCGCCGGGATGCTCGCGCGCCAGGCCGAAATTCAGGCAGATGGATTTGGCGTGACCGATGTGCAGGTAGCCGTTCGGTTCCGGCGGAAACCGCGTCACGACGCGGCGGTGCTTGCCCGTCCTCAGGTCCTGGGCCACGATCTCCCGGATGAAATCAGAGGGGGCTCTGGACAGCTCGTTCATGGCTTTGCATGCCTCAGAACACCGCGGGCCTGCCCGGAGGGACAGGCCCGCCCATACCACCCTAAAATTTAGTAGGCCTGGCTGGGGGACTAGGATTCGAACCTAGGTAATCAGATCCAGAGTCTCCCCGGCAGCATTCATGACCCTTTACGATTGCGGGTGACAGAGTAGCACTATCCCCGCGTAAACTCAAGGGCCTTTGGCCTTCCCCTTTGTGATGGAGTGTGATAGGGGTAGATGTGGATTCGG
>CAYJUM010000101.1:0-5214 GCA_964373355.1 uncultured Nitrospirales bacterium | reverse complement strand
ACGATCGTCCGGATGAAATCCGAAGTTTCCGATTTCGTTTCCATCGAGATGCGCCGATCAAGCACTGCCACGCAAAATAACGAGAGCCGGCTTTTTAGGGCCGGCCCTCACTCATGGCTTTGAAATGCAGGGCGGTGGCTGGGGGACTAGGATTCGAACCTAGGTAATCAGATCCAGAGTCTGATGTCCTACCACTAGACGATCCCCCAACCCACTGGCCAGCGTAATATACAGTCCCTGCCCAGTCAAGGCCGCCGGCCTTGCGCGTACTCGATGCCCGCCTTGAGCCGGTGCAGCGTGCGCTCGCGCCCGAGCAGCTCCATCACCTCAAAGATGCCGGGGCTGGCGGCACGCCCCGTCAGCGCCACCCGCACCGGCTGCGCGAGCTGCCCCATCTTCAAGCCATGCTCCTGGACCACTGCCTTGAAGGCATTCTCCAACGGCTCATGCGAAAAATCCGTGGCGGCCAGCCGGTCCATGAGCTGCGTCAAGACCGGGACCCGGTCGGGGGTCAGGAATTTCTGTGCCGCGGCCTCCTCCAGCTCGACGGTCTCCTGCGCATAGGGCGCGGCGGTCTGGGCCATCTCCACGAGCGTGCGGGAGCGCTCACGCAAGGCCAGCACGAGCCGCTCCAGCCAGTCGTCCGAGAAGGCCTTGGCGGCGTCGCCGAACCCAGCGTGCTCGAGAAAGGGGCGCAGGAGGCCGGCGATCCGGCGCGGGTCGGCATGGTGGAGATGCTGGGCGTTCACCCACAGCAGCTTGTCGGGGTTGAACATGGCTGCGGACTTCTGCACCTGATCGAGCGAGAATTTCTCGATGAGCTCGGCCATAGAGAAAATTTCCTGGTCCCCGGAAGACCAGCCGAGCCGCGCCAGATAGTTCACCAGCGCCTCGGGGAGGTATCCCATCTCCTGGTAGGCCAGCACGGAGGTGGCCCCGTGCCGTTTGGAGAGCCGGGCCTTGTCGGCCCCCATGATCATCGAGAGATGCCCGAACTGCGGCACCGGGTACTCCAGCGCCCGGAAGATGGGAATCTGCCTCGGCGTGTTCGTCAGGTGATCATCGCCTCGCAGGACGTGCGTGATCTCCATCAACGCATCGTCCACCACGACCGAAAAGTTGTACGTGGGGTAGCCGTTCGACCGCAGGATGATGAGATCGTCCAGGATGGCGTTGTCGAAGACGACCCGCCCTTTGATCAGATCCTCGACGACCGTCTCCCCGTCCTGGGGCGTCTTGAACCGGAGAGCGGCTTCCCCGGCCGGGTCTGTAATCTTCCGGTCCCGGCAGCGGCCGTCATATTTCTGAGGGAGCCCCTTGGCCTGGGCTTCCTTGCGCCGCTGATCGAGCTCCTCCGCTGTACACACGCACCAGTAGGCATGCCCGGTCTTGAACAGCCGCAAGGCGTGCTCGCGGTACAGCTCCAGGCGCTCGGTCTGGCGAAACGGTCCTTCGTCCCAATCGAGGCCCAGCCACCGCAGCCCCGCTTCGATCACCTCGATCGCCTCGTCCGTGGAACGGCTCTGATCGGTGTCCTCGATCCGGAGGATGAATTGTCCGCCCTCTCGTCGCGCCAACAGCCAGTTGAAAAGCGCCGTGCGGACTCCGCCGATGTGGAGGGAGCCGGTCGGGCTGGGGGCAAATCGGACGCGCACCATGCTCGTATCTTTCTGCCGACGGAGAGTTGTCAGTTTTCAGTTATCAGCTAAAAAAGAAGAACCGGCTGACTGCTGAGGGCTGAACGCTTTCTCCCGCTTCAATCGCCTTCTTCCTTAGCATGCGGCCACGGGGTTGTAAAGGCGCGGCGAGCCTGTTCAATGGACCGCGTGATCTGCTATAGAGGAGCCTCTCGGGCGAACGATGTCTCCTCCGCTGCAACCAGCCGTGCTCCTGCGCACACGCACGCTGAGCCCTCGCGTGCGGGAATTCGTGTTCCTGCCGAGGCAACGCATCGAATTCAGGCCCGGCCAATTCGTGTCCCTGCAACTTCCCGTCGGACCGAAGCCTCCCCTCGTGCGCGCCTATTCCATGGCGGAGCCCCAACAGCCTTCCGGAGAGCTGGTGCTGGCGCTCGACCTCGTGCTCGGCGGCCTCGGCTCGACGTACCTGTTCGGGCTTCAGGAAGGCGCCGAGGTCACGATGTCGGGTCCTTACGGCAACTTTACGATTCCGGAGCCGCCTAGCAAAGACCTGCTGCTGCTCGCGCGCTTCACCGGCATCGTCCCGATCCGGTGCATGCTCAAGGACCTGTTCAGCCGCCCGCTCTCCCGGGAGGTGACGCTGGTCTATTTCTCGCCGGGCACCCGGGAGCAGATCTACCATGAGGAGTTTCTAGCCTTGTCCGCGGCGCACGCCAATTTCCACTATCTGCCGCGCCTGCTCCCGCCGGGCGAGCCCGGTGACCCGGCGCTCGAAGTCCTGGCCGAGCGCATTGGGGGGCGCCGCGATGTCCTGCCCGTGGCTTGCGGGGTGAAGGCCTTTATCGGCCCGATTCGAATGTCCTTGAAGGAGATGGGGTTTGACCGGCGGGAAATGCGGCTTGAAGCCTACGACTGAGCCTCAGTGTCCTTCCTTCGCGAGATTCTTGTTCCACGCCGGGATTTCCACGATGAGGTCCTGCGTCCCGTTCGGCACGCACTGACAGCCGAGCCGGGATTGCAGCGTGATGGCCGGCGCTTCTTCGAGCTGATCGAACTCGTCATCCGTGCCCTCGTTGCAGGATTCCAACCCTTCCTTCACAATGACGTGACAGGTGGAGCAGGCGCAGACGCCGCCGCAGGCGTGCTCCAGATCAATGCCGGCTCCCATCGCGATGTCGAGGAGGCTGCCGGGCTGGCCCGTCGGCCCATAGGGAATTTTCGAGGGATCCACCTCTACCGTTTGCGTCTTATCCGACCCTACGAATGTGACGGTATACGGCTTGGTTGGGAGAGTAATTTCGCTTTTTTCGATATATGGATTATTGCCACCCATCCCGATCCCCTCGAAATTTCAGGCCAATATATCAGTTACCGCAGGGTTCAGACGGCATTCTTCTTCCTAACATGCTGGAATGTATGATGGAGTTGCTCCTTGACACCTTCAGAACCTGGATGCTAGAATCCGACCGAATCAATCGGAGATCGAAATAGTCTCCGAGCTATCTGATCGGAGTCGCCATGCTGAAGTTCTCGAAAAAAGCTGATTACGCGTTGATGGCGCTGCAGTACATGGCGTCCGTGCAGTACGGCGACGTCGCGCGCGCCCGGATCGTCAACACGAAGGAAATTGCCGAGGAACACAACATTCCCCTGGAGCTGCTCGCGAAGGTCCTACAGGCTCTCGCCAAACACAGCCTCATCGAGAGCCACAACGGGCCGAAGGGCGGGTATCTGCTGGCCCGCGAGACCGGCGCGATCACCATCGCCCAGGTGCTGGAGGCCATCGAAGGCCCCCTGGGGATCACCGACTGTTATCACGACAAGGAGGCGGCGTGCTGCTCCCAGCTCGAACGCTGCAGCATCCGGACTCCCCTCCTCAAGATTCAAGACAGCATCCATCAGTTATTGAACAGCATGACCGTCGAAGACATGATGGGCGGCACGCCGTTGATTACCGTCCAGTCCACCATCACGGCCGAAGGAGCGCAGCGATGAAATTTCCGATCTATCTGGACAACCACGCCACGACCCCGATGGACCCCCGCGTCCTGGAGGTGATGCTGCCGTATTTCACCGAGAAGTTCGGCAACGCCGCCAGCCGGAACCACGCCTTCGGTTGGGAAGCCGAGGAGGCGGTGGAGAACGCGCGCAAGCAACTCGCTCAGCTCATTCATGCCGATCCCAAGGAATTGGTCTTCACGAGCGGGGCCACCGAATCGGACAACCTGGCGTTGAAGGGCGTGCTGGAGATGTACCGCGAGAAGGGCGACCACCTCATCACCAGCGTGACCGAGCACAGAGCCATCCTGGACGTCGCCAAGGCGCTCGAGACCAAACGCGGGGTGAAGGTGACCTACCTGCCGGTGGACAAGGCCGGCATGGTCAATCCCGATGACGTCCGGAACGCCATCACGGACCGGACGATCCTCATCTCCGTGATGATGGCGAACAACGAAATCGGCACGATCAATCCCATCAAGGAGATCGGCAAGGTCGCCAAGGAGAAGGGCATCCTGTTCCATTGCGATGCGACCCAGGGGGTCGGAAAGATCCCCGTGAACGTGCAGGAGATGGGGATCGACCTGATGTCGTTCTCGGCCCACAAGATCTACGGACCGAAGGGCATCGGCGCGCTGTACGTGCGGAAGAAGGCCCCGCGGGTCCGGGTCGCCCCGATCATCGACGGGGGAGGCCATGAGCGGGGAATGCGCTCGGGCACGCTGCCCGTGCCGCTGATCGTCGGCTTCGGCAAAGCGGCGGAACTGTGCGGCCAGGAGATGCCGGCCGAGTCCGTCCGCCTGGCGGCGCTCCGGGACCGGTTGCAGGCCGGCATCATGAACGCCCTGGAGGCCGTGTATGTGAACGGGCACCCGACCCAGCGGCTCCCCCACAACCTGAACCTCTCCTTCGCCTACGTCGAGGGGGAATCGTTGCTGATGGGGGTCAAGGAAATCGCGCTGTCCTCGGGGTCGGCCTGTACGTCCGCCACGCTGGAGCCCTCGTACGTGCTCCGGGCGCTGGGAGTGGGGTCCGATCTGGCGCACTCCTCCATCCGCTTCGGCTTGGGGCGCTTCAACACCGAGGAAGAGGTGGATTACACGATCAAGCGGATGATCGAAACCGTCACGCGGCTCCGGGAGATGTCCCCGCTCTACGAGATGGCCAAGGAAGGCATCGACCTGAAATCCGTCCAATGGGCGGCTCATTAAACGATCGGGGTCAAAAAAGAGGCGAGGGGGGTAGACCATGGCTTACAGCGACAAGGTGGTGGATCATTTCAACAATCCCCGGAACATGGGGTCCTTCAAAAAAGAGGAAGACGGCGTCGGCACCGGCATCGTCGGCGCACCGGAGTGCGGCGACGTCATGAAGCTGCAGATCAAGGTGGAACAGGACCGCATCGTGGATGCCCGGTTCAAGACCTTCGGCTGCGGCTCGGCGATCGCCAGCTCGAGCCTCGCGACCGAATGGCTGAAGGGCAAGACCCTGCAGGAAGCGGAAAAGATCAAGAACACCGACATCGTGCAGGAGCTCAACCTGCCGCCCGTGAAGATCCACTGCTCGGTGCTGGCGG
>CAYJUM010000100.1:262-7714 GCA_964373355.1 uncultured Nitrospirales bacterium | reverse complement strand
TACCAGATCGACAGCCACAAGCTGATGTACCACCCGGACCGCATCGCCCAGTGGCAGGAGGCGGGCGACGACTGGGAGAAGGCCAAATCGGTCTATCCGCTCTACGTCGAGATCGCGCCGGCCGGGGCGTGCAACCACCGGTGCACCTTCTGCGCGGTGGACTACATTGGGTACAAGGTCAGGATCTTGGACAAGGACCTCTTGATCGGGCGCGTGCGGGAAATGGCCGGCCTTGGCGTCAAAAGCATCATGTACGCCGGGGAAGGGGAGCCGCTGCTCCACAAGCACATCGGCGAGATCATCATCGAGACTCAGCAAGCCGGCATCGACGTGGCCCTGACGACGAATGCGGTGACGCTCAACGAGAAAATCACCGATGGGGCGTTGGGGTCCGTGACCTGGATCAAGGCGAGCGTGAACGCGGGCACGCGCGCCACCTACGCGCAGGTCCATCAGACCAAGGCGGACGACTTCGACCGGGTCTTCCGCAACCTGGCGAAAGCCGTGGAGGTGAAGCGTGCCAACCGGTATGCCTGCACCATCGGCATTCAGATGGTCCTGCTGCCGGAGAATCAGCACGAAGCCGTGACCCTGGCGAAACGGGCCAAGGACATCGGCGCCGACTACATCGTGATCAAGCCCTACTCGCAGCACCTCATGAGCGTCACCACCATGGAGAAGGGCTACAAGGAATTCGACTACAGCCGGATTTTCCCCATGGAGGCCGAACTGACGGCCCTCGAGGACAAGGAGTTCAGCGTCGTGTTCCGCCGCCGCACCATGGAAAAGCTGCTGGAGCGCGACCGGCACTATTCCGTCTGCCAGGCGACCCCGTTCTTCTGGGCCTATATCATGGCGAATGGCGAGGTGTACGGCTGCAGCGCCTATCTGGAGGATCCCCGGTTCTGCTACGGCAATGTCAATGAGCAGACCTTCGCCGCGATCTGGGAGGGCGCGGCCCGGCAACGCAGCTTTGAGCACGTGCGGCACGAGTTGGACATTGCGGAATGCCGCAAGAATTGCCGCATGGACGAGGTCAACCGCTATCTGTGGGACTTGCAGCACCCGCCCGCGCACGTGAATTTTATCTGACGGCGAAAGGAACTCCGAACCCATGCATCCCGTGACGGCGAGAGAGCTGTACGTCCGCATGCTGCGGATCCGCCTCGTCGAGGAGAAGATCGCCGAGCTGTATCCCGAGCAACAGATGCGCTGCCCGGTCCATCTCAGCGTCGGGCAGGAAGCGGTCGCCGTGGGGGCCTGCGCGGCCCTGGCGCCCGAAGACTATGCCATCAGCACCCACCGCTCGCATGCCCACTATCTGGCCAAGGGGGGCCGCCTCACGGCCATGATGGCGGAGCTGTACGGGCGGGTGACCGGCTGCTGCCAGGGGAAGGGCGGCTCCATGCACCTGGTGGACCGGTCTGTGGGGTTTCTGGGCGCCGTGCCGATCGTGGGCAGCACGATTCCGATCGGGGTCGGCGCGGCCTTTGGGACTTGGCTGCGCAAGGAGCGCCGTGTCACCGTCGTGTTCCTCGGCGACGGGGCCACCGAAGAAGGGGTCTTCCATGAGGCCGTCAACTTCGCCGTGCTGAAGCGGCTGCCGGTCGTGTTCGTTTGCGAGAACAATTTCTTCTCGGTCTATTCCTCGCTGGCCGTGCGCCAGCCTGCGGCGCGGGAGATCCACGAGTGGGCCCGCGGCTACGGCCTCGAGAGCCAGCAGGGCGACGGAAACGACGCCGAGGCGGTCTATGCTCTGACCAATGCCGCCGTGGCGAAGGTCAGAGCCGGAGGCGGCCCCGCGTTCCTGGAGTTCAAGACCTACCGGTGGCGGGAGCATTGCGGTCCCCACTACGACAACCACGTGGGATACCGCTCGGAACAGGAGTTCGAGGAGTGGAAGGCGCGGTGCCCCGTCGCACGCCTCAAGCAGCGACTGCTGGAGCGGAAGCTTGCCACCCGGCAGGACCTCGACGGAATCGAGACGGGCCTGGCCCGAGAAGTGGAGGAGGCGGTAGCCTTTGCAAAGGCGAGCCCGTTCCCCGAGCCCGCGCTCCTCGACGCGCACGTGTACGCGTCATGACCAGAGACCTGAAATACTTCCAGGCGATCCACGAGGCGACCGATCTGTGCATGGCCCGCGACCCATCGGTCTATCTGATGGGGCTGCACGTCCCGGCGGACCCCAAGGGGGTCTTCGGCACCGTCTCCGGGCTCCAGAAGAAGTACGGGCCGGACCGGGTCATGGACATGCCGACCTCCGAGAACGGCATGACCGGCGTCGCCATCGGCACGGCCCTCGTGGGGATGCGGCCGATCATGGTGCACCAGCGGATCGAATTTGCCCTGCTCGCGGTGGAGCAGATCATCAACCAGGCCGCGAATTGGCATTACATGTTCGGCGGGCAGGACGCGATGCCGCTGGTGATCCGCATGATGATCGGCCGGGGATGGGGGCAGGGCCCGCAGCATTCGCAGAGCCTCCAGGCGCTGTTCGCCCACGTGCCCGGACTCAAGGTGGTGATGCCCGTGACGCCGCACGACGCCAAGGGCCTCTTGATTGCGGCGGTCGAAGACAATAATCCCGTGATCTTCTTGGAGCACCGGTGGCTCCACAACATCTTCGGGCCCGTGCCCGAGGGCCACTACACGGTGCCGATCGGGAAGGCCAGGACGGCGAGGTCGGGGCGGGACGTCACGATCGTCGCCACGTCCTACATGGTCCTCGAATCCCTCCGCGCGGCGGATCTGCTGGCCAAGGAGGGGATCGAGGCCGAGGTGGTGGATGTGCGCAGCCTGCGCCCCCTCGATACGGGTCATATCCTCGAGTCGGTCCAGCGGACGGGGCGCCTGGTGGCGGTGGACGGGGCGTGGCGGTCGGTGGGGTTCGCGGCAGAGGTCCTGGCGCTCGTGGCCGAGCGGGCGCACGGGGCCTTGAAGGCCGGCCCCAGACGCGTGACCTTCCCGGATGTCCCCTCGCCGAGCACGCCGGCCCTCGCGCAGCACTTCTACCCGCGCGCCGTGCACGTCGTGAACGAAGTCCGGACGATGCTGGGGCTGAAGGAAGTCACCGAAGAGCAGCTCGGCCTCCAGCACGAGACTCCATTGGACGTCCCCGACAAGGCCTTCACGGGCCCCTTCTAGGCGAGCGACGCGATGAACCGCAGCGTGACCGTCATCATTCCGGCCCTGAACGAGGAGAAGAATCTCTCGGCGGCCGTCGCGACCGTGCTCGAGGCCGTCGGGCGCGGGTTTCAGGACTACGAGCTGCTGGTCTTCGACGACGGCAGCACCGACCGGACCGGACAGATCGCGGACGAGCTGGCGGCGCGCAATAGCAGGATCCGGGTGATCCACAATCCCCGGAACATGGGGTTCGGGTACAATTATCTGCGCGGCGTGCAGCTCGCCCGGATGGACTATGTGGCGATGTTTCCGGGCGACAACGAGATCCCCGGGAAAGCGGTGCAGACGGTGCTGGAGGCCGTGGGGTCGGCCGACATCGTCATCCCCCATGCCGTGAACCCCGAGGTGCGGGGCTGGTCGCGGCGGATGATCTCGAGGTGTTTTGTGCTGCTGATCAACGGCCTGTTCGGCTTGCGACTGCGCTATTATAACGGCCCCTGCGTGCTCAGACGCACGCTGTTGCAGTCGGTCCCGATGAAGACCCACGGGTTTGCCTACATGGCCTCCATCCTGGTCCGGCTGATCCGGTCCGGCCACACCTACGTTGAAGTCGGGATTCCGCTGCAACCGCGTGAGCACGGCCGGTCGAAGGCGTTCCGGGTGAAGAATATCGTCAGCGTCGTGTCCACCTTGGCCGAGCTGTTCTGGGATGTCCGCGTGCGCGGGCGGCGGAAGTATGCCTCCGCGTCGCCGCGCATCGCCGCGTAAGGATGAAAATCGGGTCATGAAAATCCTGTTCGTCATGGTCAAGGAGGACTACATCGATCCGATGAACATCGAGCTGCTCTCGGCGCTCGCGAAGCGGGACGGGCACGAGACCTTCCTCAATGTCCTGGAGCACGACACCCTGCTGCAGGACGTGAGGTCCATCCGTCCGGACGTCGTCGCGTACAGCGCCAAGACCGGTGAAAGCAACGTCATGTTCCGGGCCAATCGGGCCATCAAGGCCGCCTGCAAGGATTCGATCTTTACCGTGATGGGCGGGCCTCACGCGACGTTCAATTACATGCGGATGCAGCTCTACGGGGAGGATTTGCGGCTGCCGCTGAGCTTTGCGGGGCCCGCCATGCCCCGGGTGGTCGAAGACACGCAGCTCGATGCCCTGGTGGCCGGCGAGGCCGACGAGACCTGGCCCACCATGCTGACCCGGCTGGCCACCGGCGGGACGCTCGACGACATCCCCAATGTCGTGACGCGCACGAATCGCCGCGCCGACGGCAGCATTCAGTTGCGCGAGCGCAACATGGCGCTGGACGACCTGCCCTATCTGGACCGGGACGTCGTCTACGAGAAGACGCGGCTCCGCGAGTTCGGCATGCGCAGCCTGATGGCGGGACGGGGCTGCCCGTTCCCGTGCACCTACTGCTTCAACGCCAAGTACAACGCCATGTACAAGGGCAAGGGCAAGATGCTCAACCGCTACAGCGTGGACCGGCTGCTGGCGGAGATCGAGGACATGGTGCGGCGCCATCCCACGCAATTCATCAAGTTCTATGACGACGTCTTCGTGTTCCGGACCGACGACTGGCTGATCGAATTTGCCGACAAGTATCCCCGCGCGATCGGCCTGCCGTTCCATTGCCTGGTGCGATCCGATCTCGTGCGCCGGGATCCCGACATCGTCACCTACCTCAAGAAAGCCGGGATCAAATCCATCAGCATGTCCATTGAATCCGGCAATCCGTTCATCCGGGAGCACATCTTCAAGCGGGGGATGGACGCCGAGGACATCCGCTTCGCCTTCGACCTCTGCCACAAGCTCAAGATCAATACCTTCTCGAACACGATCCTGGCGGTGCCGGTGCCCATCATTCCCGCCGTCCAGGACCCGGAGTTCGAGCGCAAGGTGGGCGGGATCCTCGGCCATCTCGAGTCCTACTTCAAGATGAACGTGGACGCGGTGCGGGCCGGCCTGGACCTCACGCACGAACTGGACGCCTCCGCGCGCCGGCTCGTCGCGACGCGCCTCAAGGAGCTGGGCCTGCACCCGCGCGCGATCGATTACGACATCGAGTCGATCGACATCAACATCGACAATCGGGTGGTCTTCGGGGAATTTCCGGAGCTGCACCCCTATCCCGGCACGCCCGTCTCCCAGTACACGATCGACGTGGGCGCCTTCGACGGGGATTTCGAGAAGCTCCACCAGAATTACCAGACCGAATCCCCCTTCAGCTGCTTCACGCCGCAGGAGAAACTGGAGCAGGTGAACCTCTCGCTGCTGGGGCTGGTGCTGCTGGTCTTCCCGTCCTGGCGGAATCTCGTCGTCAAGCATCTCATCCGGCTGCGCCTGAGCAAGCTCTACTTCGTCATGTACTACCTGGCGAAGGCGTACCTCATCGGCTTCAAGATCTATCCGATGAAATACTCGGCCCGGCACATCATCCGGACGATCAAGGAGAGCTTCTTCTCGGAGCTCCTCAAGCACTCGAAGGAGGAGGGCGAGCGGTTCTACAAGCGGCGCCAGGGCTTGAGCACGCCGCCGAGCGAGGTCCTGGGAGGGCCATGGCAGAGCTGATGAGCGGGTACCTCGCTGACACGCTGAATTCGAGGCAGTTGCTCGCGCTCCTCTTCGTCTGCGAGAGCACGCGCAAGAAGACCCTGAACGCCACGTTCGACGGCGGGGGGAAGCCCGCCACCTGGGCCGAATTCCTGGATCGCTTCGCCGCCCGTCTGGCCAGACTGCCCGAGGACGAGAGGGTGTACCTGCTGGGCTCGCACCTGCAGTCCGCCGAAGAGATCGACATCTACTCGAACGAGACCCTGCAGCCTCTGCTCCAGCGGCATCAGACCCTTCTGGCCGCCATCGTGGCGGAGTTGGACCGCGACCCTCGCTTTACCGCATAACCGTCGACCAGTCAGTTGATCTTCACCGATCGAATTCCATGCCAGTGAATCGGGACGGGCGCGACCGGCTGGACCTCCGGGCCTTGGGCGGGGTGAACCGCGACAGGACTGTTTTGTGGCTGGTATGCCATTATCCCGACACGCCCGAAACTGATGAGCGGGTGGCGGTGGCTCACAGTCTTCAGAAGGAGCTTGGGCTCCCCATTTGGCTTTTTGGCTCCAGATTGGCCTGCCAGCAGGCCGCGACGGAGGACCTGATCAAAGCCAAACTGCTCACGCGCGGGGCCAGTCCCGATGCGCTCGTCTGCTCGGGCGACATGGACCACATCCCGGAGTCGTTCGATACGGTGCAGGAGACCTTGCACGTCCTCAAGGCAGCCAAAGCCCGCGGCATCGAGACCGTCATCTGTATCTCGAACCGCCTGCAGCTCTGGCAGGTCAGAGGCCTGGCCCGCGGCCAGCCCGTCAGGCTCGTTTATCATCCGACGACCTTACGCGAATGGAGCTGGTGGTATCTGCTCGCGCGCTGCACATTGATTCCCCTCGCGTTCCTGGGCATCGGCCGGCGCTTTCCCATCTTGGAATTCGTCCGCCGTGCCCGGGCCCGTTGGCGAAAGTGGACAGTCTAGACCTCACACCCCACCCAAGAGCCGGACTCATTTACCCCCGTAATACGTACAAGTCCTTGTAGAGCCATACGCATGGGTCATTTCCCTATTGATAATGGTTGCAGCTTTACAGGCCCACATAAGTAGTTAATTTATTAAGATAAACCCGCACAGAGTTTTTTCTTGACCATTCAGCTTCTCTATGTTCAAATCCTGAACGCTTTTCCCATTACCCCCCAATGGACCTACAGGCACAACGCGACCTTCAGTTGCTCAGCGAGGTCGAGAAAAGCAGCGGCATCACCCAGCGGGCCCTCGCAGAGCATCTGGGAGTCGCGCTTGGCCTGACCAATCTCTATCTCAAGAGGTTGGCCCGCAAAGGCTACATCAAGATCACGACCATTCCGCGTAACCGGATCAAGTATCTCCTCACCCCACAAGGTGTCGCACAGAAGTCCCGTCTGACCTACGAATACATGCAGTATTCCTTGTCTTATTACAGGGGTATGCGAGTTCGTTTGAAAGATGCTCTACAAGGCATGTCCATGGCCGGAGCCAAGAGGCTTGTGATCTATGGGACAGGAGAGTTGGCTGAGCTTGCCTACATTAGTCTTCGTGAAACGGACCTGACGCTGGTCGGATTCGTGGACGGCAACACGAAGAAAACGTTCTTGTCCTATCCCCTCTGGCCCGTCGAAGCGCTGCCAAACTGGGACTTTGATGCCGTGCTGATTGCCCAGCTCGAAGAAGCCGAAAGCATCGTTGACCGGATTCTTCGGCAGGGCATTTTGAAACAGAAGATCCTGACGCT
>CAYJUM010000100.1:0-252 GCA_964373355.1 uncultured Nitrospirales bacterium | reverse complement strand
CACCCAGCAGGGCGTGCCGAGAGGCAAAGTTTTGACTCTGAGCCCTTTAGGGAAAGACCAAACAGTTTCCCCCTAGGTTTGTAGCGGTGTTTGGTTTTTTCGACTGTAACTGAGAGAGCGGAGCTATGTCCGATGCCGATGCAAATGACACAGTGCACTGGTATGCGCTCAGGACACGTTCTCGCCATGAAAAGCTCGTTCGCGATCGGCTGAGCGGCGCCCTCCTGGACGAGCCGCGGGACGGCCTGGTCA
>CAYJUM010000099.1:0-8127 GCA_964373355.1 uncultured Nitrospirales bacterium | reverse complement strand
ATTTCAACGTCGGGGCCTCGTATTCCCTGTTGACAGAGGCCCTATTCATGGGAGGTCGTGATGCTGCCGGCTCTGCTCAGTCTGGTGCTGCTCGCGTGGCTGGCGGTCGGCTGTGTGGGGCGCAACGTGCTCGTGGAAGACTATTGCCGGCACGCGAAGAACCCGGACCCGAAGGAGTGCGGATCCCAGGCCATCGAGGTCGAGAAGGAATTCATCCATGACCTGGGCGCCCCGGACGGCGGGCGTGACAGCGGCGCACCCGGCAAGCAGGCAAGCCCCCGATTCCCTTGACAATCCTGGGCCTATCTGAGACAAGAGATTCGTGAGCCTCCGGACGATCTTTCGCGCCTGCCCGTTGGTGCTCGCCGTCCTGGTCTTGGCGCCCTTCCCGCACGTCCCGCCGGCCGCCTCGGCCGGCTCCGTCGCCGTGAAGCGGCTCGACACCGACCGCGACACGCGCGCCTCCCGCAAGTCGCGCGCGACGAAAAAACCCGCGGCTCCCCGCATCCTCGTCGTGCAGGACCTCCGGGTCCGCGCCACGCCCGTCTACACCCGCTTAGTGCTGGACCTGCAAGGCAC
This sequence comes from uncultured Nitrospirales bacterium, assembly GCA_964373355.1. Lineage (GTDB taxonomy): Bacteria > Nitrospirota > Nitrospiria > Nitrospirales > Nitrospiraceae > CAYJUM01. The sequence continues at coordinate 7,548 of CAYJUM010000099.1, read as the reverse complement.
CCCCACCTTCACCCAGCGCGAGCAAAAGAACCCGGATCGCGTCACGATCGAATTGCAGAATGCGGTGCTCGGTAAGCAGGCGCTGGCGAAGATCGCCGAGCATGTGCTGCCCGGCGAGATTGCGATCGCCCAGGCCAACCCCCGCTCCGTCACCGTCTCCTTCACCATGAAGACGGTCCGAGACTACAAGCTCCTGCCGCTGACCGGCCCGCCGCGCCTGGCCGTAGACCTGTTTCACCGCGTGGGCGAGGAAGATCTCCCTGAGGAGGATGAGCCCCAGCCGGCCGCCCCGGCGCCCGCCACCAAACCGGTCTCCATCGCGCGCACGTCCTTCACCAAGCCCGTCCGGACGATCGTGGTGGACGCGGGGCACGGCGGCAAGGACCCCGGCGCGCTCGGCCGGAGCGGGCTGGCCGAGAAGGACATCACCCTACAGGTCGCGCGGCAGCTCCGTGATCTGATCGCCAAGCGGCTGGGTACGCAGGTGCTCATGACCCGCGAGCGGGACGTGTTCGTGGAGCTGGAGGACCGGGCCAGGTTCGCCAACCGGCACGATGCCGATCTCTTCATCTCGATCCACGTCAATTCCCACCCGCAGCGCGCGACGAAAGGCCTGGAGGTCTACCATTTCGGGCAGGCCAGCGACCGGCACGCGCTGGAGGTGGCGGCCCGTGAGAACGGCACGCCGTTGAACCAGACCGGGGCGGGCGTGCAGTTCTTTCTGGCCGATCTCCTGACCTCCAAGAAGATCGAGGAGTCGCAGGACCTGGCCTGGTGGACCAAAAAAGAGATGGTCGCCTCCTTGAACGACCACTACGACGTGGTGGACCACGGCGTGAAGACCGCGCCCTTCTACGTGCTGCGCTTCACCGCCATGCCCAGCATCCTGACGGAGATCGCCTTCATCACCAACCCCACCGAGGAGCGGCTGATGCGGCGCGAGGCGTTCCTGAGCCGGATGGCCGAAGCCATCTTCGAGGGCGTCCGTGCGTTCATCGCCGCGCACCAGCCGCGCTCGGCCCTGGCCGACGGCGGGGCGTCCTGAAGAAGGTTGAGGTTAAGGTTGAGTCCGGACTGATCCCGGCTTCCCCTGAACCTCAGCCTCAACCTCAACCTGCTTCCCGATGGCTACCTACAAATTGACCATCGAGTACGACGGCACGGCCTATGCCGGGTGGCAGCGCCAAGCCAAGGACCTCACGGTGCAGGGCGTGATCGAAGCGGCGTGCAAACGGATCGCGCAGACCCGGATCACGGTGATCGGCGCCGGCCGCACGGATTCCGGAGTCCATGCGCTCGGGCAGGTGGCCCATTTCCAGAGCGACAAGCCCCTGACACCGGATGAATGGCGCCAGTCGCTGAACGGCGTGCTGCCGGAGGATATCGCCGTCCGCTCGGTGGAGGTGGTGCCGGAGGACTTCCATGCCCGCTACGGCGCAACAGGTAAGCTCTACGAGTACCGGATCCTGAACCGGCTCGTGCGGGCGCCGCTTGACCGCAACAGGGTCTGGCACCTCAAAGCGCCGCTCAACCTCGTCGCCATGCGGGACGCGGCCGGCCTGCTCCGCGGCCGCCACGACTTCGCGTCGTTTCAGGGACACCCGACCGATACCACGCACACGACGTGCGAGCTGCGCCGGCTGGAGATCATCCAGGAGGGCGACCTGCTCCGCATCGAGGCCGAAGCGGACCGGTTCCTCAAGCAGATGGTGCGGGCGATCGTGGGGACATTGGTCGAGGTGGGCAAGGGCAAGCGCGCGCCGGAAAGTCTCAATGACATTCTCGCCGCCAAAGACCGGCGGGCGGCCGGCATGACCGCGCCGGCGCATGGCCTGTACCTCATGCGCGTGGACTACTAAATTGATTTGCGTGAGCCCCGGGCGTATAGTACCCGGCCCCCGACCGTCGCAACCGCATGCCGCGAGAGGTGCCCTATGGGACCGACTAAAGCCGTTGTGAGAGGTAATGCCTTGTACGACGCCAAGACCGCCAAGTTGATGCAGGGAGGGTTCGACAGCCGCGAGGCGATCCAGGCGTACGCGTCGCATCATTATGTCGTGCTGCCGGAGCAGGACAAATCTGGCAATGACTGGGAATTCGAGGGCCAGCCGGTCTATTGCCTGCACGGCTCCAAATATGAATCGCTCGATGACGCCCCGCTGCACGTGGCACGGTGCCCGGACTGTGGAGGCCTGGCGGCCCGGATGGAGGAGGCCACCGTCGATTCCGACTGCTTACACTGCACGCAATGCGATCACGAATTCGACGCGCGGCTGGAGATGATGGAGAACTAGTCACATCCCGATCATTTCGATCCGCCGGACTTCGTCGTCCGTCAGCGTGAATTGCTCGCAGGCGAGGTCCTCCTGCATGTGCTGCGGGTTCGTCGTGCCGGTCAGCGGCAGCATCCCGACCTGCTGGGCAAACCGGAAGATCACCTGCGCGATCCCCGCCCCGTGCCCCTGCGCGATCGCGCGCACGTCCGGATCGGCTAGGACGCCGCGGTTGGCGGTCAGCAGCGAAAAGCCTTGGTAGATGATCCCCTGCGCCCGGCAGATCTCCCGCACCTCCTGGTCCCACCCCATCGCCGCGTAACAGCGGTTCTGCACCACCATGGGCTTGTGCTTCGCCTGCCCACAGAGCTGAGCCAATTGTCCGGCCGAGACGTTGCTGATCCCGATCATTTTGGTTTTCTTCGATTCGTACAGCCCTTCGATCGCCGCCCACACTTCCCAGTCCGCGGCCCCCAGGCTGTACCGCGAATACGGGCCGTGCAGGACATACGAATCCAGGTAGTCGGTGTGGAGGTGCGCCAGCGAGGAGTCGAAGGACTGCCGGACCTGCGCGGTGAGATCGGCCGAGGGATCGTACGGCGTGCGGTGGTCCTGGCCGCTGGCCGGCGTGAACTTGGTCTGGAGGAACAGGGTCTCGCGTGCGATTCCTTGCGTGGCGAGCGCCTGCAGCGCCTCCCCCACTAGGGCCTCCTCGTAGTGGATGAGCTGGTTGGCCGTGTCGATGGCCCGGAAGCCGGCGGCCACCGCCGACTCCACGAGCCTCGTCGTGGCCTCCTTCTTCCACGCGGTGCCGTACATGAACCCCGGCACCGCCACCTTGTTGTACGCCGTCAATGTCATGGATTGCTCTCGCCGGTCAGCCGAGGGACTGGAGCAGCGCGCGCATCTCGGGAACAAGGTCCACGCCGCCGCTCGACCGCCCCGAGGTCGCCGCATTGATGCCGGCCTGGAGCACCGGCCTGGCTTCTTCTTTGCGGCCCAGCTTCACGAGCGCGCGACCCAGCGCGAGGTGCGAGGCCACGTGCACGGGGTCCAGCTCCACCGCCACCCGCAGATGCTCCACGGCCTCTTCCAAGCTCCCGCCTTCTTGCAGCAGCTTGTTCCCCAAACCATAGCGCCCCAAGAACCCCCGCGGGTTCTTCGCCACCATCTGCCGAAATGCGTCAAGATCCATGTGCGACTCCTTCACTCCATTGCGTGGGCTCTTCTACCACACTCACCGGCCGTCCCGCACGTGGCGACGAGACAGATCCAGCACTCTTACTGTGGTAGAGTTGGCCATGCCCATCCCCCCATTCACTCCCCGTCCCGCCACCGGCGACGCGTTCATCGGCCGTCAAGGGCTCGTGAAAAACTTGCACGGGCGCATGCTGCGCGGCGAGTCCCTGGCGGTGATCGGCGGGCCGCAATTGGGCAAGACCTCATTGGTGCGGGCTGCGCTACAGGGGCTGGACCGGACGGTCCTCGAGATGGACTGCGGCGGTCCAATAGCGTCGTGTGAGGCGGCGCCGGGCTCGATCGTCGTCCTGGAGAATCTGGATCGGCTCGCCGATCCGTCGCTTGAGCCGTGGCTCGCGCGGGTCTCGGCGGCCAACCCGGCCGCCATCGTCGTGACCGGCGGGCGCCAATTGTGGATCAAGCTCGGCCACTCCCCGACAGTGGCCGGCGTGTCCTTCCGCGTGGTCCCGCTCGCAGTCCTGCTCGATGGAGAGATAAGAAAGCTGATCGGCCGAACCAATGCGGGCGTGGTTGAATGGACCGGGAACCATCCCTATCTCACCAAGCTGCTGCTCCACGATATTGATGGGGATGGAGGCGAAAGCCGGACCGTGGAAGAGGCTGTGGCGGCGGCGCGGCCCCAGTGGGAGCCATTCGTGCAGCGCCTGGCGGCCGAGATCGGCAAGGGTCCCGAGCGGCGGCTGCTGCGGTATCTGATCGAGCGCGGCAAACCGGTCAATCCCACCGCGGCCCAGACCGACACCGGCATCCGGGACATCAAGGCGGTCGCGGACACGCTCGCCTACCTCGGTGCCATCAGTCGCTGGATGCGGAACGAGGAGGCGACGCTCTTCGCCGGGTGCCGGCTCCTCAATGACTATATCGCCGAGAAGGAATAGCCCCCCTCGTCGCCGCCGGCCCGTCACTCTTGCTGCCGATCAATGGTATAGTATGGTCGTTCGGATCCACGACCTCCGCGACCCATCTCGTAAGGCTGCACGCTTCCTGAGGAGGATGCCATGTTCGGTCCGATTACACTCCCATTCGGGGCCAAAATGCTGTTCAACACCGTGAAGCTCAAACCCGGCGTGACCTTCGAGGACGTCGAGCTGGCCGTGGGCGAGATCTGCAGCATCGTCAAGGACACCTACGGCGGGGACAAGGGCGGATTCATCGCCGGGCAGGTGTTCAAGTTCTCCGGGTTCATCTCCGACGAAGGATCCTTGAGCGAATCCAAGACCGCCGCCGACCATTATGCGATCGTCACCTACTGGACCTCATTCGAGGCCCACGAGAAATCCCACGCCGACGACATCTTCAACAGAAAGTTCGCTGCCCTGGCCGCCATGTGCTCGGAGACCAAGGAGCTCGGGTACGACATGCTGTGGCAAGGCGCGGCGAAACCCGACTAAGCCTCCGTCATGTCGTGGCGGCGCTGTCGCTCCGGACGATCGGAGGATTTACGCGGCGTGTGAGGCAGCTTTTTTCAGCAACTCGTGAATCAGAGTCTGGTACGGCTTGCCCTGCCTTGCCGCCATTCTTCGCAACTGGTCCAACAAGCGCGGCGACATGCGGATGGCGATCAATTGCTTTGCGCTGTCGCTCTTCGGCCGGCCCACCCGCCGCATGCTTTTCAGTTCCTCATCGGTGGCTTCCGGGATATCTGAAAAGTCAATCCGCGAGTCGGGAATATGCCCGACGCTCCTTGAGGCTCGCTTGCCGTGCGCTGATGATGCGGATCGTTTCTTTCTCATCCTCTCCTTGAGCAGGGTACCCGCCGCCGTTCAATCGCAGTCTCCGCCGCTCACTGTGTTCGGTTCAAAACGGTTCCTGACACCTTTTCCCGGTCTCCCACCTTGCGCACCTCTCCCTTGGAAACCAACGGCAGGACCTGGTAAAGCTGGGGCACGAAAGGTCGAATGCGTTAGGCTGCGACAACGGCCTTGCGCACTGATTGAGGTAACCTGATGGGGAGGAAAAAACTTCTAGGATAGAGATAATCATCACCCGACTCGTCGATTACCCGTACCTGGCCATGCCTAGCTGCAACAGGATCAGCCAGGGAGACATAGATTTTCCGCTTTTCAAGGGATGCGCCATAGCCTTTGTTTTCAACGCAAACGAGCAGTCGTGCGGAAGATATTCTAGATTTTCGCATCGTGTTTCTCATAGAAACCGTTTGACCTTGTATTCTTTTCGTCCGATTTTAGCAGCCTCGTACCAATGAATTTCTGCGACATGGACTGATCCATCAGAGAGACGTACTTTCGCAATCCCCTTTCGCTTCCTCCAGCGACCTTTTCCGTATAGCTTGCGAAGCCGTCCGATCTCACGTATTGCGGAGCCGACCGCAAACGTCTCGACCTAGGTGATAGAGCCAAGAAACTCAAAATGCACTAACTATGACTGCTCCGGGTTTCACGGAAGGCCATTACTTGCGCACGCGTCACGGTCGAAAACCCTTCGAGGAAGTCATCGATCGTCTGCCCGCCTTCCAGGTACTCGATAAGGGTCTGCACCGGCACCCGTGTTCCACGAAAGACCGGCGTGCCGCCGAGAATGTCGGGGGTCGCAGTGATGAGGGATTGCTTCTCCGCCGCCATCGTGAATCCTCTGGTTGACTCCAATTTTAGGCCACCCGCCTTGATAAAGCAATTGCGCTCCGGCTCGCGATTCACGACGCAGCCCCGACCCTCCCGCCACGGCCGCTGCCGAACCGCCCGCTACAGTTTCAGGCGAACAGGCTTGTCAAGCAAAGACTCGCGACCCCTTTTCTTTCCACCGGCGTGGTGAGCTCTAACTTCTATAAACCCCAGGGCGACTCGCGCAGCCAGCGGAAGAGGTCGGCGGCGGGAATCGGGCGGCTCAGGTAATACCCCTGTGCCGCATCGCAGCCGAGGGCAGCCAGTTGGTCCCAGCTTGCCTGAGTCTCCACCCCCTCGGCGACGACCGTGAGACCCAGGTTATGGGCAAGGTCAATGGTCGAGCGCACGATCACCGCGTCGTTGTCGTCGGTCGCCATATTGATCACAAAGGATTTGTCGATCTTGAGCTCGTGCATCGGCAGCTTCTTCAGATAACTCAGCGACGAATAGCCGGTGCCGAAGTCGTCAATGGCCAGTCGGACCCCCATGGCGCTCAGGCGGGTGAGGGTCTCCAACGCATGCGCCGGGTCCGCCATGATGACGCTCTCGGTGATCTCCAGTTCCAGCCGGCTCGGCGCCACACCGGACGTCTCCAGGAACCCGGCGACATGGTCAATGAGTTGCGGATCTTGGAGGTTCCGCGCCGAGAGGTTGGCCGCCACCGTGAGGGTCATGCCCGCCTGATGCCAAGCCTGGCATTGGCGCAGCGCTTCCTTGAGCACCCACAGGGTGAGGAGCTTGATCACCCCGGTCTGCTCCGCCAGCGTGATAAACTCGGCCGGCGGGATGAGGCCGTGTTGCGGGTGCTGCCAGCGCACCAGCGCCTCCACGCCGGTAATCCGGCCGGTCCGGAGGCTGATCTTGGGCTGGTAGTGCAGGACCAACTGGTTGAGATCGATCGCCTGGCGCAGCTCCCCGAATAGCATGAGGCGGCGGGGAGTGTACTGGTCCTGCTCCGAGGCGTACAGGGCGTACCCGCTGCCGGCCCGCTTGGCGACGTACATCGCCACATCCGCCGCCCGGATGAGGATATCGGTCTCCTCGCCGTGCTCGGGGAAGAGCGCGATCCCGAAGCTCGCCTCGATAGGGAGAGACAGCTCGTCCAGTATGACAGGCTGGGCCAGCGCCTTCTGCACCTTTTCGACGACCAGGACCGCGTCGTTCACGCGCGCCCCTGGAAGGAGCAGGGCGAATTCGTCCCCGCCCAGACGCGCCACCGTGTCGGATTCCCGCAGCACGTCCCGAATGCGGCGCCCCACCTCTTGCAAGAGCCGGTCACCAATCAGATGGCCGAGGGTGTCATTGATCTCCTTGAAACGGTCCAGGTCCACCACGAGCAGAGCCAACGGCTTCTTCTCACGATGTCCCGCACGAATGGCCTGCTGCAGGCG
>CAYJUM010000098.1:0-8196 GCA_964373355.1 uncultured Nitrospirales bacterium | reverse complement strand
GACGGTCTCATCGTCCAGCGGGTCGAGGCCCTGAAGGCCCGCGGGATGACGAGCCCCTATCTCAAGAGCTTCGTGGTCGCCCGCATCAACCCGATCCGGTTCAGGCCGAAAGACGCCGAGCCGCTGCGCTTCGATGAAGTGATGGATCGCATGACCAAAGCGGCGGCGAAGTTCAACCCCGAGAAGATCAAGATGGAAGACCTGGCCAAGACCGGCGGGGCGCCGGATGAAGAAAGCTGACGATCAGGCATCTAGTCCACCGGCCATCTCGTAAATCTCCAGGACCCCATGGCCTATTCCCCCCGCCGGCTGACGCAGGAATGGGAGATCGATGCCCCGGTCTCCCGGGTCTGGGACGCGCTCGCGCATACGGACAAGCTGAACCGCATGGTCGGGCTGCCCCCCGTCCAGTTGGAGCCGGCGGACCGACCGGAGCTGGGCCGGCGGGTGAATGCCCGCGTGGCCGGCGTGATCCCGCTGAGCTGGATCGAATATCCCTTCGAGTGGATCAAAGGGAACAGCTACAGCGTCCAGCGGGACTACACGCGCGGGCCATTGGCACGATTCCACGGCGGCGTCGAGGTGGTGCCGACGGGAGCCGGCGCGCGCGTCAGGCTCTATGCGGACCTGACCCCCCGGACCCTCCTCGGCTATGCGGTGATCCCGCTCATCGCGCGCCAGACGCTCCAGCGGACCCGGCAGTACTGCCAGGCGGTCATCGGAGCCTATCCGCCCGGCCCGCCGGAACCGGGCGCACCCGTCTCCATGCCCCGCCGTCCCCGAGCTGGCGCCAAGGTCGATCAGGTCGTGTTGCGCCAGCGGCTCGCCCGATTGCATGACGCCCGGTCGCTGAATGGTCCGCTGGTGGCCCTGCTGGGGGAGTTCCTCATCGAGGCGGGCGATGAAGACCTGGTCCGCATGCAACCCTATGCCCTGGCCGACCGTTGGGGGGCCGACCGGTATGAGACCCTGCGTGTCTTCCTGCACGCCACGCGCGCCGGGTTGCTGAACCTCCTGTGGGAACTGATGTGCCCCAACTGCCGTGTCCCGAAGGGCGAGACCGGCACGCTGGCCCAGGTCACACGCCAATTCCATTGCGACACCTGCGGCATCGACTACGCGGCAAGCCTGGACCGGTACGTCGAGCTGCGGTTCCGCGTCCATCCGGCCATCCGCACGGTCCACGACGTGGTGCATTGCTTCGGCGGGCCGTCCAGCGCGCCCCACATCCTGGTGCAACATCTCCTCCGCCCCGATGAATCGCGCGCGGTCACGGTCCCCCTCCAGCGCGAAGCGTATCGTGTCCGCACCCTGCTGGTGAACCGGAGCCTGACGCTGGCGCCTGCGGAAGGACCGGGAGACCCCGGCGCTGTGGATCTCAGCTACGCGGAAGACGGCTGGCGCGGCAGCGAGACCCGCTTTGCGCCGGGGCCGGTCGAGGTCCGGTGGGCCAATCGGTCATCTCAGCCGATTGCAGCGGTGCTCGAGCGGGTCCGTTGGGACGAGGGCGCCGTCACGGCGGCCGAGGTCGCGGCGCTGCAGGAGTTCCGGGACCTCTTCGGCTCCGAAGTCCTGGCGCCGGGCCAGGAGATCGGCGTCGAATCGGTGACGGTCCTCTTCAGCGATCTACGGGAGTCCACGCGGCTGTACGAGCTGGCCGGGGATGCGCCGGCGTACGGCCAGGTCCGGCGCCACTTCGAGTTCCTGAAGGAGCGCATCGCCAGCGCCCGCGGCGCGGTCGTCAAGACGATCGGCGATGCCGTCATGGCTGTCTTTCAGTCCCCGGCCGATGCGCTGGGCTGCGGCCTGGCGATCCAGCGCGACATCCACGCGTTCAACGAGGCCCTGCCCTCGGAGCGCGCGCTCGTGGTCAAGCTCGGGCTGCACCACGGGCCGGCCATCGCCATCACTGCGAATGCCCGCCTGGATTATTTCGGCCGGACGGTGAACCTGGCGGCGCGGATCCTGCGGGAGAGTCAGGGCGGCGATGTCGTGATCCTCAAGGGGACGCTCGATGATCCCCACGTCCGTGAGGTGCTGGAGCGCGAGAAGGCGTCGGTGGTGGCCGAGTGGTCGCCGACGTTGCGGGGGCTGGCGGAACCGCTGACGTTGTGCAGGATCCGTCCCGCATAATATACTTTTCCTCGCGCATCACACATGGGAAACGGAGGACCTATGGCTCTCGCGGATCAGAAATGCGTGCCCTGCCGGGGCGGCGTGCCGCCGCTGGAGGCCGCCCAGGCGCAGGAGCTGCTCAGGCAACTGGGCACCGGCTGGCAGCTCAACAAAGAGGGGCACCTCGAGCGGCTCTATACCTTCAAGGATTTTGCGCAGGCGTTGAGTTTCGTGAACAAGGTGGGGGCGATCGCGGAGCAGGAAGGACACCACCCGGACCTGCACCTGGCCTGGGGCAAGTGCAAGGTCGAGGTCTGGACGCACAAGATCAACGGGCTCACCGAAAGCGATTTTTACCTCGCGGCGAAAGCCGATCGGGCCTTCGAGCCGTTCCGGGCGTCCGCCTGACTCACAATGAAGGTCCTGGTCCTCGGGGCGACAGGACAGCTCGGATCCAATCTCGTCCGGGCCTTGCTCGATAAGGGAGACGAGGTCCGGGCGCTCGTGCGCCCGGCCAGCAAGGCCCCCACCCTGCAGGGGCTAGCGCTCGATCGGGTCACCGGCGATCTGAACGATGCCGAGTCGCTAGCCCGGGCCTGTGACGGCGTGCGGGTGGTCTATCACGCCGCGGGCTATTACCCGACCGAATCCGTGCCCGCCAGGACCGCCGTGACGGTGGCGCTCGCCGAGACCAGAAAAGTGCTCGCCGCCGTTCGGAAGGCCTCGGTGGAGCGGCTGGTGTTCGCGAGCACGCTCACGACGATCGGCTTCCCGTCCCCCGGGCGGCTCGCCGACGAGACCTGCGCCTTTGCCCCGCTGGACCCCGAGAATCCCTACCTGATGGCCAAAGCGGCCATGGAAGCCGAGGTCCTGCAGGCATCGCACGGCGTGCCGGCGGTGGTGGTGAACCCGACGGCATTCTTCGGCCCCTACGACAGCAAGCCGAGCAGCGGCACCCAGATCCTCATGGTGGCCCGCCGGCAGATGCCGGCCTATGTCGACGGTCCGACCAATGCGATTGATGTCCGGGACGTGGCAGAGGGGATGATCCGGGCGGCGGAGCGTGGCCGTCCCGGCGAGCGGTACATTGTGGGGAATTGGAACACGACCCAGAAGGAGCTGAACGCGCTGATCGCCCGGGTCGCCGGCGTGATGGCGCCGCTCGTGCCCGTCCCCTTCGCGCTGGCCCGCTATGGCGCGAAAGGCGGCGAATGGTTGTGCCGGACCCTCTTGCGGAGGCCGCCGCCGGTCCCGGCGTTCTTCGTGGAAGCGCTGAGACACATGCAGCACTATGATTGCTCCAAAGCCGTCCGCGAGCTGGACTACCCGCGCAATCCGGTTGAAGACGCCATCCGCGACGCCCTGAGTTGGTTCCGAGCCAACGGTTACCTGAAGAAGTGATGAGTGATCGGTGAGGGTGACGTTCTCGGGATCTTGATTCAGAGGTCACAGATCACGCATCACCGATCACGTCTGAAGTGACCGCGCCGCTGCACGACGAGCCCGACCCCGCCGTGCAGCCGTAGCAGTGGTTGCCGGTGACGATGCGCCGCTGCTGGAGCGCGGAGAGCCCGTCTCGTACCAGTTCGCGCAGGTGGCGCGGGCGTCCGAAGCCGATCGGCAGGTCCAGCATCTGATTGAAGTCGCAGTCGTAGAGCGTCCCATCCCAGCCAACTGACAGCGTGTAGCGGCACATCACGCCGCCCGCCGCCGCGGGGTTGAACGCATTGGCCAGGCGGACCATGTAGCCCTCGTAGTTGCCCGTCTCGACCAGAAACTCCAGAAACCGGCTGATCGGCATGTTCGTGATCGTATACAGCCGGGTGAAGGCGACGCCGTGGCGCGCCAGCTCCTTCCGGAACTGCGCCTCCATCGCCTCCTGCCCCGCGGGCAGAAACGCCCCGACGGGGTTGGAGACGAGGTTCAAGCGCAGGCCGCTGCCGTCCATGCCGTAGCCGAGCTCGTTCAGCAGCCGGAGGGCCGCGAGGGACTTCTCGAAGACGCCGTCGCCGCGCTGGGCGTTCGTCTGGCTGGCGCGGAAATACGGAAGGGAGGCCACGATCTCCACACGATGGCGGGCCAGGAAGGTGGCGAGGTCGGCCTGAGCGGGCAGCAGCAGCACGCTCAGATTGCAGCGGTCCATGACCTGGCGGCCCCTGGCGCGGGCCTGCTCGACCAGCCACCGGAAATTCGGGTTCAGCTCCGGCGCGCCGCCGGTGATATCAACGGTCGGGATGTCCGTCTGCCCGAGCACGTCGATGCACAGCTCGGCGGTCTCGCGGCTCATGACTTCCTTGCGGTCAGGACCGGCGTCCACGTGGCAATGGCCGCAGGTCTGGTTGCAGAGCTTCCCCACGTTGATCTGGAACACGGTAATGCCGGTGGCGGTCAGCGGCGCGAGGCCGCAGGCGCCGAGCCGCGCCCCGAAAGGCGGCCAGACGCTCGCCGACTCCAGGATCCGCAGTTGCTCGGCGGCGTCCGCCAGCGGGTTGGCTCGTGCCTTGAGGCTTAAGGTCGTCATTGGTCACTGGTCATTTGCAGTAAACAGTGGAGTTCTCAGTTCTCAGGTTTGAACTGAAGACGGATACCTGTTTACTGGAACTGACCACTCTGATCACATGGACAGTTTCTGCGCCACATTCCGCATCTGGACGCCGTGCACCAGGGAGGCGCCGCCCCGGATGGCGCAGGCGACGTGCACCGCCTCGGTCATCTCCTCGATGTTCGACCCTTTTTCGAGGCAGGCCTGGGTATACGCGTCGATGCAGTACGGGCACTGGACGCCGTGCGCCACGCCGAGTGCGATCAGGGCCTTTTCCCGCGCGGTGAGCGTCCCCTCGGCGAACACCGCCGAGTAGTAGCTCATGAATTTGTCCCACAGCTCCTTGTTCCCTTTGCCCATGTCCGAAAACTTTGGAAGATCACCGGGATGATAGTAGGTCTCCATCTTCTCTCCTTCAAAAGGCGTCATTGGTCAACCGTCATTCGTTGAGAAAGCGACTGTCCCCGTGATCACGAATGACGAGTGACGAGTGACGTCATCACGCGCTGCCGGGTTTGTCTGGTTCCACGTCGGACAGGACCTTGGCAAAACGATTGCCGACGAGCGTGGTGACTTTGGCCATGATGTCGCTGAGCTCCTGCCACTCTTCAGGCTTCAGGTCCTTTTTCATCTGCGGATGAAGGCCCCACTGCGCGGTCACCTGCAGGCCGTCTCGTGAGACCACGACCTTCAACAGCTCGACCTCCGGGACGGCGCCCGGCGCGCTCTCCTCGGGGCCTCCGGCAGGAGGGGTCCCCGGCTTGGAGTCATCGGCCATGATCGCCCCTCCGGCTCATCCGAACGGGTCCTCGCGCAGAATGGCCACCATGCTGTCGTGGATCAGTCCGTTGCTCGCCACGATCTCGTCCCGGTAGTTCGAAAAATCCCCGCCCTTGAAGTCGGTCACCCGCCCCCCCGCCTCCTGCACCAGCAAGGCGCCGGCGGCGGTATCCCAGGGACGCAGCTTCATCTCCCAGAACCCGTCGAACCGGCCTGCGGCCACGTAGCACAGGTCGATGGCGGCCGCGCCCGTCCGGCGGACGCCCTGCGCCCGGAGCGCGAACCGGGCAAAGTGGCCGAGGTTGTTCCGGGCGCTCTCGCGGATGTCGTAGGCAAAGCCGGTCACCAGAAGCGCGGCATCGATCGAGGGCGTCGGGGAGACGTGCAGCGGCGCGCCGTTGAGGAAGGCCCCGCCGCCGGCCCGCGCGAGGAACAGCTCGTCGCGGGTCGGATCGAAGACCACGCCGAGGATGGTCGCGCCCTGGTGCTCCAGGCCGATCGAAACGCAGTAGGCCGGAAAGCCGTGGGCGAAGTTGGTGGTGCCGTCCAGGGGATCGATGATCCAGGTGTAGGGAGACTCCTGCTTGGTGTGCAGGCCCTTCTCTTCCGCCAGAATCCGGTGCGTGGGAAACGCCTTGGCGAGCCTCTCCACGATCGCCTGCTCCGAGCGGAGGTCCGCGTCGGTGACCAGATCGATCACCTTCTGCTTGTGGCGCACCCCGAACCCGCTCCGGGCGTAGCCGGTCAGGATCCGTCCGGCCTCCCGCGCCGCGGCGACGGCGGTCGTCTCGAATTCCTTCATCGTCGGCGTGGACTGAGCGGCATCGTGCAGCGTCATGTCGCGGGCATCTTAGCCGGAACACCGAGCCTGCCGCAATGGGCCGCCGGCGGGCGGCCGCGCAGTTGCCGCCCCGAACGGCGATCCTTTACAATCTCATCATCTTCACGGAGGCGCCATGGCGGTCAAAAAACTCCTGCACACCCGGATGCGCGTCAGCGACATGGATCAGACCGTCGCCTTCTACACCGACGTGCTGGGGCTGCGAGTGGTGGAGCGCAAAACCTCGCCGCGCGGTTCCCACCTGGCCTTTCTCGCGGTCCCGAACAGCGAGGAGCTGATCGAGCTCTGCAGTTTTCCGCCGAGCGGCCCGGTCAAGGTGCAGGAAGATCTGGTGCACCTGGCCTTCGAGGTCGACAATCTGGACGAGACCATCCGCGCGCTGCAGGCCAAGCAGATCAAGATCACCGACGGCCCCACCGTCACCTCCTCCGGCAGCCGCTTCATCTTCATCGATGCGCCCGACGGCTACGAAGTCGAATTGATCGAGCGCCCGCCGTCCGTCACGGCCATCGTCTAGCAGCCGTCAGGCGTAAGGGGATTGTACAATTCAACCATGCCCGAATCACTGACCATTGGTCCCGAGCTGCAGGCCAAGCTGGAGCATCTGCCCCGGCAGGCCGGGGTCTATTTGATGAAAGGCGCGAGGGGCGAGGTGCTCTACATCGGGAAGGCGATGGGGCTAGCCGACCGGGTGCGGTCCTATTTCCACCGGAGCGCCGAGCATACGCCAAAGACCAGGCTCATGCTGAGCCTCGTGACCGACATCGAGACCTTCATCACACGGTCGGACCTCGAGGCGCTGATCCTGGAGAGCAACCTGATCAAGCGCCACCGGCCGCGCTTCAACGTCGTGCTGCGGGACGACAAGCACTACCCCTACCTGCGCCTGCCCGTGAAGGAGGATTTCCCGCGGTTGACCATCGTCCGGAAGGTGCAGAAGGACGGCGCCCTCTACTACGGCCCCTACGTGCCGGCGGGCGCGCTGCGGGAGACGTTGAGGGTCATCAAGAAGGTGTTCCCGCTGGCGACCTGCACGATCACCATCGACGGCAAGGCCGACCGCGCCTGCATCGAGTTCGAGATCAAGCGGTGCATGGCCCCCTGCATCGGCAACCAGACCCGCGAGGAGTATCACCAGATCGTCCGGCAGGTCCGGATGTTCCTGGAGGGGCGCGACCGGGAGTTGCTGGACGGGCTGCGGGGCGAGATGGAAGCGGCGGCCGAGCGCCAGGAGTTCGAGGAGGCCGCGCGGCTGCGCGACCGGATCTTCAAGATCGAGCGGACGCTGGAGCGCCAGCGGGTCGCCCAGACGGCCTTCACCAACCAGGATGTGCTCGGGCTGGTCCGGCAGGGCGCCGCGGCCGACCTGCAGCTCCTGTTCATCCGCGGGGGGTTGCTGATCGGCCGCAAGGACTTTTTCTGGGAGGCTGCGGACGCCTCCGATGAGGAGCTGGTCCGATCCGCGATCGAGCAGTTCTACAACAAGGAGATGCTGCCCCCCAAGGAATTGCTCGTGCCCGTGGCCCTGGAGGAGGCTGCGTTGATCGAGTCATGGCTCTCCGAGAAACGGGGAGAGACGGTCCGGGTGGTCGCGCCCGAGCGCGGGACAAAGCATCAGCTCCTGCTGCTGGCGGAAGAGAATGCGGCGGCCGCGCTGGCGGATCACGTCCGGGAGCAGGACCTCGACCGGCAGGCCACCGACGAACTGCGGCGCCTGCTGCGGCTCGACCGCGCGCCGCGCCGGATCGAGGCCTTCGACGTCTCGAACATTATGGGGGACCAGTGCGTGGCCTCCATGGTGGTCTGGGAGGACGGGCGGGCCAAGAAGGCCGACTACCGGAAGTTCCGCATCCAGAGCGTGGTCGGCACCAACGACTTCGCGAGCATGCACGAGGCCGTCCTCAGGCGCTACCGCGAG
>CAYJUM010000097.1:0-8483 GCA_964373355.1 uncultured Nitrospirales bacterium | reverse complement strand
CTATATTTCAGCAGGCCTCGTGTTGACTGTTGACAGAGGCCCTATTCATGGGAGGAGCATATGCGTCATGTCATGCTGGTGCTGTCGATCGGAGCGGTGTTGCTGCTGAGCGGCCCCGGCGTTGCGGGGGCCAAAGAGAAGGAAGATGAGGGCAAGGAGAAGGCCGCCTTGGCCGCGGCCGCAAAAGTGACGATTGAGCAGGCCATCAAGGCCGCCACAGAAAAAACTCCCGGAAAGGTCATCGAGGCCGAGCTCGAAAAGAAGCACGGCAAGACGGTCTGGGAAGTCGAAGTGTTGTCCGACGATGGCAAGATCGTCGAGGTGCATCTCGATGCCGAGGCCGGGACCGTGATCGACGTGGAAGAGAAAGGCGCGAAGAAGAAGGACAAGTCCAAGAAGTAAATGTGATGGGTGCCGGAAGAGATAAGTGATCTACTAAGTCTTACTCGTCACTGATCACCCATCACCGATCACCATCTGAGGGGAGGTGCAGTCATGACTTGTAATCTCGGCGCGATGGAACGGGCGATTCGGCTCGGGCTGGGCATCATCCTGATTGCGGTGGGTTACTTCTCAGCCCTTTCGGGCGCGGCGGCCGCCGCGGTGTATCTGATCGGGGCGGTGGCGATCGTGACCGCTGCGGCGGGATTTTGTCCGGCTTGGAAGCTCTTCGGGATCAATACCTGCCCCAAGTCGTAACGCGTGAGGCGAAATCCGGAACAGTGAGGGGTGAGGGGGAAGGAGTGAGGGGTCAAATCAATAAATCAACAGGTCAACAAATCGACAGATTCCCCTTCACGCGTCACGCGTTCTAATCACGCGTCACCTGTCACCCGTGGCCGTCAGGGAACGAGCATGCCGGGCGGGATGTCGTACGCCACGGCGATGGAGGTCACGGCTGCGAGCAGCACCAGCAAGAACAGCCGGACCGGATCTTCCATTTGTTCAGGCGGCCGCGTGGGACAGGTCCTTCCGTTGGCTGCCGAGTTTCAGGGGCCTTCCGGAATCCTCAAATCGCAACACCACCCCTCCTTGCCGGGAGAGGCGAACGATCTCGCGCACGACCTTGCGTCGCGCGACGCGAGGGAACGCTCGCACCAGGGTCTTCAACCGGCATCCGTCCGCCGCCCCGGCCTTCCTCAAAATTCTCCGCGTCAGGGTCATTCGCTGCGCCATGGGCGTCCTCCTGTGCGTCATGCGGCGACGCTATCAAACCGCCGCCTGCGACTCCATTCAGCTTAGGACGTCCCTCAACAAGGTGAGTTGAAACTTTCGTAGGTCCGAGGCTTTCCGCGCGCTGCCCCATCCCGATTCCACATCCGCAAGTCCCGGCGACACCGGGCGAAAAAAATCACGTAGGGTCTGTAGCCCTTGGCGAGCAGTTCTGGTACACTGCCGCCGCCTTTTCCCCCGGATGAGAGGAGGTGCCTGTGCGAGGAGAGCTGCGATCGGTGTGGGCGAGATCGTGCGTTAACGGACTGTGTGGCGGAGCGCTGCTGATCGCGACAGGTTGCGCCAGCCTCTCGGACAAATCGGCATCCGGACCGCCTCCGGAGGATCAGGTCGAAGCGCTGCTGGGCTCACTGCACTCCGCCGACACCGCTCCCGGGCAGACTCCAGCCCCCCCTGCGGCGATCGAGCAGGCCCAGGCGTCCGCTCCGGCGACAGTGGCGGCGACCGAGCAGCCGAAGCTTCCGATGCCGCCGGTCAATCCGGCCGCGAAGCCGTCCGGGATCGAGGACCCCTTCGGGGGACCAATTCCGGAAGACGAGGAAGAATACGACCCCTGGGAGCCCTTCAACGTCAAGATGTTCGAGTTCAACCGCAAGCTCGACAAATACGTCTTGAAACCGATCGCCACGGGCTACAACAAGATCATGCCGGATCTCGCGCAGCGCGGCGTCCAGAACTTTTTCATCAATGCCCGGTGGGTTCCCCGCTTCTTCAATAATCTGTTTCAAGGGAAGATCAAAGGAGCCGGCATCGAGACCGGCCGCTTCCTGATCAATAGCACGGTCGGCGTGGCCGGGTTCGTCGACGTGGCGAAGCGGGTCGGGCTTGAGACGCCCCGGGAAGACTTCGGCCAGACGCTCGGCTTCTATGGGGTAAAGCCAGGACCGTATTTGATCATCCCGTTCCTGCCCCCATACACGGTGCGTGATTTCAGTGGATTCGTGTTCGATTTCTTCCTCGATCCGTTGAACTTCTTCGTCTTCCCGATCATCGAATTCGACGGCGCGCCGCGCGTCTTCCGGGACCGGGACGTGGCGACGCTGGGCCAGGTCGGGACCCGTCTCTTCGAGATCATCAACGAGCGCTCGCTGAACCTGGAAAAATTCCAGGGCGTGGAAGAGGCCACGCTCGATCTGTACGGCGCGGTTCGCAACGCGTACCTGCAGTCCCGAGCCAAGGCCATCAAGCAATAGGACGGTCCGGGCCGCGGGGCCGTGTTAGACTGATCGCATGACGCGGCGTGTCGTAGCAGTCGGTCTTGGCTTCCTGCTGGGCCTGGCCGGGTCGCACGCCTGGGGGCTGGAATTCTCCGCTGAGCAGATCACCCGCATCGACGGCCACACGAAAAAAGCCAACATCTACTACCGGGACGACCGCTGGCGGCTCGAGCACAACGATGTTGGGCCGGTGAATGTCACGATCGTCAGGAAGGACAAGCAGGTGATGTGGCTCCTGCTGTCCCGCATGAAGCATTTCAAGACCGTGCCCTACGACCCGGAGCAGGAGCCCAAGGTCTCCGAGCGCCTCGGCTATGAGATCGCCCGCGAGCCGATCGGCACCGAGGTCCTGGACGGCCATCCCACGACGCTCTACCAGGTGACGGTGCAGCCGGAAGGGAGCGGGACGCCGGTGGTCTATTACCAGTGGCTGGCCACGGACATCCGTTTTCCGTTGAAGCTGGCCAGGAAAGACGGCCGCTGGATCATGGAATACCGCCACGTCAAGCTGCGGCCGCTCTCGGATTTTCTCTTCCAATTGCCCGTCAACTTCCAGCCCCTGGAGGAGTTCGACGAGCGGAAGAGCGGGCAGGCGAAGCCGCACGATCAGCCGATGTAACGAAAGGAAGTACGATATGGCGAGTTTGTGATTTTGTGAAGTACTTCTCTAGATCACCAATTCACAAAATCACTCAATACGGCCATAGGAGAGAGAAAATGACTGTCAGGTTGATTGCCGGTTTTTTTGCGGGAGCGCTGTGCGTTGCCGGGGTGGCGCGTGCGCTGGACGTGGCGGACATCACCCCCGAATGGACCGCGGAGGGGAAACAGCTCGCCGCGGAGCGGGCGAAGCTTCCGGTCAAGGAGGAGATGGTCCTCGTGCCGGCCGGCTGGTTCATGATGGGGAGCTCGAAGAAAACGGACCGGAATGCCTATCCGGCCGAGATGCCGCAGCGCAAGGTATACGTGGACGCCTTCGAGATCGACAAGTATGAGGTCACGGCGCTGCACTATCTCCGCTTCGTGCTGGCGACGAACCGGCCGCCGCTGGTGGACTGGCGGTATGACGGGGGCAACTTCCAGGAGTCCATGGCGCATCATCCCGTGATGCATGTCTCGTGGTACGATGCCGACGCCTATTGCCGGTGGGCGGGCCAGCGCCTCCCGACCTCCGCCGAATGGGAGAAGGCGGCGCGCGGCGAGGATGGCCGGATCTATCCGTGGGGCAACGAGCCGGCCGGCTTGAGCCGGGCGAACTTCGGCAGGACCGGCCTCTCCGGGCCGGTGCGGGACCGTCCCGAGCGCCTGCTGCTGTATCCCCCGATCATTGCCGTGGACAAGTACGAGAATGCCGTGAGCCCCTATGGCGTCCACCAGATGGCGGGCAATGTGGCGGAGTGGACGGCCGACTGGTATGACCCGAACTACTATAAGACCGGACCAGACCGGAATCCCAAAGGGCCCGAGACGGGGACGCAGAAGGCATTTCGGGGCGGGGGATGGATCGACAGCACGCCCAGCGTCCGGCCGGCCCAGCGCAATGGGGCCGATCCGAACACCAAGATGAACTGGCTGGGGTTCCGCTGCGCGCGCGACGTCAAGGGCTGAGCCATGAGGACTGAGGACCAACCTTGCACTCAGCCCTCAGTCCTCAGCCCTTCACGCTTCCGGCGGAGCAGGGCCCAAGAGCGTTCACAAGCCTCCTTGACCAGGAGGCCCATCTTGGGGTGCGAGGGCTCCAGATCCACGGGCAGCTCATAGCGGCGGAGCCGCTCGCTGGCGGTCGGGCCGATGGAGGCGATCACCATCCGTCGCGCCGCCTCCCGCAGGCGCCGCCTGCCGTCCGGCCCGGCGGACTCATCCAGCAGCTTCATGAGGTGCTCCACCTGGATGGCGTTCGTGACCAGGACCACGTCCACCTGCCCCGCCAGCATCGCCTCCAGCACCCGACGCAATGGCCCGGTGTCATCCGGCAGAGCCCAACGATAGACCGGCACCCGGATCACCTCCGCGCCTTTTTCTCTGAGGCCGTCGAGTAATTCGGGGTTCGAGACTCCATACTCCTGCACGGCAATCCGCAGCCCGCGGAGCGGTCTCCCCTCCAAGGCCGCCAGGAGATCCCGCCAGGTGTTGGGCTCCGGGACGGAAATCTCCGGCGTGAGGCCGAGCTCCTTGAGCGCGGCGATGGGCTTGGGACCGCGGGCCACGAGCGCCGTGCGGCGGAGCGCGGCGACGATGGCCTCCTTCGAGAAGCGCGTCTGCAGCACCCCCACCATGGTGCGTGTCCCGACGCCGGTCAGCAGCACGACCATGTCGATGCGGCCGGCGAGGAGCTGCTGGCCGAACTCCAGGGCCTCGGCATTCCCCGCTAACGGCACCTCTCGCATAGACGGCGCGACCAACGGCTCCCCGCCGTAGCGCACGATCAGGCGCTGCATCTCGTCGGCCATGCGGCTTTCGAACGCCGCGACGCGCAGCCCCGCAAAGTTTGATTTGGGGAGTTGGCGATCCGGTGATGGCACGTGCTACGTATGATTTGGTGAGTTGGTGATGTGGTGAAGTAAGAAGAGAAAGGACATTAGCGCTTACCTGCTCTGGCCGTCTTGCGCCCGGCTGAGAAAATCAGGAGTGGCTCTCTGGCCTCTTGCAAGATAACTTTTATGCCATCATGTCCAACTAGACCAGTTTCTTCTAGACGTTCACCCCAGAACACCGCTTCGTCCGCTTCCTCCACAACGACGCCCAATTTTGCGATGAGCTCAGCCCTCGATCTTGCCCGACAAGCTGCGCGATAATTTGCGGCCACCGCAGTTCCTGCTCTCAGGAGCTGATCTCCAAGCACACGGGCTTCATGGCCTCGATGGAGCGATTGAGGAAGTCTTATGACTTCTAAGGCAAATCGTTTTGTCCGATCACGAAGGTCCTGCGCCGCGGTTGCGCCCATGACCTCACCCATCAGCACATCACCAGGTCTTACTTGGCTTCAGATGCGCTCAGGGCGCATCGGAAGCCGGTGGTGTTCGTGCGGTTCGAGGGATCGCTCTTGACCCGCGTCACCGAGCGGACCAGAGGCGTCTCGACCTCCCAGCCCGAGCTGCGCAGGACCTTGTGGGTGCCGCGCTCCGGCCCTTTGGGGTTGCGGGGCGGGCTCTTCTCGTAGTAGAGCGGGTCGTACCAGTCCGCGACCCATTCCCAGACGTTCCCGGCCATGTCATAGGCCCCGAACGGGCTCTTCCCGGCCTCGTAGCTGCCCACGGGCATCAGCGATTTCTCGCCCTGCCAGCGCTGGTTGTAATTGAGATGCTTGTGGGTCGGCTCGACATTGCCCCAGGGAAACCGGCGGTCATCGGTGCCGCGCGCCGCCTTTTCCCATTCCGCTTCCGTGGGCAGGCGCTTCCCGGCCCAGCGGCAGTAGGCGTCGGCATCGGACCAGTCGACATTCACGACCGGCCGCTCGAGCAGCGACTCGGGCAGCTCCGCCGGATTTCCCTCTTTCCAGAGGGTCCGGCTTGGGTCCTTGGGATGCCGGGGAGGGCGGTGCCCGGTCGCCTGCATGAAGCTGCGGTAGCGCGCGTGGGTCACCTCGAATTTGTCGATGTAGTAGGCATCCAGGTAGACCTCGTGGCGGGGATACTCGTCTCGGTCCCCGTCCCGGTCCCCCTCGGGGACGCCCATCGGGAACGAGCCCGCCGGCACCAGCACCATCGGGGCGCCATCCTGGCCGACGGTCTCCATGGGTCTGTCGGGGCTCGCGAGGGCCGGGATCGCCAGGAGCAACACCAAAAGAAACGCGGGTACGACCGGAAGCTGCATCAGCATCCTTTCAGCCGCCGTACGGCAGGCGTCGAGATGGTATCACAGCGCGCCGGCGAATCGTAGGCGGTTGACTCTGCCCGCGCGTCGCTCCTACCATGAGCCTCTGCTGAATGTACGATTTGGCGATTGAGGAAGATAGTGAAGTGACTTCACCAAATCGGACTTCACGAAATCCAACTTGATGGAGGCCCAGACTGTGGCCGGTTCAGGGATCCGTGGGCTGTGGCACCTGGCGTTGCGGGTCAGGGATCTGGCCCGATCCCGGGCCTTTTACGAGCAGGTCTTCGCGATGAAAGTCGTTTGGCAGCCCGATCCGGAGAACCTCTACCTCAGCTCCGGCGCCGACAATCTGGCGCTGCACCAGATCCCGGCCTCCGAGCGGGACCAGTACACAGCCACAGGGCAGCTCCTGGACCATCTCGGGTTCGTCGTGGACTCCCCTGAGGCCGTGGACCGGCTGTTCGCGCGCGTCACCGGGCTGGGAGGCATGATCAAGCACCCGCCGAAGCGCCACCGGGACGGGAGCTATTCCTTCTATCTCTTGGATCCGGACGGCAATACCGTCCAGGTGCTCCATGAACCCGCTCTCCGCGAGAGGGCGCCGGAGGGCTGCAGGTAATGGCACAACGCTGGTCCTCGCTGCCTGCCGATCACTACGTGGCGCTGGCGCCCTGGGTCTGGCTGCAGCTGGAGAGCGAGGAATCTCCCGGCCCCTTTCCCTTCATCGGCGGGGTGGACCCTCAAGTCACGGCGGCGCTCCATGAGGCGCACCGGCTGATGCTCAGCGGGGTGGAGACCGCGATCAGCGACGTCTTCGCGCATCGCCTCTCGCTCGACGATCCCCATCTTCGTGCGCGGTTGGAAGACGCGTATGCGGAGCTGGTCAGGTCCCGGCCGCAGCTCAGCGCGCACATCCGCTGCGGGCGGGAATCGGACGGCGCGTTTCGGTGGGAGTTCCCGCTGGATGCGACCAAATCGGCCACGATGACCTACACGGGACTGCGGGTGTTCAATGCGCTGTCCCGGCAGGTGATCCCGATCACCTTCGGCCGGCCGATGGCGCCCGCCGTGGGCAGGCTCGCCGGACACCTGGACGGCACCGAGCAGGTTGGGGCGGTCCGGACCGTCGCCACGGCGGCGGGGCGTGACGTGGAGCGGCATCTGACCGGGTTGCTCGACCGGCTCTGCCAGCACGACTGCCTGCTCGTGTCTCCGCGGTCCTCGGTGCGCGCGGAATGGCTCGGCGCGACGGCCGATCGCGATCTGGTGCATCTGGGACATGCCGCGCTCCTGTACCGCCACCGCGAGCAGTTCTTTCTCTTCGATCCCTGGCTCCTGCCGTGGATGGCGGAGTCCCCGGTCCCCTCGCTCTGGGGAGGCCTGTTGCCCCGGCCGTCGGCGATTTTTCTCACGCACGATCATGACGATCACGTGGACCCGCGGACCCTGCTGCACCTCCCCAAGGACATCCCCGTCATCATCCCGAGCCGCCGCAACCGCCGTACGCTGTATTTCGATTATCTCGCCCTGCTGCGCGAGCTGGGGTTCGGGCACGTGATCGAGCTCGCGCATGGCGAGAGCTGGAAATTCGACGGCGGCGCCGTGGTCTCGGTGCCGTTTTTCGGGGAGGACCCGTGCGATCTCGAGATGCCGCGAAATTGCTATCTGATCGCCGATCGGGGGCGGAACGCGTTGGTGCACGTGGACAGCGGCCCGACGAATGCCGGGCGGTCGGCCATCAAGGAGGGTATTATTGATGAGCTGGTGCGGCAATACGGTCCGATCGCCACGGTGTTCGCGTCGCAGCAGCAGCTCAAGGAGCTTCGAACCTACGCGGCGCACGCCGCGCTCTCGCCCCCGGGCCGCTGGCTCGAAGTGGGGGAAAACGGCTATCTCACGAACAGCTATCTGGCCCAGCTTGCGGGGACCGCGAAGGCGCGGCTCTTCGTCTCATACGCCACCGGCGGGGCCGACTGGTACCCGGACCATCTCTCCTTCATGTTCAGCCGCCGGAACCCCGCGCGCACCGCGTTGTTGACCGCCACCTGGGAAGCGCCGGAGAAGCTCAAGGAGACGCTGGTCCCCCAGGGCTGCGGGTATCACTACAGCCGCGCGCTGGACCTGTTCCGGGAGACTCACGACGGCGGGACGGCGGTGCTGCCGGCGGCCGAGCAGTTAGCCCCGACGCGTCTCCATTCGCTCGACCACACCCTGCCG
>CAYJUM010000096.1:0-8666 GCA_964373355.1 uncultured Nitrospirales bacterium | reverse complement strand
AGGTTTCGACGACGCCGATGAGCTTTCCGTCATCGTCCCATAGGAGGTCGGTATTGAGTTTCACGGGGATCAGTCGCCCGTCTTTGTTTCGGATGGAGGTGTCATAGTTAGTCATCTTCTCTCTGTTCCTGATCGCCCGCTCAATCACACACTCATGGGTCGAACAAATATTGCCTTGGACAATCAGACTGCAACCCAAGTGGCCGTCGAGAACTTCTCCCTCCTCATAGCCAAGAAGTTTGCACATGGCACGGTTGATGTAGCGAACACGCATGTTCAACCCTACCGTTATGACACCATCGCTGACGCAGTCGAGAATGACGGCTTCTTCGCAGCGATTTTTAGGCTTTACCCTGTCCATCCCTTGCCCGCCAGAGGAGCTTGAAGTTGAAGTATTCTACTCTCCCGGCATGCCTAATCGTCAAGCATGGCACTCCTCGTCCTGGAAGATTGCGCCTAATTAAAGTGCGGTCTAGACAAGGGAAAATCCATTGAGGACATTGCGAGCGCACATATCAGGAAGTCCTTGGAGACACGTGAAAATTTCGTGGGGAAATACCAGTGGAGGGATCACGGCTTGATACGGAAAGGGTTGCCACACGAGAGTGCGTAAGGCGTTAGGCGTCAGGGGAGTTCTTTCGCTTCACGCTTCACGCTTCACGCTTCACGCTTCACGCTTCACGCTTCACGAGTCTCGCCTCGCGCCCCGCGCCTTCACTTCACTTTTGAGAAATCGGCGTCGATTTCCGTGGTCTTGCCGTCCGGGAAGTAGATCACGATCTTGGTCTTGGCGTTCGGATCGAAACTGTCGTACAGGAACCGGGCGGTGAACCTGGAGCGGTACGGCGGGCCCGCCCCCTCGTTCTTGCGCCCGCGGTCGGCCTGGCCGACGTGCTCGGGCTTGATGGTCTTGGAGCCCTGGTGCAGCACCAGCTGCGCGCCTTCGGCGAAATACTCGTCGTCCCCGCAGAGCTGCACTTCGATCTCCATGTTCGGCATGTCGATCACTTTCTGAATGAACTCATCCGGCATCCGGACGTCCTTCTTCTGTTTTTTGGACTCCGTCGCTTCCTGCCGTCCGAACGCCTCCAGGCGGTATTTCTTGGTCCGCAGCACCGCGCTGGCTCCACAGGAGTCCTTTTCCGGATCGGCTCCCACCCGCGTGGTCATCGCCGCGTGCTGCAACACTTTCTTCACGTCCTCGGGCGTGTTGGCTTTCTCCATCGGGGCGCGGCCGGCCTCGAGCGACTTCCTCGCCTCTTCCATGGTGAGCTTGACGTCGATGGCCGCCGCGGGGCCGGCCCTCATGAGGGCAACCGCGAGACTGACAGCCGGCACGAGAGCGCGACGCCACAGATGGGGACCATTCGATCGATCGGACATAAGGCCTCCTGAATCGGAGCCGTCATTCTAGGGAAAATCATCTGGGCTTTGCAATCCTCTAAACGCCGGCCAAAGTCATAAAGTCCGAAGGTCATCAAGTCGAAGAGACTTGAGACTTTCAGACTTTCGACTTTACGACGAGAACCTCGACCAGTTCGGATAGGGCTTGGTCTCATAGAGCCGGTCGACGTCCGCCGGCACGTGCACCCCGTGCCGGCGCAGCATGCCGGCGACCACGCGCAGCGGCAGGCCCACCGCCGCCGGAAAGTCGCCGGCAATGCGCGCGATGAGCCGCGCGCCCTCGCCCTGGATCGCATAGGCGCCGGCCTTCCCCAGCCCCTCCCCGCCGGCGGCATACTCAAGGACTTCGCGGTCGGTCAGCCGTTTCATCCAGACACGGACCGATTCCACGGCGCTGTCCGGACTCTCCTCCCGCCCGCGCACGAGCGCAACCCCCGTGTGAATGGCATGTTCGAGGCCGCGAAGGCGACGGAGCATTGCCTCGGCTTCGCCGACGTCAGCCGGCTTGCCCAGCACATCCGAGCCGATCGCGATGAGCGTGTCGCTGCCGAGGACGAGAGTATCCGGGAACCGCTCGGCGACCGACCGGGCTTTCCGCTCGGCCAGGAGTTTGGCCTGCTCAACCGGGTCGAGGGCGGGAAGATCGTCCGGGCTTTCGGCAGAGGGGTCGGGCGCGATGACGTCGAAGGGGATACCCAGGAGCGTCAGCAGCTCGCGACGGCGCGGCGAGGTGGAGGCCAGGACCAGGCGCATCACTGCGCGAGGCAGGACAGGGCGGGGTCAACGACCTCGGGATCCGCGGGACACCCGCCCCGCGTGAGGAAGAACTCCTCGAGGATCTGCGCGGTATGGGCGCTGGTGGTGGCGCGGAACATGAGCCCGCGCAGCGTGGCGGCATCGCGAAACCCGCGGCAATACCAGCCCAGGTGTTTGCGCATGGCGGGGAAGCGCCCCGGCCCGAACAGGGCTTCGAATTGACGGGCGTGCGCGAGCATGATGCGAAAGCGCTCCGGGAGCGCCACGGAACCGACCGGCTCCGGACGCTCGTCCCCCGCACTCGCCTGTCGCGCCCATTCCTTGTTCCTGAAAAACCACGGCGCGCCCAGCGCCGCCCGTCCGACCAACACGCCGTCCACCCGATGACGCCGGATGCGCTGAGCGGCCTCCTGCAGGGTGTGCACGTCGCCGTTGCCGAACACGAGCGTGTCCGTCCGGCGGGCGACCCCCGCGGCCCGCGCGATCGCCTCCCAGTCCGCTTCACCGCGGTACTGTTGCTCCAGGGTCCGGCCATGGATCGAGATCACCGCCGGCCGCTCCTCCAGGAGATGCCCGACCCACGACTCGATCACGACCGAATCGTAGCCCAGGCGCGTCTTCACCGAGAGGGGGATCTCGCGGCGCGGAGCGGCCTCGGCCTGCCGCGCGCGGTTCATGCGCCGCACGAGCTCGCTCCGGGACGGTTTGAGCCCCGCCGCCTCCAGCGACTGGCCCGCCGCCCAGTCTCGAAGGCCCTCCCGGGCCGCCCGCATGATCTCATGCGCGAGCGCCGGGGTGCGGATCAAGGCGGCGCCCGACCCCGAGGAGGCCACGTTCTTCGCGGGACAGCCCATGTTGATGTCCAGGCCGTCGAACCCCAGCTCGCCCACCACGTGCGCGGCCTGATAAAACGCCTCCGGCTTGTTGCCGTAGAGCTGGGCGACGATCGGGCGCTCCGGCTCCGCATAGATGAGCGACCCGAGCACATGCTCCGGCCCCCGGCAGACGTCCATGACGCTCGTGAATTCGGTAAAGGTCACGTCCGGCGGGCCGTGGCGCGCGACGGTCAGACGAAACGCCGCGTCCGTGACGCCATCCATGGGCGCCAGCCCGATGATTGGACGCGGGAGACTCTGCCAAAAGCTCATCATGGGCGTGGCTCGTCTCTCGTCGTTCGTATCTCGTCTTGCAGGCGCTTCACGCTTCACGAGCGACGATGAACATTCCCTTGCTTGCGGCTTCATACGCCGCCCGCAGCTCCTCGGCCTGCCGCACGGTCCGGCCGGCCGCCGCGGGCAGCATCTCCCGGATGAAGTCGGAAAACCGCTCCAGCTTCAAGAGAAAGAAATCGTACGCCGGCGCCGGATGAGGCTCCCTGAACCAGTATTCCACAAAGGCCGCAAGCTCGATCCCGGCGTCCGCGAGCTCACGGCAGGTCTCAGGAAACAGGTCTTCGAGGTCTCCTCCCCATCTCAAGATTTCGTTCGGGAGATAGCGCGTGCGGTACAGTGCCAGCGCCCCGGGCTCCAGACCGGCGGTCGGCAGCGACCCCGCGTCGAGACGCCCCGTCAGCACCCCGACGTAGTGCGCGTATTGGGTTTCCAGACCCTGGAGCTCCGCGACCGACTCATCAGGAGGCGCGACGTCGCGCTCCGCGTGCGGACCGGGCATGGCGTGTTCCCGGGAGTCTTCCCACCCGCCATACCGGCCCTGGAACGCGCGATACTCGCCGACGATCAGCGGGACGGCCTTGGTGTCCACCTCCAGGGCCAGGCCTTTCAGATGGCGCAGCCCCGGATGGGACAGGACCTGATCCAGCATCTCAAAGAGCACCTCCGGGATGGGCGCCTGATGGGCGTCAATCCACCAGGGAGGCTGATCCACGCTCACGGTCGGTCCTGCGTGAGCCTCCTCCAGGCCGGCCACGTGGACCTCCACCACCCGGTGCAGCGGAAAGCTCTCCAGAAACTCGGCGAGGAAGCTGCTGAGCGAGCGGCGTCGCCAGGCCCCCGTGTACCGGTACACGGTCCAGACATGCCCGATGTCCAGACAGACGCCGCAGGCCGCCTGCTGCGTCACCAGGCTGAAAAACTCCGGTACCGTGAGGTCGCCGAAGCTGACGTAGGTCAGCGGCGGGACTTCGAGCAAGACCAGCGGCCCGCCAGCTCCCGCAGGGCTCCGGTCAAGGCGTCCCTGAAGCTGTCGGAGATTCCGCGCGGTCGCGGCGGCGGCGGCCCGCGTGAATACCGGCGGCAGATAGGTGCCGAAGGCATAGCCGGCCATCTCCTTGGCCGCGCACTCATGATTGATCCAGGCACAGCCGAGCCTGGCGGCCTGCCGCGCGGCGGTGTCCACGGCGTCGGCCGATCCCGTCAGGGTCTCCCACCCCGGCTGGGTGATCCAGAGACCTTCGGCGTGATACGCGAGCCGCGCCGACGGCGTCCGCTCCCGCACGGCGGCCAGGGCCGAGTCCTCCGCCTTGAACAGCTCCAGATACCCCGGCGCCATGCCGTGATCGCGCAACGCGTCCTGGACCTCGAACAGGTCCGGACTGTACACGTCCACCGACAGGCCGAGGCCGTGCCGGGAGATCCCCGCCACGCGCGACTCGAATTCCCGCTCGATTCCGCTCATCGTCGTGTCCCTGCCCCCTCCCAATTTCGCGTGGCAGCCAATGGGGTCACAGTCTAATCGCTCGGTTCGGACTTTGACAAGGGAAGCATGGGGGTCGTGGTATGATGATCGCACATGGCCAAACGAACGATCAGTCGCCGCCCGAGCCGACGCAAACCGCCCTCCAACGACGAGATCCTCGCGCAGGTGCAGGCGCTGCTCGAGGGTCCGGATGACGACCTGACCTCCATCCTGTTGCGGGAGATGCTGCAGGGCGTCCTGAAGCTGCGCGACTCGCGGCTCACCACGCTCGATCTCAAGATCCTGAACCGGACCCTGAAGGAGCTGCGCTCGGCCTTCCGGATGTTCCAACCCTACCGGGACTGTCCCAAGGTCAGTTTCTTCGGCTCGGCCCGGACTCCCCCCGACGATCCCAACTACCAGATGGCCGTGCGCTTCGCGCAGCTCCTGGTACAGCACGGCTACATGGTCGTCACGGGGGGCGCCGACGGGATCATGCGCGCGGGACACGAGGGCGCCGGGCGGGAGCACAGCTTCGGCGTCAACATCATGCTGCCCTTCGAACAGGGCGCCAACACGGTCATCGAGAACGATCCGAAGCTCTACACCTTCCGGTATTTCTTCACGCGCAAGCTGCTCTTCGTCAAAGAGTCCCACGCGGCCGTGCTGTTTCCCGGCGGGTTCGGGACGCACGACGAGGGGTTTGAGCTGCTGACGCTCGTCCAGACCGGCAAGACCAACCCGCAGCCGATCGTGTGTCTGGAGGCCCCCGGCACGGGATATTGGGAGGCCTGGTATCGCTTCGTGACCGACCAGCTCCTGGCGCGCGGGTTGATCAGCAAGGAGGACCTCCATCTCTTCAAGCTGTTCGATGCCCCCGAGGCTGCGATCGAGGAGATCACCGCCTTCTACCGGCATTTTCACTCCATCCGGTTCGTCGGGCGGCAACTGGTCATCCGGATCAAGCATCCGGTCGCGGAGGAACAGTTGAGACGCATCAACGCGGACTTTGCCGATATGCTCGAGCGCGGCGCCATCGAGCAGCGCGGCCCGTTGCCCGAGGAGCTCGATGAGCCGGTCCTGAAAGATCTGCCGCGGCTGGTGTGCCAGTACAACCGGCGCAGCGCCGGGCGTCTCCGGCAACTGATCGATGCGATCAATCGAGTCACGCCCCAAGACGCCCTACCAAAGCGCGATACGTGATACGTGATTCGTGATTGAGTGACGGCGTGATGGCATCTTCATGATTGATCAATCACGAATCACCAATCACGCAATCACGGCTTTTAGAAGCTCATAGCGCCGTGGTAGTATGCTGGCCGATGACCGCCCGACCGCCCTCCCATCGCACGTCTCCGCCGCCCGACATCGTCCTGTACCACGCCGAATGCCTCGACGGCTTCGGCGCGGCGTGGGCCATCTGGAAGCGGTTCCCCGCGGCTCAGTTCGTGGCGGCGAAGCACGGCCTGCCGCCGCCCGGTGACCTGGCCGGCCGGCACATCGTGATCGTGGATTTCAGCTACAGCCGCGAGCTCCTCGAACGCATCGCCGGGAAGGCCAAGAGCCTCCTGGTGCTCGACCATCACATCACCGCGCAGCAGGCGCTGGCCGACCTTCCCTTCGCGTACTTCGACCAGTCGAAAAGCGGATCGGTCCTGGCGTGGGAATGGGCGCATGACGAGCCCATCCCCTGGCTGCTCCGCTATGTCCAGGACAAGGACCTCTGGCAGTGGGCGTTGCCCGAGAGCCGGGAGATCAACGCGGCGCTCGCGTCCTATCCGTTCAATTTCGACGTCTGGAGCGACTTTCGCCAGGCGCGGCTGCAGGACGAAGGCCGCGGAATCTTACGGTACGAGAATGAGCTCGTGGGCAAGATCGCCGAGGAGGCGGTCCTGGTGTCCTTCCAGGGCCGGCAGGTGCCGGCCGTCCAGAGCGCCATCCTGACCAGTCAGCTCGGCGAGCGTCTCTGCCGGGGCTACCCGTTCTGCATCATCTGGCACGATCGTGACGGGCGCCGGTACTACAGCCTGCGGTCCAGCGCATCGGGCGCCGACGTGGCGGCCATCGCGGTGGCCTATGGCGGCGGCGGGCACACGCACGCCGCCGGGTTTTCCGTGCCGCTTCCTCCTGACGCGCCCGCACCGCTTGACCCGCTCCAAAACGTTACTGGCTAGAGGCGAGGGGCCAGGGGCCATAGGCAATGCGCAGCATGGAACAAAGCAACAGCGCTCTCCGGCCCTCTCGCCACTGGCCTCTCGCCCCTTGCCTGATTCTATGATTCCGCTCCACGACGATAATCCCACCGAGCTCTCCCCGTTCGTCACCCTGGGGGTCATCCTCGCCTGCGTCGTGGTCTTTCTCTATGAAGTCTCCTTGCCGGAGCGCCTGGGGGAGGCCTTCGTCTACAGCTACGGCGCGATCCCCGCGGTGATCTTCGGCGCCGGGGTCCTCCCGCCGGAGGTCTCCGGCCCGGCTCCCCCGCTGACCTTGCTGACCAGCATGTTCCTCCACGGCGGATGGATGCATTTGATCGGCAACATGCTCTACCTGTGGATCTTCGGCAACAACATCGAGGATGTCATGGGCCACGTGAAATTCGCGATCTTTTATGTGACCTGCGGCATCCTCGCGGCCCTGAGCCATGCCCTGATCGACCCCTCCTCCGCGGTCCCGATGGTCGGAGCCAGCGGCGCCATCTCCGGCGTGCTCGGGGCCTACCTGCTGCTGTTCCCGCGGGCGCAGGTCCTGGTGCTGATTCCCCTGGGGTGCTTCACCCGCGTGATGTACGTCCCCGCCGGGTTCGTGCTCGGGCTCTGGTTTCTCATGCAGGTGCTGAGCGGCGGCATGAGCCTGGGGCGGCAAGGCGGCGGCGTGGCGTTCTTCGCGCACGTGGGAGGGTTTCTGGCCGGCATGGCGCTGATCGGGATGTTCAAGCGCCCGGACGTGAAGTTCTTCGCGCCCCGGCGGCACAAATCCTGGCGGGAATGGTAGGAAGCGGAATGCCTCGAACTGCCGGCTCAGGCTCGTCTTGCTGTCGTCGCTCCCAAGCCTCCCGGAGCGACCCTTCTGGACTCAGCCGGGTGGAAGCCTTCAGCAATTCTCTTCTGCTGCGGTCATGCGGAACGGAGCGCAGCGCAAGGCCATCCGCTGTGGTGAGCGATGCAAAACGGCCCCGCGATTCGCGACGCAGGACCGGCCACACGCGACTTTGATTGCGTGTTGGGATCGTCACAAACAAGGCACTCCCTGTCCAAAATGAACTGGGGCAGTACACATTTTCTAAACGGCCCCTCGCCTCTTCGGCTGCCTGAAGAGCAGCGTCACGCCATCCGCACTCTCGTGTAGGGCAAAGATGGTACCCGGATAAGTTTTGTACGGCTCCCATCCTATGCCGAAGCGCTCTTGAAGGTCACGGAAGGCCTGTTGTTTTCTCTGGTCAAACGTCTCTATCGGGTCACTGGGAATGATGTATGCCCGATATTCATAGTCTAAATCCGCATCCACGAATTCTCCCCTGCGTGAGGGATGCACGGCGGCAATACACGTACAAATTGAACAATATCGACGCGGATTGTCGCCACGGAGCTGCTAACAATCCCGAAGGAGCCAACCTGGAAAGGCTGTGCATCGGCCCTGCCGCATGAGCAGAGCGGGCAGCGGCTGGCTGACGAGAATGCTGGCTACCTTCCCCACTCCACGGCTCCCGGGCAGGCGTCACGCACCTGCTGGGCAATGTCCTCATCCTTCAGCTTAGCCTGCAGCATAGCAGGAGTAATGTTGCGGTCTTCCAGCAGCGGAGCTGCAACCTTCAGCTTGTATGCCACGCTCTTGGTGACGACTGTGAAGAGATAAGCGATATTATCAGGGCAAGC
>CAYJUM010000095.1:0-8809 GCA_964373355.1 uncultured Nitrospirales bacterium | reverse complement strand
TGACGAGGGCCACCTTCGAATCGAGGTTCTGCCGGACCTGATCCTCGACCTCTTCGAGCTCCGTTTTATAGGCTTCCCAGACATCCGCGATCGTTTGGAGCGTCGAGGTCGTCGGCCCGTTTGACATGCGGCGATAGTAGGTGGAGGGATCGCCCTTTGTCAAGCCAAGATGTCCGGTGTTCGGCGGCCGACAAACGCATGCGCGGCGCGCCGGAGCGGCGTTGCGCGCCGCGTCCGCGAGGGAGAGAAACCGCTCGCTGCCGGCAGCAATGAACGACGACGTTGCACACGCACGCTCGATGCGTTTCAGGGTGCTGCACCAAGTGTCTCAATCGGAGCGGCAACCCGCGTAGCTTGCTTGACAGATTCACGCTCCATCTTGTATCGTCAGTTCTCAAATTTCTTCGCTGAATCGAGGAGATGGAATGACTCTGCCGGGGCTGCCTCCCAAGCAAGGCCTCTACGACCCGCAGCACGAGAAAGACGGTTGCGGGATCGGGTTTGTGGTCAATATCAAAGGCCAGAAATCCCATCAGATCGTCGAGCAAGGCCTGCAAATCCTGAAGAATCTCTACCACCGGGGCGCGCAGGGTTGCGATCCCTGCACGGGCGACGGAGCCGGCATCCTGCTGCAAGTCCCGCACGAATTTCTGGTGCGTGCCTGCACCGATATCGGTCTGCGTCTTCCCGGCGCGGGCGAGTACGGCGTCGGCATGGTCTTCCTGCCCCAGGACTCGGTCCAGCGGCGGCAGTGCGAGGTCTTGTTCGAGCGCGTCATCCAGGAGGAAGGCCAGCGCCTCCTGGGATGGCGGGACGTCGCCACGAAGCCGGAGCACATCGGCGAGCAAGCGCGCCGCACGCTGCCCTACATCCGTCAGATTTTCATCGGCCGCGACCTGCTCAACGAGAGCCAGTTCGAGCGCAAGCTCTACGTCATTCGGAAACGCATCGAGCACGTGATTCGGGAATCGGCCATCGCGGACCGGGGGATGTTCTACATTCCGAGCCTGTCCTGCCAGACCGTGGTGTACAAGGGCCTGCTGCTGCCCGACCAGCTCCCGTTGTTCTACGGCGACCTGGCCGATCGCACGATGATCAGCGCGCTCGCGCTCGTCCATTCCCGCTTCAGCACGAACACGTTTCCCACGTGGCCGCTGTCCCATCCCTATCGCTATATCATCCACAACGGCGAGATCAACACCCTGAAGGGAAACGTCAACTGGATGCGCGCGAGGCAGGGCCGGCTGCAATCGGAATTGTTCGGCGCCGACCTCCCCAAGCTGTTTCCGATCATCTATGAGCAGCAGAGCGACTCGGCGTGCCTCGACAACATGGTCGAGTTCCTGGTGATGGGCGGCCGGTCGCTGCCGCATGCCATGATGATGGTCATCCCCGAAGCCTGGGTCGGCAATCCGCATATGGACCTCGAGCGGCGGGGGTTCTACGAGTACCACGCCGCGATGCAGGAACCCTGGGACGGCCCGGCGGCCGTGGCGTTCACCGACGGCAAGGTCATCGGCGGCACGCTGGACCGGAACGGCCTTCGGCCCTGCCGGTACGTGGTGACCTACGACGGCGTGGTGGTGCTGGCGTCCGAGGCGGGCGTGCTGCCGTTCGAGCCCAAGGAGATCCGGGCCAAGGGACGCCTCCAGCCCGGCAAGATGTTCCTGGTGGACACGACGCAGGGCCGCATCATCGACGACGAAGAGATCAAGGCCGAGATCGCATCACGCAAGCCGTACCGGCAGTGGGTCCAGGCCCACCGCATCTCCCTCGACGACCTGCCGGAGCCCCTGAACGTCCCGCAGCCGGACCATCCGACGTTACGCCGCCGGCAGCAGGCCTTCGGCTACACCGTCGAAGAGCTGAAGATGGTCATCACGCCGATGGTGGTCTCGGGCGAGGAGGCCGTCGGCTCCATGGGCACCGACACACCGCTCGCGGTGCTCTCCGAGCGGCCCCAGCTCCTGTTCAAGTATTTCAAGCAGCTCTTCGCGCAGGTGACCAACCCGCCGATTGACCCGATCCGTGAGCAGCTCGTCATGTCGCTCGTGACGAACATCGGCCCGAAGTCCAACCTGCTCGGCGAGACGCCGGAGTCCTGCCGGCGGATCAAGGTGCAGCAGCCGATCCTGACGAATACCGACCTCGAGAAGATCCGCAGCATCGCGGACCCGAACTTCAAGAGCAAGACCCTCCGCCTGCTGTTCGGGGTGGCGTCCGGCCCGGACGGCCTCGCCGTGGCGGTCGAGGATCTCTGCCGGCAGGCCTCCGCGGCCATCAGGGACGGCTGCAAGTTTCTGATCCTGAGCGACCGGGGAGTCAATGAGGAGTGGGCGCCCATCCCGAGCCTGCTCGGCATTGCGGCTGTCCACCACCACCTGATCCGCGAGTGCGCGCGCACCGAGGTGGGCCTCATTCTGGAGACCGGGGAGCCCCGCGATGTCCATCATTTTGCCTGCCTCATCGGCTACGGCGCCGGCACGATCAATCCGTACCTGGCCTTCGAGACGCTGGTGGACATGGCGCGCGAGGGCTTTCTGCCCGAGGGCATCGACGCGGTCACCGCCGAGGGGAAGTTCATCAAGGCCATCAACAAGGGCCTGCTGAAGATCTTCTCCAAGATGGGCATCTCCACCGTGCAGAGCTACTGCGGGGCCCAGATCTTCGAGGCGATCGGCCTCAACCACGAGCTGATCGACCGCTACTTCACCGGCACGGTGTCCCGGCTGGAGGGGATCGGGCTGCGGGAGATCGGCGAGGAGACGCTCCGCCGCCATGCGGCCGCGTACGGCCCGACGCCCATCCGGCAGCTCGAGATCGGCGGCGAGATTCACTACCGGGTCCAGAGCGAACACCACAATTGGAATCCGCTGACCATCGCCAAGCTGCAGCACGCCACCAAGGCGAAGTCCTACGCGACCTTCAAGGAGTTCAGCGCGCTCGTCAACGACGAGAGCCGGCATCGCTCGAACATCCGCGGCCTGTTCGACCTGAAAACGCTCCCCACGCCCATCCCACTCGAGGACGTGGAGCCCGCGAGCGAGATCGTCAAGCGCTTCACGACGGGCGCCATGTCCTTCGGCGCCATCAGCAAGGAGGCGCACGAGACGCTGGCGATCGCCATGAACCGCATCGGCGGGAAGAGCAACACCGGGGAAGGCGGCGAAGACCCCGAGCGTTTCGTGCCGCTCCCGAATGGCGATTCGAAGAACAGCGCGATTAAGCAGGTGGCCTCCGCGCGCTTCGGGGTCACGACCGATTACCTCGTCCATGCCCGCGAGCTGCAGATCAAGATGGCCCAGGGGGCCAAGCCCGGGGAGGGCGGGCAGCTGCCCGGGCACAAGGTGGACGAGACCATCGCGCGCCTGCGGTACGCGACGCCGGGCGTGCAGCTCATTTCGCCGCCGCCGCATCACGACATCTATTCGATCGAGGACCTGGCCCAGCTCATCTACGACCTCAAGAACGCCAATCCCGATGCCGAAGTGTCGGTGAAGCTCGTGGCCGAGGTCGGGGTCGGGACCGTGGCCGCCGGAGTGTCCAAGGCCAAGGCCGACAAGGTGTTGATCAGCGGCGACAGCGGCGGCACCGGCGCCTCGCCGATCTCCTCCATCAAGTACGGCGGCGTCCCGTGGGAGCTCGGCCTGGCCGAGACGCAGCAGACCCTGGTGCTGAACAACCTGCGGGGCCGCATCCGCGTGGAGACGGACGGGCAGATGAAGACCGGGCGCGACGTGGTCATCGCGGCGCTCCTCGGGGCGGAGGAGTTCGGGTTCTCGACGGCGCCGCTCATCGTTGAAGGCTGCATCATGATGCGCAAGTGACATTTGAACACCTGCCCGGTGGGGATCGCGACGCACGACCCGGTGCTCCGCGCGAAATTCGCCGGCCAGCCGGAGCACGTCGTGAACTACTTCTTCTTCATCGCGGAGGAAGTCCGGGAATTGATGGCGCAGCTCGGGTTCCGCACGTTCGCCGAAATGATCGGGCGGTCCGACAAGATCCGGCCGCAGAAAGCCATCGACCACTGGAAGGCCAAGGGCCTCGACCTCTCCTCGATCCTGCACCGGCCAGAGGTGGGCCCGGATGTGGCCACCCATTGCGTCGAGAAGCAGAACCACGGTCTGGAGGGGGCCCTCGACTGGAAGCTGGTCGAGCTCTGCCGCCCGGCCATCGAGCAGCAGAAGAAGGTCAAGTTGGACCTGCCGATCCGGAACGTCAATCGCACGGTCGGCACGATCCTCTCCAGCGTGATCGCCAAGCGCTACCGCCTGGAGGGCCTGCCGCCCGAGACCATCCATATCAAGTTCACGGGCTCCGCCGGCCAGTCCTTCGGGGCGTTTCTCGCGCGGGGCGTGACCCTGGAGCTCGAGGGCGAATCGAACGACTATCTCGGCAAGGGCCTCTGCGGCGGGCGCATCATCGCCTATCCGCCGAAGGGCTCGACGTTCGTCCCCGAGGAGACGATCCTGATCGGCAACACGTCGCTCTACGGCGCCACGCAAGGCGAGTGCTTCTTCTACGGTACGGCCGGGGAGCGTTTCGCGGTGCGGAACAGCGGCGCCCACGCCGTCATCGAAGGGACCGGCGATCACGGCTGCGAATACATGACGGGCGGCGTCGTGGTGGTCCTGGGGCAGACGGGCCGGAACTTCGCCGCAGGCATGTCTGGCGGCGTGGCCTTCGTCCTCAACGAAGAAGGGAAGTTCGAGCAGCGCTGCAATGTGGGGATGGTGGAGCTGGAGCCGGTGACCGACCGCGCCGACATCAAGATCCTCCGCGACCTCATCACCCGCCACTTCACCTACACCGGCAGCCGCAAGGCGGAGCGGGTCCTGGCCTCATGGGACACGCTGCTGCCGAAGTTCGTCAAGATCATGCCCGTGGACTACAAGCGGGTGCTGGCCGAGCGCAAGGCGGCGGCGGCGAAGGAAAGGGCGCACGCCGCACGCTAATCGTCAGACGTGAAGCGTCACGCGAAATACGAGCGACGAGCAACGAACCACGAGCTAGCAGATGGGTGATCCAAGAGGATTCCTGAAATACAGCCGGGAGGGCCCCAAGCGCCGTCCGGTGGAAGTGCGCATCAAGGACTGGCGCGAATTCTACGAGCCGGTCCCGGAGGACACGCTCAAGGCGCAGGGCGCCCGGTGCATGGACTGCGGCGTCCCGTTCTGCCAGGGCGACACGGGCTGCCCGGTCCAGAATCTGATCCCGGACTGGAACGACCTCGTGCACCGCGGCCGCTGGCAGGATGCCTTGAAGGTCCTTCACGCCACCAACAATTTCCCGGAGTTCACCGGCCGGCTGTGCCCGGCGCCGTGCGAATCGGCCTGCGTGCTCGGCATCATCGAGCAGCCCGTTTCGATCCGGGTCATCGAATGGAACATCATCGACAAGGGGTTCGACGAGGGCTGGGTCACGCCGGTGCTCCCGACGTCGCGGACGGACAAGCAGGTCGCCGTGGTCGGGTCGGGCCCGGCCGGGCTCGCCGCCGCCCAGCAATTGGCGCGCGCCGGCCATTCCGTCACCGTCTTCGAAAAGGCGGACCGCATCGGCGGGCTGCTCCGCTACGGGATCCCGGATTTCAAGATGGAGAAGTGGGTGCTCGACCGCCGCCTCGAGCAGATGGTGGAGGAGGGCGTCGAGTTCAAGACGAATGTGCACGCGGGCGTGGACATCACCGCCGAGCAGCTCCGAAGCCAGTTCGACGCGGTCTGCCTCGCCGGCGGCGCGGAGCAGGCCAGAGAGCTGCCGGTTCCGGGGCGGGACCTCGCCGGTATCCACCTCGCGATGGATTATCTCACCCAGCAGAACAAGCGCAACGCGGGCGATCCCATTCCCACGGACCAGGTCATCACAGCCAGGGGGAAGCGGGTCGTCATCATCGGGGGAGGCGACACCGGCTCCGACTGTCTGGGAACCACCCACCGGCAGGGCGCCGTCGAGGTTCATCAATTCGAGCTGCTGCCCCAGCCACCGCCTGAGCGGGACGCCACCACGCCGTGGCCGCTCTGGCCCATGCAGCTCCGCACCTCCCACGC
The DNA here is from genome assembly GCA_964373355.1 of uncultured Nitrospirales bacterium. GTDB lineage: Bacteria > Nitrospirota > Nitrospiria > Nitrospirales > Nitrospiraceae > CAYJUM01. Next base: position 2,762 of record CAYJUM010000095.1, on the reverse strand, counting down.
GCACGAAGAAGGCTGCAAGCGCGAGTGGAGCATCTCCACGACCCGGTTCTCAGGAGAGAACGGCCGCGTGACCAAGCTGCACGCGATCCGCGTCGAGTTCAAGAAGGACGCCGGCGGCCGCATGCAAATGGTTGAGGTGCCAGGTTCCGAGCTGGTGTTGAACGTCGACCTCGTGCTGCTGGCCATGGGCTTCGTCCATCCGGTGAAACAGGGGCTGCTCGCCGACCTCGGCGTGAAGCTGGACTCCAGGGGGAACGTGGCCGTGGATGAAGATTTCATGACCAGCGTGGACGGCGTGTTTGCTGCGGGCGACATGAAGCGGGGCGCCTCCCTCATCGTCTGGGCCATCGCCGAAGGCCGGAGGGCCGCGGCCGGCATCGACAAGTATCTTCGCGCCGGGAAATCCGCCTTGGCCGCCGCCTGACTTTCTGACATCAGACTTTCAGAATATCTTCCAAGTAGCTAGAATTCCAAGAGTGATCCTGTGAATCCCAGCCCATTAAGGCTGGCCTGTCTCGGGCTCGTCCTGCTCGCAGGATTCTGCTCCGCCTCTGTTCCGGTCTTCGGCAGCTCGGGTTCGGACTCGATTCCGGACGAAGAATATTCCATCTACGATCTGGTCATCCAAACGAAATTTCTGACCTCCCGGACCGAGCTCGTGCTCATCGACCGGATGACGGTCACGACGCTGGGGGGCGACCACAGGCCCGGCCGGGGTTTCTTCGAGGAACATCGCTTCTTCAAGGGAGCTCTACCGGTGGACGGCATCCTGGACTTCGTCGCCAAGGCACGACGGCCGTGGCGGCTCGAGCCTAAGTTTAACCCGGGAGTTCGCTACCGCTTCGTCTCGGGGGAGACGATCGAAGAGCCCGAAGTCTCCCTGGCTCCCTATCCGGCCCGGCGTGAGAATCAAGCCGTCGGATACGACCCGGTACGGATCGGGGTCTTGAGATTCTCACGGGTCGGGTTCAACCGTGCGGAGAATCTGGCGCTCGTCTATGTCGGAGACCACCGCCCTGACGGAAGCGGGGCGGGATTTCTGATGTTCCTCCGCCGGGCGGGGACACACTGGAGAATCGTGGACACTGAAGTGCTCTGGGCGGCGCAATAAAAATGGTGATGGGTGAAGGGTGGTGTGTGAATCAGAGTGCCAGCTTTCATCCCCGATCCCCGATCACCTGTCACTCTTCTCCAGATATTGCCGCAGCGATTCGAGATTCCGTCGCGCCAGGTCGTCCTCCGGCGCCAGCGCGATCGCGCGCAGGAATGCCTGCTCGGCCTCCCTGAACCGCTCCTGATTCACGAGCACGACTCCGAGATTGTTCCATGATCCGTACTCGGTGGCATCGAGCGCGAGCGCCGCGCGGTAGGCCTGTTCCGCCTCCCGCCATTGTTTCGCCCGCCGAGCCAGGTCTCCGCTAAAAGCCAACGCCCGCTGCCGCACCCAGAGGGGCCGCTCCGATCCGGCGAGATCCCTGAGGAGCCGTCCGGCCTCCTCATGCCGTCCTGCGAGCCCCAGCGCGTTGGCCAGATAGAGGTCATTCTCCGGATTGCGTTGCTCCCGGCGCAGACGCTCGTAGATGGCGATGGCCTCAGGATACTTCCGGTCCTGCTCGTAGGCATAGGCAAGGTTGCGCTCCAACACCGACGCATCGGGGCGTCCCATCGGCCACCAGCACACGAGACAGGCCGTCACCAGCCCCCCCAGCAGCGTGATGCGAGACCGGGGCTCCACGTGCGCCCGCTTCCGGAGCTCCGTCATGGCGGCCGCGGCGAACAGGATCATCACGCCGACGACGGGCAGGCGGTAGCGGGAGGAGATCCAGAAAGGCAAGAGCGAGACCAGATACAACCCGAAGATCAGATAGAGTCCGCTCAGCTCCCGCCACCGGGAGCGCAGGAGGAACAACCCCACGAGCGCAAACGGCGCCACCAGCCAGTAGCCGGGCAGCGGCAGCCGGAGCAGCCAGGAGAAGCGCTTGAACTGGTCGATGGAGTGGTTATCGGGCATCTCGGCCGCGTTCCAGAATCGAAGGAACCGATGGGCGACCATCCCCGCTGTGGTACTCGGATGTTCCAGCATGAAGAGAAGGCTTTGGGTCCGCCAATACTCCGAGACCTCCGGCGGCGTCAGCCGGCGTCCCGTGTCGGCCTCTGCCCGGCGGTGGAAGTCCACGCGCTCGAACGCGGATGTCGCCCGCACGAAGGGGACGGGAGCCAGGTCGCCGGAGGCCGTCGCCGGATTATTCGCGGTGTACAGGACCTGGCCGCCTGAGACCGTGATCAGCACCCATTCGCCGCTGACGAGCCGATTCCGGACCGTCACCGGCGCAATGACCATGACCAGCCCCAGCAGCACCGCCGCCGCCGGAAGAGGACTGCGGATCCCCCTGATCCAAGCCGCGAGCAGACAGGCCGGGACCAGCAGCAGCGCATTGACGCGGCTGAGCGCCAGCAACCCGGTGGCTGCTCCGACGCTCCAGAAGGCCAGGAGGGTCGGGCGCGACAGGGCCTCAACGAGGAGAAGCACGACCACATCCATCAGGAACAGGGCGAATGATTCTTTCAGCAACAATCCTTCGAAATAGAGAAACGGGGCGTATGCGGCGGCCAGAACGCCTGCGACCCGGGCGATCGCCGGGTCAAACACCCGAAGCGCGATCCGGTAAAGAACAAGGACGTTCACGGTTCCGATAACGGCCTGGATTAATCTTACGGCCAGAAGATTCGGGCCGAACGCCCAGTAGATGGCCGCCAGAAAA
>CAYJUM010000094.1:0-8865 GCA_964373355.1 uncultured Nitrospirales bacterium | reverse complement strand
CCATCCTCTTTAGACTTGCAACTTGGTGATTAAGAAAATCACCGTGCTTCACTGGCGACTGAGAAAAAGGGACAGCTGATCGCCATGATTGATTTCGACCGCTACCAGACCCTTGTGAAAAAGCGCAAGAAGCTCTTCGGGGTCCTTGATCGAATCTGGGCCAGGAACAAAAAGCGGCCGGCCCGTCAAGCCTATCGCGATGCAAGCCAGGCCGTGAAAGAGTTCAGAGCCACTGGCCTGACCCGCAGGCGCGTGGGTGCCTAAGGCCGTCCTCGACACCAATATCCTGATCGGCGCCTGGACAGTCTAATCGGGCCGCTGCTTTCTTCGGACAATTGAAGCCCGTCGATTTTTTCAACGTCTCGGCGTATGCTCTGTGCTCCGCACTGAGAGGCTCGGAGCGAATGGCAGTCAGAGGCAGACACCAGATCATCGCCATCGGATTGCTGCTGGGCCTCGCGGGGTGCGCGACGGAGACGACGCCACGAGCCGAAACCGCTTCAGCGCCGTACCGGCAATTGAGCCTGGCTGTGATCGAATCCAAAGAGCCGGGTGCCAAATACAACGCCGGCGTCTTTGATGACATGACGAAAGTATTCGTGGCCCATTTCGGCGCCGTCACGATGGCGAAGAATTTCGATGAGGCCAAGGCGGGGCATCCAGACCTGATCGCCGTGCTCGCCGTGGACAGCGACGTCTCGACTCATATCTTTGCCAACGGCCGGGTGGACGCACACGTCCGGTTCCTGACGCCGGACAGCCAGATCTTCGAGGAGCTTCACGCGCACGGCAGCCAGCGGGCCCGGCCGTTCCTGCAGCCGTACGAGATCAACGAAGCCACGCGGCACCAAGCCCGCCAGCAGATGCAGGCCGCGTTGGCCGGCTCGACGCGGCTCGCCGAGATCGCCAGGGCCAAGGCCGGCGGCAAGGCCCTGTCCGCATTCAAGACGCCCGCGCCGGGCGTCAAATCAGACGTGGACGCGCCGGCCTACCGCCTGCGCGAACAGGCGAACCACTACGCCGTCGTCATCGGGATCGAGCAATACGCCGATCTGCCCGACGCGGAATTCGCCCTCCGGGATGCCGAGGCGGTCCGGCAGCATCTCCTGGCCATGGGGTATCCTGATCGGAACCTGATTTATCTCACCGGCCCGAATGCGACCCGCGCGAGCATTCACAAATACCTGCGGGAGTGGCTGCCGCGAAATGTCCGCGCCGACTCCCGCGTCTTCTTCTACTATTCGGGCCACGGCGCGCCCGATCCCAAGACCGGCGAGGCCTATCTTCTGCCGTGGGACGGCGACCCGCGATTCCTCGAGACGACCGCCTATCCGGTCCGGGACCTCTACGGCACGCTGGACAAACTCCCCGCCGAAGACGTGATCGTGGCCCTGGATGCCTGCTTCTCCGGCGCGGGCGGCCGGTCCGTCATGGCGAAAGGGTCCCGGCCGATGGGGATCACGGTGAGCCCGGCAGCCCTCCCCCACGGCAAACTCGTCCTGTTCGGGGCCGCGTCGGGAGACGAGATTACCGGGAGCCTCGAAGAGCAGGGCCACGGCCTGTTCACGTATTATTTCCTGAAGGGATTGAGCGGGGCGGCGAAAAGTCCGTCGGGAACCGTGACCCTGCAGAGCCTGTACGACTACCTCAAGCCGTTGGTGCAGGACGCGGCCCGTCGGCAGAACCGGGATCAGACCCCGGTCTTGTACGGCGCGTCGCAGGAACGGGTGTTGCTCAGGCTGGAATAGCTCAGCGCGTCAGTTGAAAGATCAAGAAGACGTACTCTCCCTGCGGAAAGCCGGCGCACAGCCGGTAGCCGGCCATCCCCATCACATCGCACTCCTGTTTGAGCTTGTCATCCAGTGCATGGTCAATCCTCACTTTCATGACCGCGGTCTCGGTCTCGATCGGGGTCGTGTTGGGCATCGGCACTCTCCTCGCGCGCATCGCGGACAGCTCCATGGACCTGCGCCTGGCCTGCCATGACCTCGCAAATCCGGTGCGCGAATTAAAGCCTCCGGCCGGCTCGCCTCGAGGCCGCGCTAACCCTGCGCACAACCGCACGGCACCGTACTTGGCCGTGCATTTTCATGACGCCAAGGCGCCGTCATCTGTACATTAAGGTGCAAAAGCCGCGTTCAATTTTGTTCAATCTGACCTCCGCCCGCCTCCCGAACTCCTCTCTTTAAGATAGAAGCGGCTTGACGACCCTCCTCGCCCCTTTTGGGACCTCGCCGTGGCCAATCGCACATTGGTATTGGTCTTGCTTACACCAGTGGCCAGGGAGGACGAAATGCGACTGCTGGGGCGGATGCTCTCGACACGAGACGCGAGGAGGGAGACAGCGCCGAGCCAGACCGAGGACCCGGCCGACCCCATCTATGACCGGAACGGCCACGCGGTCGGCTGGCTGTACGGCCGCGTGATCTACGACTCCCAGCAGCGGTACCGAGCGCGGCTGCACGGGACCGCAGTGTATTCCTTCAACGCCAGACTGCTCGGGCACCTCGATTGTGGCGTGTTCCGGGACCAGGCGGGGTTTGTGGTGGCATTCGTGTCGGACCCCGAGGGCCGGCTGGTGTTTCCCCGCGTTGAAGCCGGGTCGCTGCCGAGGTCGCTGCCGACGCCTCCCATCCCGGCGTTGCCATCCCAGGCGCCGGCGGCGGCGGCACCGCGCCCGGACTGGTCGCCGCTGGCCTGGGACGAATTCCTGCGGGGGCTCGAAAGCTGACATGAAATTCCTTGCCACACTTCTCACGGAGGTCATCTGGCCGGCGCAGCTCAACGAAAGCCGCGATACGGTGGAGCCGATCTTCGATCAACAGGGCGCCGTGGCCGGCTGGTTTTTCAACCATGTCATCTACGACCGGCAGCGGCGGTATCGCGCCGTCGTGCGCAGTCATGCCGTTTATGCCTACACCGGGCGCTATCTCGGCTATCTCGATCAAGAGGTGTTCCGGGACCGGTCCGGGCAGATGGTGGGGTGTCTCGCGAGCGCGAGGCGGGGCCCGGCGCCGCCGCTGTATGAGAAGGCCCCGGCTGCCGCTGCGTTACCGGCGCCGCCGGTGCTGCCCCTGCCGTCCCTGCCGCCGGCGCCCCCGACGGCGCGGGTGGGATGGTCCTTGGTACGCTGGGAAGGGTTTCTACGCGGCCTGAGCCCGGTCGGCCGCAAGGCGCCGAGACCCCTTGCCGGGCTCAGCCTCACGTCCCGTTCGGCGGAAAGCGCCGCCGTCTAGCGTCACGGCTCCGGCGCGTCCGGCTTCCCCCTTGGGCCGAATGCCCTACTGCTGAAGTCTCCTTTCCCTCCAACATCAGATGTTCATCCCCTCCCTTTCACGGCCGAGGTCGAGCCCCTACGATAGGCCGCGAGGAACGCGGGCAGAAGGTGATCGTCAAGATCGGCGGGGTGTACGACGTGCGGATCATCTATTGGGACTTGGAGGAGTCTGCCGCTCTTCGACCCGCCGGGCTTCTCGCCGCCGCCAACGCCGATCGGGCAGTAGCCGGGCTCACGCCGCTTTTTTCAGGGAAGGCGCCTGCTCGCGCTCCAAAAGGTAAATTCCACTTCGGGCTCGGACCGGTCGCAGACGGAGCAGGGATAGCGGAATTCGTGGGGGGGATCATGGCGGCCTCCGTTTACCCCGACCCTACGGCCGCCGGGAGGCCTACGCAATGCGCCGGAGGTACACCCTCCAAGGCGCCACGGCCCCGCCCATTCCAGCCGCGCGAGAAGCGGCCGGACGCGATAGAATAGGCCATGGCCTTGACCGACTACCGCAAGAAGCGCGATTTCAAGCGAACGCCGGAGCCTCGCGGCGCCCGGGAACACCCCAGCGCAGACCGGGGCGGCCTGTACGTCATCCAGAAGCATGCCGCGAGCCGCCTGCACTACGATCTCCGCCTCGAGCACCGGGGCGTGCTGAAGAGCTGGGCCGTGCCCAAGGGGCCCAGCCTGAACCCGAAGGACAAGCGCCTGGCCGTCGAAGTGGAGGACCACCCGGTCGAGTATGCGGCCTTCGAAGGGGTCATCCCGGAAGGCCAGTACGGTGCCGGCACGGTCCTCCTGTGGGACCGGGGACGGTGGATCCCCGAGGGCGACCCCGAGAAAGCGTTTCGCCAGGGCAAGCTCGGCTTCCGTCTCGAGGGCGAAAAGCTCCGCGGGAGCTGGGCGCTGGTGCGTCTGCGCGGCGACGACGGCAAGCCGAACTGGCTCCTGATCAAGGCGCCCGACGAGACGGCCCGGCCTCACGGCGACATCACGATGGAGCGCCCGGAGAGCGTCGCCACGGGACGGGATCTCGCGGGCGTCGCCGGCAACACCACGGCGAAGACCTGGCACAGCGACAGGCCGGCGGAGCCCGAGCCGGTCGTACTGCCGGGGCACGCCAAGCCCCGCAACAAGCCCCCCAAGGCGGACGAGCCGCGTCCGCCGGTACGCGAGGCACGCGTCGCCCTCCACGAAGGGAAAATCATTCAGAAAACGATTGCCGAGCTTGAAGGGATCGAAGAGCGCGGCGGAGACGGCCGGCTGCACCTGCCGGGCGGCGACACGCTGGAGGTAACGAATCTGACGAAGGTCTTCTGGCCGGGGCTGGGGATCACCAAGGGCGGACTGCTGCGCCACTATGCGCGCGTCTCGCCGTACCTGCTCCCCGCGGTGCAAGACCGGCCGCTGGTCATGCGGCGGTTTCCGAACGGGATCACGGGCAAGGCGTTCTATCAGCAGCGCGCGCCGCAGGACGTGCCGCGAGGGGTCCGTGTCGAGGTGGTGCAGGGTGACGAAGACGTGCCCGGCCGTCTGGTGGGGGGCTCGCTCAAGACGCTCCTGTACATGGCGCAGTTGGCCGTGATCGCACAGGACCCATGGGTCTCGCGCGTGCGGACCCCGGACCTGCCCGATCACGTGGCCCTGGACCTGGACCCCATGCCGGATGTTCCCTGGTCGCAGGTGCTGGACGTGGCGCGCTGGTGTCATGACGAGCTGCAGCGTATCGGCGTGCCGGCCTGGCCCAAGACCTCCGGCGCCTCCGGCCTCCATATCTACATCCCGCTGCCCCCGAAGACCTCGTACGAGAGCGGCAGGCTGCTGTGCGAAGTCATCGCCGCGATCATCGCCCGCCGGCATCCCAGGGCGGCCACGGTGAAGCGCGCCGTCCACGCCCGCGGCCGCACGGTCTACGTGGACTATCTCCAGAACATGCGCGGCAAGACCCTGGCGACGGCCTACAGCGTGCGCGCCAGCGAGTTTGCCGGCGTCTCGACGCCGCTCACGTGGGATGAGGTGCACCGGGGCGTGGACACCCGCGACTTCACGATCCAGACGATCGCGGCACGGTTGCAGCAGGTCGGCGATCTCTGGGCCGGCCTGCGGACCTCGGACGGCGTGGACTTCCGGACGATCCTGGACAAGGTCGAGCGCGCGCGCGATGTGACGCCGGAGAGGCGCCTTTTCTTGTGATCATTCTTGTGTCTTTCCCCTCCTTCGCATAAGCTAGCGCCCATCAGAAGCTCGTGAACCGGACCGTGAGGGTTGCGTGTGGCGACGTTATAAGTCCTGGCCCCTCGGCACGAAGCTCATCGCGCTGACCGTTCCCGCCATCATCCTGCTCGCAGCGCTCTTTGCCCTCGTGCTGAACATTCAAACGAAGGCCAAGCTGCAGGAGAAGCTGATTCACCGGGCACGAAGCCTCCACACCCAGATCATGGCCGACCGCCAGTACTACGCCTCGGTGATCGTCCCGCGGCTGGAGGAGCTCGGCGCCACGCTTTCAGCGAACTACCGGGACGGCCATGGCGTCTTCCCGCTGCCAGCGACGTTTGTCCGGGAGGTCTCGGAGAACATGGCGCGGCGCAGCGAGAATTTCACGGCGAATCTCATCAGTCCCTGGGCGATCAACAAAGACAAGGGTTTGAAGGATCAGTTCCAGCGGGAGGCATTTGCCTACCTCACCACCCATCCCGGCGGCGAGTACGCCCGGACCGACACGCTCAAGGACGGGAAGCCGGTCATGCGCGTGCTGCTGGCCGACATCGCCTCAGCGCAGTCGTGCATCGCCTGTCACAACGCCCACCCCTTGAGTCCCAAACGGGACTTCAAGCTGAACGACGTCATGGGCGGGCTGGAGATCGTCATGCCGATGGAACCCTACGTGTCGGATTCCCGGCGGGATTTTCTGCTGGCCTTGTCCGGCGCCGCAGGCCTCAGCCTGTTGATCGTGGGCATCGTGGTGGTCGGCACGAAACGGGTGGTGAGCCGGCCGCTGGCCGTGCTGCAGGCCAGAATGCGGACGTTCGCGGGCGACAAACGGGCCCTGTCACGGATTCCCCGCGACGCCGATGAAGTGACCGCCCTGGCGCAGACCTTCGACGAGATGGAGGCGCTGATCTCGGCGCAACAGCGGGAACTCCAGGAGACCAATCTCTCCCTGGAGCAGCGCGTGGCGGACCGGACAAAGGCGCTGGCCGCGGCCGGCGCCGAGATCCAGCAGAAGAACCGCGACCTGCAGACCCTGCTCTACGTCACCTCCCATGACCTGCGCGAACCCTTGCGCTCGATCGAGAATTTTTCACGGTTCGTCCTCGAGGGGTACGCCGACCGGCTCGACGACGACGGGCGCGACAGCCTCCAGCGGGTCGTCCGCGCCGCGCACCGGCTCGATACCCTGCTGCTCGACATCCTGACCCTCTCGAGGGCGAAGCGTCTCGACCTCACGCTGGAGGAGATCCCCGGGGAGGCCTTGGTGGGGGAGGCGCTCCGCCGCCTCGAAGGGAAGATCGAGGAGACCAAGGCGCGGGTGCAGATCGCCCCGGAGCTGCCGGTGCTGAAAGTTGACAAGATCTGGGCGACGCAAGCCGTCTACAATCTGATCGCCAACGCGCTGAAATTCACGCAGGACGGCGCGGCCCCGGAGATCGAGATCGGGCCCTACGCGCCCGAGCCCGGAGCCGAGGTCACCGGCCTCGTCGTGCGCGACCGCGGCCACGGCGTGCCGGCGGGCCAGGAAGACCGCATCTTTGGGCTGTTCCATCGAGCCGTCGGACGCGAGATCGAGGGGACCGGCGCAGGCCTGACGATCGTCCGGGAAGTGGCCCGCCGCCACGGCGGCGAGGCCTGGGTGAGGGCGCGCGAGGGAGGCGGATCGGAATTCATCATCATATTCGGGCGGACCAGACCGCAGGAAGGAGACACGGATGGAGGGACAGCCGGTGGAATTGCTGCTCGTCGAGGATAACGAAGACGACATCGTCTTGACGCGAAAGGCGCTGGCGCAGTCGAAGCTGCTCAACCTCATCCAGGTCGTGCAGGACGGCGACGAGGCGCTGGCCTATCTCAGGCGGCAGGGCAAGTATCGCAACGCCAGGCTGCCGGGCCTGATCCTGCTGGATATCAACATGCCCAAGAAAAGCGGCATCGAGGTCCTGCAGGAGCTGAAGAGCGATGCGGCGCTCAAGCACATCCCCGTCGTCATGCTGACGGTCAGCGAGAGCGAGGCGGATGTCGTGCGGTCCTACGCGAGCGGCGCCTGCTCGTTCATTTCCAAGCCCGTGAGCTTCGACAAGCTCAAGGAAGTGACCAAACACTTCGAGCTCTACTGGACGCTCGTGGCCAGGGTGCCCCCTCCCGGCATGAGGTGACCCATGCGGATTCTGCTGATCGAGGACAACGAAGACGACGTGCAGGCGATCAAACTGCTGCTGCGCGCCACCAAGCAGGGGCACGAGCTCGTCCGGGCGAACCGGCTCGTCGCCGGGCTGATGCGGCTCGCGGAAGGCGGGTTCGAAGCCGTGCTGCTGGACCTCTCCCTGCCGGACAGCCAGGGGTTGGAGACCTGCCGCAAGGTGCGCGCGCACTCGCCGGCCGTGGCGATCGTGGTGCTCACCGGCCTGGATGACGAGACCCTGGCGCTGGAGGCCGTGAAAGAAGGGGCGCAGGACTACCTCCCCAAGAACGAGCTGACGGCCACCGTGCTGGAGCGGTCCGTGCGCTACGCCGTCGAGCGGCAGCGCATGTCCGCGGAGCTGCAGGCCTTGACGCTCAAGGACTCCCTGACGGAGCTCTACAACCGGAGGGGCTTCTTCATGCTGGCGCCGCAGCAGTTGCGGCTGGCGCATCGGGCCAAGCGGGCCCTCCTCCTGTTCTCGGTGGACGTGGACGGCCTCAAAGCCGTCAATGAAACCCACGGCCGCTGGGAAGGCGATCAAATGCTGCTGGAGACCGCCAAGATGCTCACGCAATGCTTCCGCGCCTCGGACATCATCGCCCGCCTCGAAGCCGACGAGTTTGTCGTGCTCGCGATCGAACCGGGGAACGCCGAGCCCGGATTCTTCGTCCAGCGCCTGCGCGAGCAGGTTCAGGCCCGGAACGCGAGCGGAAAGCACAAGGCCACCCTCGGACTGAGCATCGGCAGCACCGCTTACGACCCGAACCAGCAGCGCTCCGTCGAGCAATTGCTGGATCAAGCCTACGCCGAGATGGTCCGCGAGAAACGCACCAAGCGAGGCGCGTAACGTTATCCTCGGCGTCGCCGCGTCCTTATCGGGTTGGATACGACCCGCGCGATCCGGATACACCCGCAGCGTGTGAGTCAATCCGCCGCTCCCTCCATCCTCATCCCGCGAGTGACCGGCGCTTTCTGAACGGAGTCAATGGCTTGCGCCATTGTCCCTGAGGCGTCGCCGCACCACGCCGCATGTGGTACCGCCCTTGCTGTACACCTCTGCTGAGTCACGAATTCAACCCGGAGGAGCCCATGCTCGTCCTATTCGCCATCATCGCCGTGACGGTGTGGGCGATCATCCACTGCTAGCGGCGCCGAACGCCGGGCAGCTCTGCGGATGACACACGACTTCGTGAGGCACAAGGAG
>CAYJUM010000093.1:560-8939 GCA_964373355.1 uncultured Nitrospirales bacterium | reverse complement strand
GCAAATGACAGAGCTATCAGCAATCAGCTCTCAGCGATCAGCCATGCTAGGGAGGCTTCCCTCTGAAAGCTGAATGCTGACGGCTGATGGCTGACCGCTTCGAACGTTATGGCGCTCCAATACGACATCGTGGTGGTCGGCGGCGGGCACGCCGGCTGCGAAGCGGCGTTGGCCGCAGCCCGCATAGGCGCTCGCACGCTGCTGTTGACGATGGATGAGGACAAGATCGCCCAGATGTCGTGCAACCCGGCGGTCGGCGGCATCGCCAAAGGCCATCTCGTCAAGGAGATCGACGCCCTCGGGGGTGAGATGGGGCGCAATACAGACCGGGCCGGGATCCAGTTCCGGATGATCAACACGAGCAAGGGGCCCGCCGTCCGCGCCCTCCGCGCCCAGTGCGACAAGAAGCTCTACCGCCAGGCCATGCAGCACACGCTAAAAACCCAGCCGGGCCTGACGGTCGCGCGCGGCACGGTCGACCGGCTGCTGACCCGTGCGGGCTCGGTCGAAGGATTGGTGACCGAAAGCGGCGAGACGGTGCAGGCACGCGCCGTGATCCTGACATCAGGAACTTTCCTGAAGGGTCTTATCCACATCGGCCTGAACCACTTCCCGGCCGGCCGCGCCGGAGAAGCGTCGGCGGAGCACCTGTCGGACTGCATGCGGGATTTGGGCTTTGAAGTCGGCCGGCTGAAGACCGGCACGCCGCCGCGTCTGGATCAGGCCTCGATCAATTTTGCGGCCATGACGCTGCAACCCGGCGATGACCCGCCGACGCCCTTCTCGTACCGGACCGAGCGCATCACGAACCCGCTCGTGCCGTGCCATCTCACCTATACCACGCCGGAGACGCATCGCCTCATCCGGGAGAACCTGGACCGGTCTCCCCTCTACAGCGGAGTCATCGAATCGGTCGGCCCGCGCTACTGCCCGTCGATCGAGGACAAGGTCGTCCGCTTCGCCGACAAGTCCCGGCACCAGATCTTCATCGAGCCGGAAGGGCTCGACACGAACGAATACTATCCGAACGGGATCTCCACCAGCCTGCCGGTGGATGTGCAGGCCGCCATGCTCAAGACGATCCCGGGGTTGGAGCAGGCTGTCATGCTGAAGCCCGGCTATGCCGTGGAGTACGATTATTTTCCGCCGCGGCAGCTCCACCAGACGCTGGAGACGAAATTGGTCGGCGGCCTGTACCACGCCGGGCAGATCAATGGCACGTCCGGCTATGAAGAGGCGGCTGCCCAGGGCATCATGGCCGGCATCAACGCCGCGCTCAAATGCCGCGGGGAGCCGCCGCTCATCCTGGACCGCTCCCAGGCGTATATCGGGGTGCTGATCGACGACCTCATCACGAAGGACGCCCGGGAGCCGTACCGGATGTTCACGTCCCGCGCGGAATACCGGCTGCTGCTCCGTCATGACAATGCTGATTTCCGGCTCATGGACCTCGGCTACCAGCTCGGCCTCATTCCGCCGCCGACCCATGCCAGGTTCGTGGAGAAGCGGGACCGGGTCCAACGGGAAGTCGAGCGATTGCAGCACGACCGGTTGCCCTGGAGTCCCGAGACGAAGAGCAAGCTGACCGCGGCCGGCCTGGGCAATGCGACCCCCGACATGACGCTTGCCCAACTTCTCAAGCGCCAGGAGGTCTCGTACGACTTGCTGATCCGGGTGCTGGAGATGAACAGTCATGATGGGCCTGAAATCATAGAAGCCATTGAAATAACAGTAAAATATGAAGGATATATCAAACGGCAGCTTCAGCAGGTGGCCCGCTTCAAACGCCTTGAAGACCGCCGGATTCCAGTGGGCTTCGAGTACGACCGCGTGATCGGCTTCTCGCGCGAGGTCGCCGAGAAGCTCAAGCGCGTCAAGCCCGCCTCGATCGGCCAGGCCTCGCGGATCTCCGGCGTGACCCCTGCCGCCATCTCCCTGTTGCTCGTCGCGTTGGAGCGGAATCGCCGCCAGCACGGCTCTGCCGCCTGACGGATCCGGGAAAATCCTTCTTGACGGGTGTCGGCCTTTGGCGTAGATGTTCCACGTGGAACGGCCTGGGGCTTTGGATGCCATCCTCGCAGATGGGTCTCGCGAGTTTGGTTATGTCCTGAATCAAGCATCCAAGGCGGCGTTTCACCGGTACGCACGCGAGTTACAAGCCTGGAGCAAGAAGATCAACCTGACCACCCTTACGAAAGAGCAAGATGTCGCGATCTTGCATTTTCTCGATTCTCTGGCCTGCAGCCCGCTCTTGGATCCCTCGGCTCCGCGATCGCTCCTGGATATCGGCTCTGGAGCCGGCTTCCCAGGGCTTCCCCTCAAGATTGTGCATCCCGGATTGAGCATCGTATTGCTCGAGCCGAATCGCAAAAAAACCGCATTCCTCCGTCACGTCATCGGGACGCTCGAGCTGAAGAACGCGGTCGTCCTCTCGGCGCGCTTGGAAGACATCGCGGGCGCCCCGGATTATCAGAGCCATTTTGACTACATCGTGACCAGAGCCGTCCGTCAAGACCTGCTGCTTCCCCATGCGGGCTCGCTGCTGGCTCCGCAGGGTCGCATTATTCTCTACCGCACGAAATCCATGGATCTGCCGGTGTCCAAGTTTGGAATGACCCTGCTCAGCGAGCACGCGTATGCGTTACCCCGGCGTTCCGGCACCCGGATATTCAGCGTCTTGGGTCATGCCTAATCTGTTCCACGTGGAACATCGCCAAGGGCCTCCTTCATGACCCGGAAATTCATCGCCGTGGCAAACCAGAAGGGCGGAGTGGGCAAGACCACCACGTCCGTCAACCTGGCCGCAGCGCTGGCGCTTGCCGGCCATGATGTGCTGTTGGTGGACCTGGACCCGCAGTGCAATGCAACCAGCGGGCTTGGCGTCAGTCCGCAGAGCCTCGTCCGCTCGATCTATGACTGTCTGACCACCGACGCCAAGCCGCAAGAGGCCATTGTCCCTACCGATGTCTCGCGGCTGTCTCTGCTGCCCGCAAATGCCGATCTTGTGGGAGCCGAGGTTGAACTTGTGTCGATGTCGAACCGCGAGCATGCCCTGAAGACGGCGCTCGCGGACATCCGGGAGAGTTTTGAAGTGATCGTGCTGGATTGCCCGCCGGCCTTGGGGTTGCTCACGATCAATGCCCTCGTGGCCGCGTCCTCCGTCCTGATTCCGGTCCAGTGCGAATACTACGCCATGGAAGGGCTTGGGCGGCTGATGGCCAACGTGCAACGGGTCCAGAGCTCTCTTAATGCCGGATTGGAATTAGAGGGGATCGTGTTGACGATGTTTGACGCACGCAACAGCTTGTCGCGCCAGGTGGCGGAGGAGATCCGCGGGCATTTCAAGGAGAAGGTCTACCGCACGGTGATTCCCAGGAATGTGACCCTGGCAGAGGCGCCGAGCTACGGCCGCCCGGTCATGCTGTACCACGCCGCCTCGACAGGCGCCCAGGCGTATCTCGAACTCGCAAAGGAGTTTATAGGCCATGGAGAAAAAAGCGCTCGGTAGAGGCTTAGACGCCTTGCTGCCAACCGGGTCCCCGAAGCCTCTGGGGGGAAGAGACGTGCAGGAAGTCCCGGTCGAGCAGATTCTGCCCAACCCCTACCAGCCACGGCAGCAGTTCCCTGAGGCGGAGCTCGTCCAGTTGGCCGAATCGGTCAAACAAAATGGGC
The DNA here is from genome assembly GCA_964373355.1 of uncultured Nitrospirales bacterium. Lineage (GTDB taxonomy): Bacteria > Nitrospirota > Nitrospiria > Nitrospirales > Nitrospiraceae > CAYJUM01. The sequence continues at coordinate 5,267 of CAYJUM010000093.1, read as the reverse complement.
TCCTCCAGCCGGTGCTGGTGCGACGCAAGGGAGATGGCCAATTTGAGTTGATCGTCGGGGAGCGAAGGCTCCGGGCTGCTAAGCTGGCTGGGCTGCTGACGATTCCAGCCTTGGTCAGGAACTCCAGCGATCAGCAATCGATGGAGCTCGCGCTCATTGAGAACCTGCAACGGAAGGACCTGAATCCCATGGAGGCCGCTCGGGCCTATCATCGTCTGACAGTCGAATTCGGGTTTACCCAGGACACCATCGCCCGGAAGCTCGGCAAGGACCGGTCTTCGATTGCGAATATTGCCAGGCTTGTAAATTTATCTAAAGAAATCCAGGAGTTAGTTGAGTCAGGCGCCTTGACTACCGGCCATGCGAAAGTACTCTTGGGGATGCCGCAAGGCGAGCGGCAACTCAGGCTTGCCCATCAGATCGTCGCAGACCAATTGTCGGTCCGGCAGGCGGAAGCATTGATCGCCGGGAGCCAACAAGGGAAAAAAACAAAGAAAATACGACGAGATGCAAGTTTTACGGACTTGGAACAACGTCTGCAAAAACGGCTCGGCACCCGCGTGATGATTCAGAAACGCGGGAAAGGCGGCCGCCTCGTGATCCAGTATTTCAGGCCCGGAGATTTGGACCGCATCCTTGAGCTGCTCCTTGGCTGAGTTCTTGCGTCGCCACCGGCAATCCTTTATCCTCACCACTTCCCCTTGCAGCAGATCCGGCCGGTTCCGGCACAAACCGGCCCTGGCTCGCGCGCAATTAAGGTACGGGAGGAGATCATGTGGAAAAAGGACAACAGCACGAACGGCGAGGATGGGAACAGCAGGACTCCGCAATCCTCAGACGGAGGAAGTGAAAACGTCATCGCCTTCGTCGGAAAAGGCGTGGAATTCAAGGGGACCATCACCTATGACGGCACGGTCAGGATCGACGGCCGTCTGGAAGGCGAGATCCATACGGATGGCGTACTGTTGGTCGGCGAAGACGCCGTCATCACGGCACGGGTCAGTGCCGGAACAGTGATCTGCCGGGGGAAAATCACAGGAGATATCGTCGCCAAGGATGGGGTCAAGCTGGAGTCTCCCGCCGAGCTCAACGGCTCCGTCAAGGCTCCGAAGCTGTCTATGGAAGAGGGGGTGCTGTTCAACGGCACGTGCGAGATGGTTCTCGCGGAGGTGCGCGAGCTGCCGCGTGAACCGGTGATGCGGGCTGTCGCGTCGCAGGCCGGCGTCAAGCGTGCCTGAGGCTCGTTGAGACTTTTCCCAGAGACGCAAGGCTCGAGGAGGACCTATGTGGAAATTCGGCGTCAGAAAGAAAACGATTCTGGATGACGGAGAGACCTTCACATTTCTGGGGAGAAACGTCGAATTCAAAGGGGTCGTGAATTTCGAGGGCACCGCACGAATCGATGGACGCCTTGAGGGAGAGATTCACACGAAGGGAACATTGATCGTGGCCGAGCACGCCATGATCAAAGGCATTATTTGCGCGGGGACCCTTATCAGCGGGGGGAAAATCTATGGGACGGTGTCGGCCAATGAACGGGTCCAGCTTTTGAAGCCCGCCGTCGTCATTGGGGATATCCGGACTCCTTCCCTGTCGCTGGAGGACGGCGTGCACTTTCACGGCCTGTCCGACATGGGGGCCAAGGAGCGGACCGAGCCCGAGCCTCAGGGCCTTGAGAAGGTCCATGACCTCACGGCGTTGCGCGGGAGGCTCCGGCAGGATATTTCGTCATGAGAACGTCCACGGTCCTACTCGGGATGAGCGGCGGCGTGGACAGCTCCGTCGCGGCGGCTCTGCTCGTCGAGCAAGGGTATGACATCCGGGGCGTGACGCTGCAGGTCTGGGAGCATGAGGACGAGGCCGTCGCCGCCTCCAAGCGCTGGCAGGAACGGGGATGCTGCAAGGTGGGGCTGGCCCGACACGTCGCCAAAGTCCTGGGGTTTCCCCACGAGCTCATCGACACCCGCGAGACCTTCCGCACGGCCGTCGTCGATGATTTCATCTCCGGGTATCTCGGCGGGACGACGCCCAATCCGTGCATCCGCTGCAACGAGCGGGTAAAGCTCCGGATGCTGTGGGACTTGGCCGAGGAACGCGGGATCGACTACGTCGCGACCGGGCATTACGCCGCCATCACCCGGTGGGATGACGGCCGGCTCCGGCTGACCCGGGCCGCCGATCTCCGTAAGGATCAAAGCTATTTCCTCTATCGCCTGCAGCCGCGCTGGCTCGAAAAACTCATCTTTCCGTTGGGGTCTCTCGAAAAGGCGGCGGTCTGGCGCCGGGCGGAAGGTCTGGGACTCCCGGTGGACGAGCTGAAGGAAAGCCAGGAGATCTGTTTCGTCACGCAGGGAGATTATCGGAGCTTCCTTGAAACCGAGGCGCCGCAGGCGCGGCAACCCGGCAGGTTCACCGATACGGCCGGGAACGTGCTCGGCGAGCACCAGGGCATCGCGTTCTATACTCCCGGCCAGCGGAGAGGGCTCGGCGTGTCAGTCGGCCGGCGGTTGTACGTCCAGCGAGTCGAATCCGGCACGGGGACGGTCGTGTTGGGAACGCACGACGAGTTGTTCACCGCGTCGTGTGCCGTGTCTGATCTGAATACGTTCGATGCGGCGGCCCTCGCCGACGGCGGCCCTGTCCAGGTCAAGATCCGGTCTGCCTCTCCAGCCGTGCCGGCCCGCCTGAGGCAGGCGGAGACGGGCATGCAGGTCCATTTCTCCACTCCTCAGCGCGCGGTCACACCCGGCCAATCGGCGGTGTTTTATCGGGATGACGTCGTCCTGGGTGGAGGCATCATCCAAGGCGATTGAGTGAACGGGAACCGCGCGCACCATGGCTTGACTTCGCTCTGGAGCCATGTTAGGGTCCCCGCGCTTTTGCTCGTGCCCGCCCGCACGGTCAATTTCCCGCAATCCATCAGGTCCTGAACGTGATCCAAAGCTCAGTCGCCCGTCGTTACGCTAAAGCCTTGTTTGAAACCCTCGATCCTGCCGGCATCGATCCCGCGTCGAACGCCTTGACCCGATTAGCCGAGGCCCTCGCCTCCTCGACCCATCTCAAGCACGTACTCGCGTCTCCGGCCTTCAGTCAGCCGCAGAAGCTGGCGATTCTCTCCTCGCTCGTCAGCCGGCTCGATGCGCCGCACGCTGTGACGGGCCTTGTGGCTCAGTTGGTCGGGAAAAACCGCGTCGGGCTGTTGCCGGCCATCGCCGAGGCCTTCACGGCCCTGGCGGACGAAGCCAGAGGCAACCGCCGCGTCTCGGTCACCACCGCCAGGTCGTTGAGCAGCGCCGAACAACAGACCCTGACCGACCGCTTGCGCGAGCTCCTCCGACAGGATCTCGTGATTTCGTTCGAAACCGATCCCGGGCTGCTGTCCGGGCTCCAGCTGAGGATCGGCAGCACCGTGATCGACAGCTCGGTGCGAAGCCGTCTGGCCGCCATGCAGGTGCTCTTGACCAAGGAGTCTTGAATGCAGATCAAGGCCGAAGAGATCAGCGCCATCATCAAGGAGAAGATCAAAGACTTCGACAAGCAGGTCGAGGTCAAGGAGATGGGGTCCATCATCCAGGTCGGCGACAGCATCGCGAAGATTTACGGGCTGGAGGGCGCGATGGCCGGCGAGCTGCTGGAGTTCCCCGGGAACCTGTTCGGGATCGCGCTCAACCTGGAGGAAGACAGCATCGGCGCCGTGCTGCTGGGAAGCGACACCGGCATCAAGGAAGGCGATCCGGTCAAGCGGACGGGCCGCATCGCGGAGGTGCCGGTCGGCGACGCCCTGGTCGGCCGCGTGGTGGATGCGATCGGGCTGCCGCTGGACGGCAAGGGACCGATCAAGGCCTCGGCGACCCGGCGGATCGAGGTGCGCGCGCCCGGCGTGGTGGATCGGCAATCGGTCCGAGAGCCGCTCCAGACCGGCCTCAAGGCCATCGACGCGATGATTCCGATCGGGCGGGGGCAGCGGGAGCTGATCATCGGGGACCGGCAGACCGGCAAGACCGCCATCGCCGTCGACACCATCATCAATCAGAAAGGCCAGAACGTCTTCTGCATCTATGTCGCCATCGGACAGAAGCGCTCCACGGTGGCCCGGGTCGTCAAGACGCTGGAGGAATACGGCGCGATGGCCTACAGCATCGTTGTCTCGGCCACGGCGAGCGACGCCGCATCGCTGCAGTACATGGCCCCCTACGCCGGGGTAGCCATGGGCGAATATTTCCGGGACACCGGGAAGCACGCCCTGATCGTCTACGACGACCTGTCGAAGCACGCGACCGCCTACCGCCAATTATCCCTGCTGCTCCGGCGCCCGCCGGGCCGCGAGGCATATCCCGGCGATGTCTTCTATCTGCACTCGCGCCTGCTCGAGCGCGCCGCCAAGCTCAGCACCGAGAAGGGGGGCGGGAGCCTCACCGCGCTGCCGATCATCGAGACGCAGGCCGGCGACGTGTCGGCCTACATCCCGACCAACGTCATCTCGATCACGGACGGCCAGATCTTCCTCGACACCGACCTCTTCTACTCCAACGTGCGTCCGGCGATCAACGTCGGCATCTCGGTCTCCCGCGTGGGCGGCAACGCTCAGATCAAGGCCATGAGACGGGTGGCGGGGCGGTTGCGGCTGGACCTGGCGCAGTTCCGTGCGCTGGAGGCGTTCGCGCAGTTCGGCTCGGACCTCGACCAGGCCACGTTGCGCCAACTGGC
>CAYJUM010000093.1:0-550 GCA_964373355.1 uncultured Nitrospirales bacterium | reverse complement strand
CGACCGATGGACGTCGCCCAGCAGGTCCAGGTCATCTTCGCCGTCACCAACGGCTTGGTTGACGACGTCGAGGTGGAAGACCTGAAAGCGTGGGAGGCGGGGTTCCACGAGCACCTGGCCGCCAGCCACCCCGCGATCGCGGAGGAGATCCGCGTCAAGAAGACGCTCTCCGACGAGCTCGCGGCCCAGCTCCGGAGCGCCATCGAGTCCTACAAGGCGCTGCGCAAGTAGATGGCGAAGACCCGCGCCCTGAAGCGGCGCATCCGCTCGGTGGAGAACACGCGCAAGATCACTCGGACGATGGAGATGGTCGCCACGTCCAAGATGAAGCGCGCGCAGGACCGCGTCGTTTCGGCGCGGCCGTACGCCCAGGCGCTCGCGGCTGCCATCGCGGACCTGATGACCCCGGAACTCGCCGAGCGCTTTCCCCTTCTCAGGCAGCCGGTCCCGCCCGCCGCGGGCGGGCCGAAGCAGGCGGCCGTCATACGCATCACCTCGAACCGGGGTCTGGCTTGGGCCTTCAACGCCAACCTCATCCGCCAGAGCGAGA
>CAYJUM010000092.1:0-8946 GCA_964373355.1 uncultured Nitrospirales bacterium | reverse complement strand
GTTGAAGCCCTCTTATTTTCAGGTGGGTTTGCTGCTGCGGGCGAGCTTTTCCCAGTCGGTCTCGGGAAAGTTCGTAAACTCGGCCCCCAGTTTGAAGTACGGTTTCCCCTGATCGTCGAGCAAGCGCTGGCTCCTCACCACCCGACCGCGGACATCCCCGAGCTTATCCCCGCCCGGCAGGTTGAACGACAGGACCAGTTCGGAGCCGCGGAGATATTCCTCGCGCGTGTTGAGCGCGAAGCCGCCCCGGCTGAGATTCTTGACCACTCCCTGATGGACGCGGCTCTTTTCGGGGTCGCGATAGATGGCGAACAGGGAGACCTCCATCCGGTTGTGCTTCCGGAGATTCTTCTCCGAGGTCGGGACGGACACGATCTCGAGGACCTCGTACGCGCCGATGGGGTCCGTGCGACCCTTCAGCTGGATGGGCGCAGCCGGCCTGGCCTTCACATACGGTTTGATCTGCCGGTAGGTGGCATCGCTGACGAGCACCCCTCCGGGTGGAGCGCCGGCTTGGAGGCGCGACGCCACGTTCACGTTGTCGCCGATGATCGTGTATTCCATCCGGGTCGGCGACCCGACGTTCCCGGCCACGACCACCCCGCTGTTGATCCCGATCCGGACCTGGATGGGCGCGCCCCATCGGCGGAGCGAGTCCGCTTCGCGGCGCTTCACGGCGTCCTGCATGGCCATGGCGGCCAGGACCGCGTCCAGCGCATGGTTCGGGTTCGCGACCGGGGCTCCGAAGACGGCCATGGCGGCGTCTCCGATGAATTTGTCCAGCGTCCCGCGGTGCTCGAAGATGAGGTCCGCGATGATCGAGAGGTATTCGTTCAGCAGGCGGACCACGTCCTCCGGTTCGAGCTTGTGGGAGATCTGGGTGAACCCGCAGATGTCGGCGAACAACACCGTGCAGTCCGCCCGCTTGCCGCCGAGCGCCAGCACCTCCTTCTGCTCCATGATATCGTCCACGACGCTCGGCGAGAGGTACCGCTGCAGCGTCATCCGGACGGCCGTCTCCCTCTGGATGTTCTCGTAGAGCCGGGCGTTCTCGATGGCGATGGCGGCCTGGTTGGCGAACCCCGTCAGAAACTCCAGGCTGTCATCGGTGAACGCGGCGGTGCGGAGATGGTGGTCCACGTAGATCACGCCGATGATCTCGCCGGACTTCAGCTTCAGCGGAACGCACAGGAGCGAGCGGACGTTCTGCGCCACGACGCTCCGCATATCTTTGAAGCGCTTGTCGCCCATCGCGTCCGTGGCGATGATCGGACGGCCGTCGTTGGCCACCTGGATGGAGACGTTGCTGCTGATCATGCGCTGGGCGGGATCGCGGAGCTCGGCCTCCATGTTCCTCGCCACATCCACCTTCAGCTCGCCGGTCTCCTGGTCCTTCAGCATGAGGAACCCGCGTTGCGCGTTCATCACCTTGATCGCCATGTCCATGATCAAATCCAGCAGCCGCCCGGTCTCGGTGACCGAGTTGATGGCCTTTCCGACTTCGGCGAGCGTGCCCATTTCGCGCTGGGACAGGCTGAGCTGGTCGAAGCTCTCCCGCAGGCCCTGGTAGACGGTGCCCAGGCCCGTGAGCTGGTCCAGGGCCGCCTCGGGGGCTCCCCCGGATTGGATGATCTGCCGCAGAGCCCGCAGGCGCCGCTCGAACTCCTCAAGCTTTTCCTTGAGCGCGACGTACCGTTTCATGTGGAGCCGGCACTGGAGGCAGTATGTGGCCGGGGGCTGGTCGTGCCCGCAGTAGGGGCATCGCATGGTGGCGGTCATCGTCAGAGTCCCTGCGGGAGCGCCAGGTCGCGCTTCAAGGCCGTCATGTCCTGGTAGCGGTCCTCGGGGCGTTTCTGGAGCGCCGTCATGACGACAGCGTCGAGCCACTGGGAGATCTTGGGATTGACCACGGCGGGTGGCACAGGCCGGTCGTGCACCTGACGGTACGCCAGATCGCCTCCCGAGAAGGGCAGCTCTCCGGTCAAGAGCTCGTACAGCACCACCCCCATCGCATAGATGTCGGTCCGCGCGTCCACGACCTTGCCCTGGATCTGCTCGGGCGCCATGTAGGCGGGAGTCCCGAGCACCTGCCCGGTTCGGGTGACGCGCGAGGCTCCTTCGGTCAGCCGGGCCAGGCCGAAGTCGGTCACCTTGACGCCCCCGCCCTTGGTCAACATGATGTTGTCCGGCTTGATGTCGCGATGGACCACGCCGGCGCGGTGCGCGTAGGCCAGCGCGTCGCAGACCGCCGCCGCCATGGCGGCGACCTCCTCTGCGGGCATCGGGCCCTGCTTCAGGCGGTCACGCAGCGTGCCGCCGTCGATGTATTCCATCGCGATGAACAGGGGCTCTTTCACCTGGATGTCGTAGATCGTCACGATGCCCGGATGCATCAGGGCGCTCGCGGCCTGGGCCTCCCGGATGAAGCGGGAGACCGCCTCCGGATCGCTCCGCATGTCCTCGTTGATGAACTTGAGGACCACCGGTCTCTTGAGGACCCGGTCGACGGCACGGAAGACCTTCCCCATGCCCCCCGCCCCGATCTCGGTGAGCTGCCCGTACCGGTCGGCGAGGGCACCGTCGGATGCCGGCGTGGCGCGGGTCGTTGCCGCCGGCCGCGCCGGGGGGGCCTGCCCGGCGACACGCTCCAACCGTCGCGCCACGTCCTTGTACGCCGCGTCGATCCCCACGATCCGTTCGTAGACGTCCCGGGCGCGATCCGGACGCTTGCTGTCCTCGAACGCCAGCCCGATCTGGTAGAGGCAATCCTTTTGTTTGTCGGGCGGCAGGGAGGCTTGCAGCAAGGCCTCGAACTCGCGCTCGGCGAGGTCCACGAGCCCCTTTCGCATGAAGATCAGGCCGGTGGTCAATTGGGCGTCAGCCCGAAGCGGGGATGAAGAACGCGACAATTGCTGGTAGAGCGACAGCGCCTTTTCGTCGGACCGTCCCTGCTTCAGATAGAGACTGCCCAGCTCGCTCTGCACGGCCGTAAGCTCATGCGGGGAGAGCCTGGCGGTCTCCAGCCGGGACTCATACTCCTGCACCTTGCGCTCGTTGACCACGCCCTCCAGCTCCTGCAGACGGGCCCGGTAGTCCTGGTTCGCCGGGTCGAGGACGAGGCGCATCTCGAGCACGGCCTTGGCTGCGTCCAGGTCCCCGGTCTCCAGGTAGCGGTCCGCGGCATTCTTGAGCGTGTCCTCGAGCTGACGCATGAGCGCAGGCTGGCCGGGAATGGCCGAAGCCAGGGTCTCCAGATTGCGGCGGGCGGCCGGGAGGTTCCCTTCCAGCAGGCTCAGCTCGAAGAGGGCGCATTGCACTGCCGTCTTGTCGCCCGGGGCCTGGACACGGGACAGGAGCCGCTGGAGCCGGTTGCGCACGTCCCCGTGCTTCGTCGGGCCGAGCCGCGCGACTTCCCGGTAGCAGCGCAAGGCCTCATCAATCTTCCCCTCTTCCACATAGAGCTCGGCGAGCGTCCAGGGTATCTCCGGCGCCGACTGGCTGTGGGCGTACTGCCGGAGCAGCGCCAGGGCGCTGTCGTGCTGCCCTTCGAACCAGGACCAGTAGGCTCTCCGGCAGGTTGCGACGGGATCGGCCGACCGTTTCAGGCTCGTCTCCAGCTCTTGCGCGACCCGCGTATGCGTGCCCTGGGTCCGGCAGATGTCGAACTGCAGCTTGTTGGCCCCCTGGTGGGCGGGGTGCCGATCGAGGAGCGCGCCGACGGCCTTCAACACCGTATCCGCCCGCTCGGGACGTTTCTCCCACAGCGTGCGGTATTCGGCGACCGCGAGGTCGTAGTTGCCGCGTGCGGCGTGGATCTGGCCGGTATAGAAATACTTGTCCGAGAACGCGCCCTTGACCGCCTTGAGCCGGTCGAACGTCTTGAGCGCCTCGTCGAGCTGCCCTTTGGCGAACTGGATCTCGCCGAGGACGAGGTGGTACCGCATGTACCGGGCGCCCAAGTCCACGCTCTGGCGGAACAGATCCTTGGCTGGAGACAGGTCGTTGATCCGCTGGATGGTCCGCAACGCCTCGTCCGGCCTGCCCTCCTGATGATACGCCACCGCGAGGTCGTTCAAGGCCTTGACGTCGTCAGGGTCCGATTCCAGCTGCTTGGACGCGAGGGTGATCACGCGTCCCCAGTCCCTCTCCGCATAAGCCTTTTCCCGCTTGGAGGTCAAACGTAGATTGAACATGATGGGTGTGTGCGATACGGCTGACGCAGTGTAGGAGATTCCACCATCCCTTTCAAGTTGTAGGCGGAAGCGCACACAGGACCGCGGCATCCGTCATCGGACGCGAAACGGCCTTGAAAATGGCAGGGAGGAACCCGTAAGCTTCGGATGCGGTATCCATTACCTTCACCCCGGACCCAGCGGCATGGCCACAACCGAGCGAGACTACTACGACGTGCTGGGCGTGCCGCGAAGCGCCTCCCAGGACGAGATCAAGAAAGCCTACAGACGGCTCGCCCGGCAGTACCATCCCGACCTGCACACGGGCACGCGCAAGAATCACATGGAACAGAAATTCAAGGAGCTCAACGCCGCGCACGAGGTGCTCAGCGACCCGGAGACGCGGAAGAAATACGATCAGTACGGCCATAACTGGCGGGAGGCCGAGGCCTACGAAAAAGCCCGGCGGCAAGCCGGCGCCGGATTCGGAGAGGGATTCGGGCCGGGAGACGGCGGGACGTTCTATTCCGGCGGTGAAGAGCAGGATTTCAGCGATGTGTTCAATATGTTCTTCGGGCGCGAAGGTCGGGGGGTTGCGACGGCTGGCGCGGACCTCGAGTCCACCGTCCGTGTGACCCTCCGGGAAGTCCTGGCCGGCACGACGCGGCGGCTGCAGCTCACGGAGCCGGTCCCGTGCAGCGTGTGCAACGGCACCGGCGCCCAGGGAGGCCGGCGGTGCCCGGCGTGCGCCGGGGCCGGCACGCGCGAGGACATCCGCACGATCGACGTCAGAATTCCCGCGGGGGTGCAGGACGGCGCCCGCGTGCGCGTCCCGGGGAAAGGCGCCCCCGGAATGCGCGGGGGCAAGCGCGGCCACCTCTATCTCCGCATCCAGGTCGAGCCCGATCGTGTCTTTCGCCGGCAGGGCCACGATTTGAACGTCATACTGCCGGTGTATCCCTGGGAGGCGGCGCTCGGCGTCGAAGTGCTCGCGCCGACCCTGACCGATCCGATCCGCGTCAAGATCCCCTCCGGCAGCCGCTCCGGCAGCAAGCTCCGCATCAAGGGACGCGGCCTCCCGACCGAAGCCGGAGGACGGGGCGATCTCTATTTCATCCTGCAGATCGTCCTCCCGGCATCCGCGAGCGACGAGGAGCGGAAGATGTACGAGCAGATGGCGCGGCTTCCCCATTCCGACCCCCGCGTCGAGCTGCTCCGCGAGGCGGGCCATGCATAGGATTTCGCTTCTAACCAGAGAGGAGTGCACGATGAACGGACGAATGGTGTTCTCGATCATGGCGGCTGCGGTACTTCTGACCGGTCAGCCACTCTGGGCTGAAAAAGAGGGGGGTGACTACGGGCACAAGGAAATGGGCGGGCACGGCTATAGCCATCACGACGGGATGGCCCGCCACGGCGGCACCGGCCAGTTCATCCGCTACGTGCTGAAAAACCAGAAGGAGATCGGCCTCACCGAGGAGCAGGCGAACAAGCTGAAAGCCATCCAGCTCGAATTCGACAAGACCCGGATCAAGTCCGAAGCCGACATCATGGTGGCCGAGCGGGAAGTCCAGGCGCTGCTCCAGGACGACAAGGCCGACCTCGCCGCGATCGAAGCCAAGGTGAAGCAGAGCGAGGACCTGGAGGTGCAGCTCCGCATGGCGGCGATCAAGGCCAAGCGCGAGGCCAAGACGGTCCTCACCCCCGAGCAGATGGAGAAATTGCGGGCGGAGCACGAGAAGGCCGTCAAGGAGCGGAAGATGGAGAAAGGCGCTCCCAAGGGCAAGCACGGGGACAAGCGATGACCCACGTCATGCCGCTCGGAGAATTTCTATGAATCTCAAGCACCGGAGTGCCGCGCTGACAGACGGGCCCGACCGCGCGCCCGCGCGGGCGATGCTCAAGGCGGTGGGGTTCACGGATGGTGATCTGGCCCGGCCCCTCATCGGCGTGGCCAACACCTGGATCGAGGTGATGCCCTGCAACTTTCACCTGCGCAGGCTCTCCGAGCGTGTGAAGGCCGGCATCCGCGCGGCCGGAGGCACCCCGATCGAGTACAACACGATCGCCGTCTCGGACGGCATCTCGATGGGCACGGAGGGCATGAAGGCCTCCCTGGTGAGCCGCGAGGTCATCGCTGACTCGATCGAGCTCGTGGCCCGGGGCCATTTGTTCGACGCGGTCGTCGCGCTGTCGGGATGCGACAAGACGATCCCCGGGACCGTGATGGCCCTGGCCCGCCTGAACGTGCCGTCGCTGATGCTGTACGGCGGCTCGATCATGCCGGGGAAGTTTCACGGGGCCGATGTGACGATCCAGGACGTCTTCGAGGCGGTCGGGCGGCACTCGTCCGGCAGGATGACCGATGCCGAGCTCAAGGATTTGGAGGATCACGCCTGCCCGGGCCCCGGCGCGTGCGGCGGGCAGTTCACGGCCAATACGATGTCCATCGCCTTCGAGTTCCTCGGCATCTCGCCGATGGGATGCAACGGCGTGCCGGCCATGGAGCCGCGGAAGGACGACGTGGCGTTCCGGTGCGGGCAACTGGTGATGGACCTGCTGCGCAAGGACCTCCGGCCCCGACAGATCATCACCCGGAAGGCGCTCGAGAACGCCATCGCCGCCGTGGCGACGACCGGCGGGTCCACGAATGCCGTCCTCCACCTGCTGGCCGTCGCGCGGGAAGCCGGCGTGCGACTGACCCTCGACGACTTCGACAAGATCAACCGGAAGGTGCCCCTGCTGGTTGACCTCAAGCCGGGTGGCCGCTTCATGGCGACCGACCTCTATGCGGCGGGCGGGACGATGCTGGTGGCCCGGCGCCTCCTGGAGGCCGGCATGCTTCACGCGGGGCAGCCCACGGTCACCGGCCGGACGATCGGCGAAGAGGCACGCGAGGCGACCGAGACGCCGGGGCAGCGTGTCGTGCGCCCGCTGGCCGATCCTATCAAGACGACCGGTGGCCTGGTCATCCTCAAGGGCAATCTGGCCCCGGAGGGTTGTGTGGTCAAGGTGGCGGGACACTCGATGATGGCATTCCGCGGCCCGGCCAAGGTCTACGACCGGGAGGAGGACGCCTTTGCCGCGGTCAAGGCCGGACAGATCAAGGCGGGAGATGTCGTGGTGATCCGCTACGAAGGGCCGGCGGGAGGACCGGGCATGCGGGAGATGCTGGGCGTCACGGCGGCGATCGTCGGCGCGGGCCTCGGGGACTCCGTCGCGCTCTTGACCGACGGCCGCTTCTCAGGCGCCACGCATGGGCTGATGGCCGGCCACGTCGCGCCGGAGGCGGTCCGACGCGGCCCGATCGCCGCCCTGAAGAACGGCGACATGGTCGTCTTTGATATCGCCAAACGGCGGCTGGACGTCAAGCTGACCCAGGCTGAGATCAAGGCCCGCCTCAAGAAGGTGAAGCATCCCATCCCGCGCTATACTTCCGGGGTGATGGGCAAGTATGCCAGGCATGTGTCCTCCGCCTCCGAAGGCGCCGTCACCAGTTAGGATGCTGAAAAAGGCCTCCGACGGCGTTCTCGCCTCGCTCAACCCCTCAACGTACAGAATAGAGTACGCCTCGGGATTTCGCTCGCGCAGCTTGTCGGTCGACCTCGTTGAACATCCTCTCGGGCTGACCTTCTGGTTTTTGCTTCACTTGACGCTTCCTGTCAAATTCTTCAGACTGCTGATCACTGACCGATGCTGAGGGACTCAAGCAACGGCTTCGGGACATTCTGGAGGATTCGCCGGAGGCCGGCGCCCCTGCCCGGGTGGTCGGCCTCGTCTTTATGGCGGTCATCCTTCTGAACATACCGGCGGTGATCCTGGAGACCGTGCCGGCATTGTCCCTGCGCTATGGACAGGAATTCCGGCTGTTCGAGATCTTTTCCGTCGCCCTGTTTACCGTGGAGTACGTGCTGAGGCTGTGGGCCTGCATGCTCGATCCACGGTTCAGCCATGATCTGATCGTGATCCTGCCGTTCTACCTGCCGATGATCGTGCCGGTGGACTTGCGGGCGCTCCGGACCTTGCGCCTGCTCCGCTTGTTCAGCGTGTGCAAGATAGGGCGCTATTCCGAATCGCTGCAGACACTGGGCCGGGTCTTTGCCGCCAAGAAAGAAGAGCTGACGGTGACCGTGTTCATGATCGTAATGGTGTTGGTGATGATCTCCAGCGTCATGTATTGCGTCGAGCATGACAGCCAGCCCAACGTCTTCTCCAGCATCCCGGCCTCCATGTAGTGGGCGGTGGTGACGCTCACGACCGTCGGCTACGGCGATATCCAGAGCCGGTGACGACCCTGGGGAAGGTCTTCGGCTCGGTGATCGCCGTGCTGAGGATCGGCATGTTTGCGCTTCCGGCCGGAATCCTGGGGTTGGGGTGCGTGGATGAGCTTCACAAGAAGCGACGGCCCTCCAGAGACTGTCCCCACTGCGGCAAAGCTCTCGAGTAGGTGGTGCAGATCAGCAAGCCTCTGCTGAAAAGAGCCACCCCACGCCCGACGGCCCAGCCCCGTGCCTGACAGCCTTTTTGCAAAAGCCTTCTGAAACGTTCATAATCCGTTCCCGTCCGGCGCGCAGTCCTCGTCAGGTATCAGCCTTGCTGTGAAGAGCCGAGACGTTTTTATTCCTCGGTCCCATCCTTCTTCCGCCCTGAAACGCAGCAAACGACAGCAATGCACGAGCATTTCATAAGGAGGGGACCATGTCGGAGATCCGATCAGCGTCCATGTTCGGTTCCGGTGAGCCGACCAACGGGTGCGTCCTGGTCGTCGAGGACG
>CAYJUM010000091.1:0-9041 GCA_964373355.1 uncultured Nitrospirales bacterium | reverse complement strand
AATATAGCGTCCGCCCGGGAGCACGTAGCGCCGAGGAATCCCCCTTCGTATCTACGGTCTGCACTTGACTTAAAAAACCCCAGAGTGCTACCATGAGCCCTCTTTTCTCCAGTTTTTCAGGGATTTGGGAGTTCCCGGGCGGGCGGGGGATCCAGAAGCCTCGGTCCGTCACGAGGGGAATGGCCGAGCGGAGACCATGAAACTAACCGGCGCAGAAATATTCGTTGAAGCCCTGAAGCGCGAGGGGGTCAAGACCATCTTCGGGCTTCCCGGCGGAGTGGTGTTGAAGATCTTCGATGTCCTGCACCAGCAGAAGGACCTTGACGTTATCCTGGTGCGCCATGAGCAGGGCGCCGGTCACATGGCGGAAGGCTATGCCAAGGCCACGGGCAAGGCCGGCGTGGCGCTCGTGACGTCCGGCCCCGGGATGACGAACGTCGTCACCGCCCTGGCGGACGCCTACATGGACTCGGTGCCGGTCGTCTGTTTCACCGGACAGGTGCCGACGAGCCTCATCGGCAATGACGCATTCCAGGAGGCGGACAACATCGGGCTCAGCCGGCCCGTGACCAAGTACAATTTCCTTGTGAAGGACGTCAACGACCTGGCGGTGACGATCAAGGAAGCGTTCTACCTCGCGACCACCGGGCGGCCGGGGCCCGTCCTCGTGGATATCCCGAAGGACGTCGCCATGGCAAGGGGGGATTTCAAGTACCCCGGCTCCGTCTCGATCCGGGGCTACAACCCGACCTACGAGGGCAACAAGTGGCAGATCAAGCAGGCCGCGCTGGCGATCGCCCAGGCGCGGAAGCCCGTGCTGTACGTCGGCGGCGGTGTCGTGTTCTCGGGCGCCTCCAAGGAACTCATGGAGCTGGCCGAGCTGACGAACATTCCGGTGGACATGACGCTCATGGCGCTGGGCGCATTCCCCGGCGAGCATCCCCTGTCGCTGGGCATGATGGGCATGCACGGGACCTACTGGTCCAACATGGCGGTCCATTACTCGGACCTCGTGATCGCGGTCGGCGCCCGGTTCGACGATCGGGTCACCGGCAAGGTCTCGGAATTCTGCCCGCACGCCAAGGTGATTCACATCGACATCGACCCGACGTCCATCCGGAAGAACGTGAACGTGGATAT
The DNA here is from genome assembly GCA_964373355.1 of uncultured Nitrospirales bacterium. Lineage (GTDB taxonomy): Bacteria > Nitrospirota > Nitrospiria > Nitrospirales > Nitrospiraceae > CAYJUM01. Next base: position 7,901 of record CAYJUM010000091.1, on the reverse strand, counting down.
TCCGATCGTCGGGGACTGCAAGCGGGTGCTGCAGGAGCTCAACAACATGCTCCGGGCGACGGTGGACGGGGAACAGAAGGCGCTGCGCAAGCCGTGGTGGGATCAGATCAATGAGTGGAAGAAGGCCCATCCCTTGACCTACGAGCAGGACCCGGAGGGCCCGATCAAACCGCAGCATCTCATCAGTCGCCTCTATGAGCTCACCAAGGATCGGGACCCGATCGTCTCCACCGACGTCGGCCAGCACCAGATGTGGACCGCGCAGTATTTCAAGCTGGCCAAGCCTCGCACCTGGCTGACGTCCGGCGGGCTCGGGACGATGGGCTTCGGGTTTCCGGCGGCGATGGGCGCGCAGGCGGCGTTCCCCAAGCGCCTCGTGCTGTGCCTGGCGGGGGACGGCAGTTTCCAGATGAACACCCAGGAGCTGGCCACCGCCGTCCTCCATAAGCTCCCGGTCAAGGTCTTCGTGGTCAACAACCAGTTCCACGGCATGGTCCGGCAGTGGCAGGACCTCTTCTACGAAGGGCGGTACGCCTCGAGCTACCTGGACGCAGTCCCCGACTTCGTGAAGCTGGCGGAGGCCTACGGAGCCGTCGGGTTGAGGGCCGGGAAGGTCTCCGAGATCGACGCGGTGATCCAGGAGGCCCTCCAGGTGGACCGCCCCGTGGTGGTGGATGTGCCGGTGGACCGCTACGAAAACTGCTATCCGATGATTCCGGCAGGCGGCTGCAATCACGAGATGATCCTGGCCGATCCTCCCGAGCTGAAGAAGAAGCAGCCGGCCGGAACCAAGACCGGCCCCGAGGACAAGGACACGGTCCTGACTGCGTAGGAACGCAAGAGCTTATGGCGAATGGCAAATGGCCGGAACCGACTGCTCAAAGCCATACGCCATCAGCTATACGCTATATGCACCGGTCTGAAGATGGAACACATCATCTCAGTCGCCGTTGAGAACAAGTTTGGCGTCCTGTCCCGGGTCGCCGGGCTGTTCAGCGGCCGGGGGTTCAACATCGAGAGTCTCTCGGTGGCGCCCACGCTCGACCCCTCGATGTCCATGATGACGATCGTGACGACGGGGGACGACCGGATCATCGAGCAGATCGTCAAGCAGCTCAACAAGCTGATCGACGTCATCAAGGTGGTGGACCTCAACGAGAGCGAGTTCGTCGAGCGGGAGACGGCGCTGATCAAAGTCTTTACCAAGCCGGAGGACCGGGCCGAAGCGCTGCGGATCGCGGACATCTTCCGCGCGAACGTGGTCGATTCCACCCCGAGCACCTACACGATCGAGGTCACGGGCGACACCAAGAAGATCTCGGCCATCATCAACCTGCTGCAGCCGCTCGGGATCAAAGAGCTGGTGAGGACCGGCCGGGTGGCGATCGCCCGCGAGCCGATCCGTCCCGCGGCCGCTCAGCCGAGACGGATCGTGAAAGAGTAGCTTCCTCCCGGCCCACACTCTCACCGTCCTCAGCGGAAGTCAGGAGTAGCCATGAAGATCTATTACGATCAGGACGCGGACATTCAGCAGATCCTGAACAAGAAAGTGGCGGTCATCGGGTACGGCAGCCAAGGGCACGCCCACGCCCACAACCTGAAGGACAGCGGGGCCCAGGTGATCGTCGGGCTCCGGGAGGGCGCGTCCTGGAAGAAAGCGGAGCAGAGCGGCCTCAAGGTCATGCCGACCGCGGATGCCGTCAAAGCCGCGGACATCGTGATGCTGCTGGCGCCGGATGAGGCCCAGGCGGCCATCTACCGGAACGACATCGCGCCCTTCCTCCGCGACGGCGCGTACCTGGCGTTCGGCCACGGCTTCAACATCCACTTCGGGCAGATCGTGCCCGCGCCGGCGATCAACGTCTTCATGGTGGCCCCCAAGGGACCGGGGCACCTCGTCCGCTCCGAATATACGAAGGGCAGCGGCGTGCCGATGCTGCTCGCGGTCCATCAGGACCCCGGCGGCAAGACGCATGGGGTGGGCCTGGCCTATGCCAAGGCCATCGGCGGCGGGCGTGCCGGCGTGATCGAGACCACCTTCCGCGAGGAGACCGAGACCGACCTCTTCGGAGAGCAGGTGGTGCTGTGCGGCGGGCTCACAGCCCTGATCCAGAGCGCGTACGAGACGCTGGTCAATGCGGGCTACGCGCCGGAGATGGCCTATTTCGAGTGCCTGCACGAGGTCAAGCTGATCGTGGACCTGATCTACGAGGGTGGCATCGCCAACATGCGGTATTCCGTCAGCACGACCGCCAAGTATGGGGATGTGACCCGCGGGCCGCGCATCATCACCGACAAGACCCGGCAGGAGATGCGGAAGATTCTGACGGAAATCCAGAGCGGGGCGTTCGCCCGGGAGTGGGTGCTGGAGAATCAGGCCAATCGGCCGGTTTATAATGCCTTGTTGGCGAAGGGCGAACGGCATCCGATCGAAGAGGTCGGCGCCAAGCTCCGCGCCATGATGCCCTGGCTGAAGAAGGGTAAACTGGTCGACCGGAGCAAGAACTGAACGCGGCAGGCGATTTTCACGAGCGAAGGGAACATAGAGCATGGTTGATCGTGCGGCAGGAATTCCGATCGTCAAGGAAGGGGTGCCCTTCGTGGCGGCGGCCGCCGTCGCCTCCGGGGTGGCGGCCCTGGCCGGATGGACCGCCGCGGCGGGGCTGCTGGCCGGTCTTGCGATCTTTGCGGCCTGGTTTTTCCGGAACCCGCGGCGTGCCGTTCCCTGCCAGCCGCATGCGGTCGTCGCGCCGGGCGACGGCAAGGTCGTCTCCATCCAGGAGGAATACGAGCCGCGGTTCCTGAAGGATCGGGCGTTGCGGGTCAGCATCTTTCTGAACATCCTCGACGTGCACGTGAATCGCATCCCCTGCGAAGGGACGGTTGAGGACGTGACCTATCAGCCGGGCCGCTTCGTCCCGGCCAACCGGCCGGAGGCCACGCTCCGGAACGAGCAAAACGCGCTGCTGATCAGAACGCTCGAGGGCACGCGCGTGCTCTGCGTGCAGGTGGCCGGGCTGATCGCCCGCCGTATCGTCTGCTGGGCCAGCCCCGGGGACCCCGTCAGCTGCGGCGAACGCTTCGGCCTGATCCGCTTCGGATCGCGGGTGGACACGTTCCTGCCGCGCGGGACGCGTCTGCACGTGGCGGTCGGGGACCATGTGAAGGGCGGGGCGACCCTGATCGGCGAGCTGCCGGAGGCCGGAGAGAAGGCGGAGTCGGCATGAGGGACCTCAAGCGCAAACGGGGCGTGTACCTGATCCCGAACCTCCTGACGACCGGGAATCTGTTCAGCGGGTTGTTCGCGATCCTGGCGGTCTTCCACGCCAATTACGTCTCGGCGGCGACCGCGATCCTGGTCGCGTTGATCTTCGACATGCTGGACGGGAAATCCGCGAGGTTGATGAACAGCACGAGCCAGTTCGGCGTCGAGTACGATTCGCTGGCGGACCTGGTCTCGTTCGGCCTGGCGCCGGGGCTGCTGATCTATTCCTGGGCCTTGAGCACACACGGGATGCTGGGATCCGCCGTCATGTTCGCCTTTGTGGCCTGCGGCGCCCTGCGCCTGGCGCGGTACAACGTCATGGTCGGCGCGACGGAGACGAAACATTTCACCGGGCTGCCCATTCCGGCCGCCGCCAGCGTGATCGCCACCCTCGTGGTGTTCGATCACCATATTCTGAGATTGGGAGCCGAGGTCAAGCCGGTCCTCATTCTGATCATCACGCTGACCCTGGCGTTCCTGATGGTCAGCACGATCAAGTACCGCAGCTTCAAGGACCTGCGGTTCCGGGACGGCCGGCACTTCGACTATCTGGTCTGGGCGATCCTGGCCCTGATGCTCATCGCGGCCTGGCCCCAGGCCATGCTGTTCCTCGTATTCGCAGGCTATGCGGTGTCCGGTCTGGTTGAAAAGGGATTTGTGCTGCTGGGGAAGGCGGGCAAGCGGGGAGCCCCCACTCCGGAGCGGCCGGCGGCCGAGACCAAAGAGTAGCGCACTGCGTCACGGAGCGCGGCGGCCTTCATCCCGGGGGGAGGAAGGCTTTTTTGTTTGGAGGAGAGGACAGCATGACCACCCGAATGATCCGGATCTTCGACACCACCTTGCGGGACGGCGAGCAGTCTCCCGGGGCCAGCATGAACGTCGAGGAGAAGGTGATGATCGCCAAGCAGCTTGCCCGGCTGGAGGTGGATATCATCGAAGCGGGGTTCGCCTTCAGCTCGCCGGGCGACTTCGAGGCGGTCCAGCGGATTGCCCATGAAGTCGAAGGACCGGTCATCTGCAGCCTGGCCCGCGCCAGGCCCGAGGACATCGACCGTGCTTGGGACGCGCTGAAAGGGGCGCCCAAGACCCGGATCCATACGTTTCTGTCCACCTCCGACATCCACCTCAAGCATCAGTTCCGGATGTCGCGCGAAGACGCGCTGAAGCGCGCGGTGGAGATGGTGGAGCGCGCGAAAGGCTACACGGACGACGTGGAATTTTCGCCCATGGATGCAAGCCGCTCCGATCCGGCCTATCTCTACGAGGTCCTCGAGGCCGTCATCGCCGCGGGAGCCACCACCGTCAATATCCCGGACACGGTCGGCTATGCGACGCCGCAGGAATTCGGAGCCCTGATCCGCGGCATCCGCGAGCGGGTGCCGAACAGCGATCGCGCCGTGATCTCGGTCCACTGTCACAACGACCTGGGTCTGGCGGTCGCCAATTCCCTGGCCGCCGTGCTGGAGGGCGCCGGACAGGTGGAGTGCACCATCAACGGGATCGGGGAGCGCGCCGGGAATGCGTCCTTGGAGGAGCTCGTGATGGGGCTCCGGACGCGCAAGGACTTCTACAAGGCCGACACCCGGGTCCGCACCGAGGAGCTGTCCAAGGCCAGCCGGCTCGTCAGCAAGGTCACGGGCATGGTGGTCCAGCCGAACAAGGCCATCGTCGGCGCCAACGCCTTCGCGCACACCTCCGGCATCCATCAGGATGGGTTGCTGAAGGAAAAGAGCACCTATGAGATCATGCAGCCGCAGTCCATCGGCCTCGTGCAGAGCAAGCTCGTGATGGGCAAGCTCTCCGGTCGCCATGCCTTCCGGCAGCGGCTGGAGGAGCTTGGCTACCGCCTCACGGACGCGGAGTTGAACCATGCGTTCGAGCGGTTCAAGCGCCTCGCCGACCAGAAGAAGGACATCTATGAGGAGGATCTCGAGGTCATCATCTCCGATGAGATCGCCAAGATCCCCGAGCGCTTCGTGCTCAAATCCCTGCGGATCGAGAGCGGCACGGACCAGGTGCCGACCGCGACGGTCGAGCTGGAGATCGAAGGACGGATGGTGAAGGAGATCGGCAAGGGTGACGGGCCGGTGGACGCCGTCTACCGGACGATCGCCGGCATGACCCAGACCAAGAGCCGGTTGCTCAGTTACGTCGTCAAGGCCATTACCGGCGGGACCGATGCGCAGGGCGAGGTGTCGGTCCGCATCGAGGAGGGCGGCAAGACGGCGACGGGGCACGGCGCCGACACCGACATCATCGTGGCCTCCGCCCGGGCGTACCTCAGCGCCTTGAACAAGCTGGCCTACTGGATGGTCAAGGATTCCGACCCGTCGAAAAAAGTGCCGGTGATCTGAGCGGGAGAGCGTTTCACATGGGCATGACGATGACGGAAAAGATTCTGGCGCGGCACGCGGGCGCCGCCTGCCTGTCGCCGGGCCAGAATATCTGGGTGGACGTGGACATCCTGATGACTCACGACGTCTGCGGGCCGGGGACCATTCAGATCTTCCACAAACAGTTCGGGAAGACGGCGAAGGTCTGGGACCGCGAGAAGGTGGTGGTCATCCCGGATCATTACATCTTCACCCGCGACCTCCATGCGGGCCGGAACGTGGACCTCCTCAGGCAGTTTGCCGGCGAACAGCAGCTCCCGTACTTCTACGACGTGGGGACGCCGCGCTACAAGGGCGTCTGCCACATCGCGCTGCCGGAGGAGGGGCACACCCGCCCCGGCGAAGTGCTGTTCGGGACCGATTCGCACACCTGCACCGCGGGGGCGTTCGGGGAATTCGCCACGGGCATCGGCAACACCGACGCCGCGCTCGTGATGGGGATCGGCAAGCTCTGGGTCAAGGTGCCGGAGACGATGCGGTTCGTCTTTGAGGGCCCGCTGCCGCCGTACCTGATGGCCAAGGACCTGATCCTGCACATCATTGGCGATATCGGCGTGGACGGCGCCACGTACCGGGCGATGGAATTCGCCGGAGACGGCGTCATGTCGCTCGGCATCGAAGAACGTATGACGCTCTGCAACATGGTGATCGAGGCCGGGGGGAAGAACGGGGTCATCGCGCCGGACGCTCTGACCGAGGCCTTCGTCAGGTCCAAGACCGACAAACCCTTCGAGATCGTGCAGAACGACCCGGACGCCAAATTTCACAGCGTGCGGACGTACCGGACCCGCGAGATCGAGCCGACCGTGGCCAAGCCCCATTCTCCCGACAATCGGGATACGGCGTTCCGGTGCCGGGACATCTCGCTGGACCGGGCCTATATCGGCTCCTGCACGGGCGGCAAGCTCACCGACTTCCGGGCCGCCGCCGCGATCCTCAAGGGGAAACACGTCAAGGTGGATACCTTCGTGGTGCCGGCCACCACCGAAGTGGCCAGGGCCTTGGCCACGGAGCGTCTGGACGGCGAGCCCTTGCAGCAGATCTTCGAGCAAGCCGGGGCGGTCATCTCCCAGGGCGCGTCCTGCGCCGCCTGCCTGGGCGGGCCGTCCGACACCTTCGGCCGGCTCAACAAGAGCGAAGTCTGCATCTCGACCACCAATCGGAATTTTCCCGGCCGCATGGGCTCGAAGTCGGCCCAAGTGTACCTGGCGTCTCCCTACACCGTGGCGGCGTCGGCGGTGACCGGGAAGATCACCGACCCTCGGGAATTCCTGGCGTAACCTCACCGTGGACCCGACGTCATGAAAGAGCGGATTCGAGGCCCGGCCTATGTGCTGGGCCACAACATCGACACGGACCAGATCATCCCCGCCAAGCACCTGGTCTACAGCCTGGGCGATCCCGAGGAGCGGAAGCTCTACGGCGTCTATGCCCTCTCGGGTGTGCCCGACCAGGCGGCGGGACTTCCGCAGGGGCACGTGCGCTTCGTGCCGGAGGGCGAGCACGTCTCGCCGTTCCGGATCCTCGTGGCCGGGAAGAACTTCGGCTGCGGCTCCTCCCGGGAGCACGCGCCGGCGGCGTTGCAGATCGCCGGGGTCGAAGCGGTCGTGGCCGAGTCCTACGCGCGGATCTTCTACCGCAATGCCGTCAACGGTGGATTTCTGGTCCCGTTCGAGACGCAAGAGCCGGTGTGGGAGCAGATCACGACCGGGGACGAGCTGGAGATCGATGTCGGGGGACTCGTGCTCCGGAACCTCACGGCGAACCGGACGCATCGGCTGCACCCCCTGGGCGACGTGCTGGAGATCATCAAGGCCGGCGACGTGTTCGCGTACGCCAGGCAGAGCGGGATGTGCACATGAAAGCCAGGCTGGCGGTCCTTCCCGGCGACGGCATCGGGCGCGAGGTGGCGCCTGAAGCCGTCAAGCTGCTGAAAGCCGTGGCGGAGCGGTTCGGCCACGTGTTCGAGTTCGCCTGGGGCGACGTCGGGGGGCATGCGATCGACAAGGTCGGCCTGCCGCTGCCGCAGGACACCCTGCAGCTCGCCAAGCAAAGCGACGCGGTCCTGCTCGGGGCGGTCGGCGGGCCCCGGTGGGAAGGGTTGGAGTACAGCCTGCGCCCCGAACGCGCGCTCCTCGGCCTGCGCGAGCAACTGGGGCTCTTCGCCAATCTCCGCCCCGCGAAGCTCTACCCCATGCTGGCCGATGCCTCCACGCTCAAGCGGGAGGTGATCGAGGGCATCG
>CAYJUM010000090.1:0-9085 GCA_964373355.1 uncultured Nitrospirales bacterium | reverse complement strand
GTGATCGATGTTCTGCAACATGTCAGCTAGAGGCTAGAGGGAGGGCTATGGGCCGGGTTCCCTATCGCCTAGTGCCTCGCGCCTCTAGCCATGGGTAGGTATGTCGCTCCACAAGCTGACGCTTCACGAGCTCCAGGACAAGTTCATCCGGGGGGAAGTCAGCGCCCGCGAGATCGTGCACGCGTATGCCGTCCGGCTCACCCAGGTGGAGCCCAAGGTCAAGGCCTATATCACCGTGCTGAAGGACCCGGCCATGGCCCAGGCCCAGGCGCTCGACGACAAGCTGAAGGGATGGCGCAAGACCTCGCCCCTGATGGCGATGCCGATCGCGGTCAAGGACAACATCTGCACCGAAGGGGTGCAGACCACCTGCGCCTCGCGCATCCTCAGCGGCTTCGTGCCGCCGTACGACGCGACCGTCATCGCGCGGCTGCGCGCGAACGGGTTCCTGCTCCTGGGCAAGACCAATCTGGACGAGTTTGCGATGGGGTCCTCCACCGAGAACTCGGCCTTCGGCCCCAGCCGCAACCCCTGGAACCTGCGCCACGTGCCGGGAGGCTCGAGCGGCGGCTCGGCCGCGGCCGTGGCGGCCGACGAATGCGCGGCGGCGTTGGGGTCGGACACCGGGGGGTCCATCCGGCAGCCGGCGGCGAGCTGCGGCGTGGTCGGTTTGAAGCCGACCTACGGGCGCGTGTCGCGCTACGGCCTGGTCGCCTTCGCCTCCTCGCTGGATCAGATCGGTCCGATCACGAAGGACGTCACGGACGCCGCCTTGCTGTTGAACGTGATCGCCGGCCATGACCCGCGGGATTCGACGTCCGCCGACGTGCCGGTGCCGGATTACACCAAGGCGCTCAAGAAACGGGACCTCAAAAAGCTGAAAGTCGGCGTGCCGAAGGAATACTTCGCGGAAGGGCTCGATCCGGAGGTCGAGCAGGCCGTGCGGGAGGCGATCGAGGAGTTGAAGCGGTTGGGCGCCGAGATCATGGACGTGTCGCTGCCGAGCACGGAGGTGGCCGTCGCCACGTACTACCTCATCGCCACGGCCGAGGCGAGCTCCAACCTCGCCCGGTACGACGGCGTCAAGTACGGGCTGCGCTCCAAGAGCAAGGACCTCCTCGATCTGTACCGGAAGACCCGGCAGGAAGGCTTCGGGCCGGAAGTGAAGCGCCGCATCATGCTCGGGACCTACGCCCTGAGCGCGGGATACTACGAGGCCTACTACGGCAAGGCGCAGGCGGCGCGGACGCTGATCAAGCGCGAATTCGACGCGGTCTTTCAGGAAGTGGACCTGCTGGCGACGCCGGTGATGCCGACGCCCGCCTTCAAGCTGGGCGAGAAGGTCGAAGACCCCCTGCAGATGTACCTCTCGGACATCTACACGATCTCGGTGAACCTCGCCGGCATTCCGGCCATCGCGGTGCCGTGCGGGTTCACGCAGGCGGGGCTGCCGGTCGGCCTGCAGCTTCTGGGACGGCCCTTCCAGGAAGAGACTCTTCTACGGGCCGCCCATGCCTACGAGCAGGCGACGGCCTGGCGATCGAGGAAGCCACTCATCCGTTACGCGTGACGCGTGACGCGTCACGCGTGGGAGGAGGCGCAGATGATTGTCGAGATAGCGGCCGCGGTGGTCGCGGTGGTATTCGCGGTGCTGGTGGGCTATCTGGTGCCCACCTTGCTCGAGGTCAAGAAGACGGTGGCCGAGACCCGGCAGTTGCTGGCGCAGATGAATCAGGAGCTGCCGACCGTGCTGAGCGACCTCCGCCGGATGGCGGAGAACATCAACGAGCTGGCCGACCGGACCAAGGGCGGGCTGGAGCACGCCTCGGTGTTCCTCCATGCGGTGGGAGACATCGGCGACACGCTGCAACAGGTCAGCGGGGCGCTCCGGTTCAGGAGCGGGGGGCTGCTGGCCAATATGGCCAGCGTGGTCGCCGGCATTCGCGCGGCGTCGGCCGTGGTCAAAGAACGGGTACGAAAGGAAGGAGGGCAGAACAATGGAGGGTGAAGACAGGGACAATGCATCGGGGTTGATGATCGTGGCGTTCCTGAGCGGGGCGCTGCTGGGCGCCGCCGTCGCGGTGCTGCTGGCGCCGCAGACCGGGCGTGAGTCGCGCGAGCAGTTGCGCAAGTATGCGCGGCGGGCCGGGGAGGACCTCGGGACCATCGCGGACGAAGCAGCCGAGGCCTGGGGCACGGCGGTGGAAAAGGGCCGCGAGTTCCTGCAGGAGAAGAGCGCGCTGCTCGCCGAGGCGTTCGAGGCCGGGCGGGAAGCGATGCGTCGCGAGCGCGACAAGCTCACGGGAGAGAAGAAAAGCTGAGCGCGAAGACGTATGAGGCGGTCATCGGGCTGGAGGTGCATGCCCAACTGCAGACCCAGTCCAAGATGTTCTGCGGTTGCGCGACGGAGTTCGGCAAGCCGCCCAACACGCAAACCTGCCCGGTCTGTCTCGGAATGCCGGGCACGCTCCCGGTCATCAACCGCAAGGCCGTGGAGATGGCCGTCAGGACCGGCCTGGCGCTGAACTGCACGATCCGTCTCGCCAACCGGTTCGCCCGCAAGCACTACTTCTATCCGGACCTTCCCAAGGGCTATCAGATCTCCCAGTACGAAGCCCCCATCTGCGAGAAAGGCTGGCTCGACGTCGAGGTCGCCGGCGCGGTGAAGCGCGTGCAGATCCGCCGGGCGCATCTCGAGGAGGACGCCGGGAAGAACCTCCATGACGGCGGCGGGACCGAGAGCCGGGTGGACCTGAACCGGGCCGGGACTCCGCTGCTGGAGATCGTGACCGAGCCGGACCTGCGCTCGCCGGAGGAGGTCGTCGCCTACCTGAAGCAGCTCCGGGACATCCTCGTCTATCTGGGAGTCTGCGACGGCACCATGGAGCAGGGGAGCCTCCGCTGCGAGCCGAATCTCTCGCTGCGCCCCGTCGGGGAGGAACGCCTGGGGACGAAGGTGGAATTGAAGAACATCAATTCGTTCAAGTTCGTGAAGGAGGCGCTGGAGTACGAGATCAAGCGGCAGACCAAGGTCCTCTCCGAGGGCGGCCGGATCGAGCAGGAGACCCGCCTGTGGGACGTGGACAAGGGCCAGACCGCCGTGATGCGCAGCAAGGAAGAGGCGCACGACTACCGCTATTTCCCCGATCCCGATCTGGTGCCGATGGCCCTCGCCGAGGACTGGGTTGAAGAATTGCGCCGCACGCTTCCCGAGCTGCCGGCCGGGCGCCTCAAGCGGTTCGTGAAAGACTACGGGCTGCCGGAATATGACGCAGGCGTCCTGACCGACTCCAGGGAGCTCGCGGACTACTTTGAAGCCTGCGTGAAGCTCTACGGCCAGCCCAAGACCGTCAGCAACTGGGTCATGGGCGAGTTGCTCCGGGCGCTGAACAATTCGAATACGCCCGTCACGGCCTCCCCGGTCAGCCCGGAGCGGCTGGTGAGCCTGCTTCGGCTGGTGGATGACGGGACGGTCAGCCTGAAGGCCGCCCGCGAGATTTTTCCGGAGCTGTATGCCGGAGGCAAGACGCCCGAGCAGATCGTCAAGGAGCGGGGGCTCACGCAGGTCTCGGACGAATCGGCGCTGGACCGGCTGATCCAGGACGTGATGGACAAGAACCCCGCCCAGCTCGCTCAGTACCGAGCCGGCAAGGAGGCGGTGTTCGGGTTTTTTGTGGGCCAGGTGATGAAGGCCTCCGGCGGCAAGGCGAACCCGGGAACGGTGAATGAGCTGCTGAAGAAAAAACTGGCCGGATGAGGCCAGGGCTCATCGAGTGGCTCCGTCCGATGGGGCCGGTCCTCCCTGCTCCTCCGGCGAGTCGCTCCGTCCAGCATGACCTTGCTTCGAACGTCTCCTGCCGCACTTCGCCGTTTCAAACTCGTTCCAGATGTGGTACAAGGACAGAGAAAACAAGGATTTGGACGCTTCACGCTTCACGCCTCACGGGATTTGAGATGAGCGGCATACGGGAGGTCAAAGGCCGGGAGATCCTGGACTCGCGGGGGAACCCGACCGTCGAAGTCGATGTCCTGCTGGAGAGCGGCGCGCAGGGGCGCGCCGCGGTGCCCTCCGGCGCCTCGACCGGCGAGAAGGAGGCCGTCGAGCTCCGCGACGGCGATAAGAAACGCTGGCTGGGGAAGGGCGTCTCCAAGGCGGTCGCGAACATCGGCGCGGAGATCGCGCGGCGGGTGCGGGGCATGGAGGCGTCCGACCAGGTCGCCGTGGATCGCGCCATGATCGAGTTGGACGGCACCAAGACCAAGAGCCGCCTCGGCGCCAACGCGATCCTCGGGGTCTCGCTGGCCGTCGCCCGCGCGTCGGCCGCCGAATCCGGCCAGCCGCTCTACCGCTATCTGGGCGGGGCGAACGGCCGCACCCTGCCGGTGCCGATGATGAACATCATCAACGGCGGCGCGCACGCCGACAACCGGCTGGACCTGCAGGAATTCATGATCATGCCGGTCGGCGCCTCGTCCTTCAGGGAAGCCTTGAGGATGGGGGCCGAGGTCTTCCACACCCTCAAGGCCTTGCTCAGAAAGAAAGGCTTGAATACCGCGGTCGGGGATGAGGGCGGGTTCGCGCCGGACCTCGAGTCCAACGAAGCCGCGCTGGGGCTGATCCTGGAGGCGATCGAGGGGGCCGGCTACCGGCCCGGCAAGGACGTGGCCCTGGCGCTCGATCCTGCGGCCAGCGAGTTCTACGCGAAGGGCCGGTATGTCCTGAAGGCCGAAGCGGAGCCCGAGCGGTCGTCCGAAGACATGATCCGCTACTATGCGCAGTTGCTGGACCGCTATCCGATCCTCTCCATCGAAGACGGGCTCAGCGAGCAGGACTGGAAGGGCTGGCAGATGCTGACCGAGCGACTGGGCGAGCGGGTGCAGCTCGTCGGCGACGACATCTTCGTGACGAACGTCGAGATCTTCGCCCGGGGCATCCGGGACGGCATCGCCAATTCGATCCTGATCAAGCTGAATCAGATCGGGACGCTCACCGAGACGCTGGAGGCGGTGGACCTGGCCAAGCGGTCGGGCTATACCGCGGTGATCTCCCATCGCTCGGGCGAGACCGAGGACACCACGATCGCCGACGTGGCGGTGGCGCTGAACACCGGCCAGATCAAGACCGGATCCCTGTCCAGGACCGACCGCGTCGCGAAGTATAATCAGTTGCTGCGCATCGAAGAGGAGCTGGGGCCGGCCGCGCTCTATCCGGGACGCAAGGCGGTCCGGGTCCAGTCATGACCCATGGCCAAACGCAACCATAGCCACCAGTCGCTCGAATGGCAGCGGCGGCGGTCCTGGGGCTTTGCCCTGGTGGCCGGCGGGGCGCTGGGCATTCTGCTCATCGTGTCCTTCTTCTTCGATGAGATGGGCGTGCCGACGTACCTGACCATGCTCCGCAACGTCCGGCATCTGGAGCAGGACATCAAGACCCTGGAACGCGCCAATCTCGAGCTGCGCACCGAGATCACCCGCATCCAGCACGACCCGGTGCGGATCGAGGAACTGGCCCGCGAGCGCCTGGGGTTCGTGCGGAAAGGGGAGACGGTCTTCCAGATCGTCGAGGAAAGCAAGGGCGAGGGGCGATAGGCCATAGGCCAGGGGCCGGGAACATGAAAATCCGAGGAGAACCCCATCGCCCATGGCCCCTTGCCTCTCGCCTCTCCGTCGGAGTTATGAAATCGGGAACCGTCGCGATCGTCGGCAGGCCGAACGTGGGGAAGTCCACGCTGCTCAACACGCTGCTGGGGGAGAAGGTGGCCATCGTCTCGGACAAGCCCCAGACCACGCGGACCCGCGTGCTGGGCGTGCTGCACCGGGCCGACGCCCAGTTCGTCTTCCTGGACACGCCGGGGCTGCACAAGCCGCAGCACCAGCTCAACAGCCGGATGATGCGCACGGCGCTGGACACCATGCGGGAAGCCGACGTGGTCTACGTCATGGTCGAAGCCACGGCGCCGCCGCGGCAGGGGGACCTGTTCGCCCTGGAGGAGGTCCGGCGGCTCATCACGGGGGCGCCGCTGTTCCTGCTGATCAACAAGGTGGACTTGGTGAACAAGGCCCGGGTCCTGCCGCTGATCGAGGCCTATCGCCCCATGCTGGAGTGGACGGAAATCGTGCCGCTCTCGGCCGCGACCGGGCTGAACGTGGACCGCCTGCTGGAGCTGACCGTGAAGGCTCTGCCGGAAGGGGACGCGGTGTATGATCAGGAGACGCTGACCGATCAGACCATGCGCACCCTGGCGGCGGAGCTCATCCGCGAGAAAATTCTGCAGAAGACCCGGCAGGAGGTGCCGCACTCGGTGGCGGTGGAGATTGATGAATTCATCGAGGAAGGCAAGTTGGCCCGCATCACGGCGACCGTGCTCGTGGAGAAGGAGTCCCAGAAGCCGATCGTCATCGGCAAACAGGGGGACCTGCTCAAGGCCGTGGGGACCGAGGCCCGGGTCGAGATGGAGCGGCTGTTCGGGATGAAGGTCTTCCTGAAGCTGTGGGTGAAAGTCCGGCCGGCCTGGCGGGACGACGATCAGCTCCTGGCGGAATTGGGCTATTAGTGAAGGTAGATGACACGCTTGCCGACAGGCCTCAAATCCATCGCTCGCACGGTGGCGTGTGGAGTGGGACTTGTCAGCTTGTCAGCAGGAAAGACTGACGCATGCAGCCAGAACGTTCACGGCAGGCTGAAAAAGATCTCTTGAGGGAGCTCTCGCGCGAGCCCGTCGAGAAGGGGCAGTCGAAATTCGACCTCGTCCTGGCGTCGGTCCAGCGTCTGCTCCGCCGCGGCGCCATCACGAACCTCAGCAAGATCCTGGGCCGCCTCCATCCGGCCGACGTCGCCAAAGTCATCGTCCACCTCTCGCTGCCCAAGGACAAATGCACCGTGTTCGAGCTGGTCCGTGGAGACGCCCTCCGCGCGCAGGTGTTGAGCGAGCTGGACGCCGACAGCATCCGCCTAGTCCTGGCCGACATGGCGCCGCCGGATGTCGCCTGGCTGCTGAAAGACCTCGGCTCGGACGATGTGGCCGACATCCTGGGAGTCCTGCCGGAGGAGCGAGCCAAGGAGATCCTCACGTTGATGAGGACCGAGGACTCCACCGACATTGCCGACCTGTTGAAGTACCCGGAGGGGACGGCCGGCAGCATCATGACCACCGAGTTCTTCTCGCTGTCGGAGGACACCACGGCGCAGGAAGCCATCCGGCGGCTGCAGCACGCCACGGACGTCGAGATGGTCTTCTACATCTATGTGACCGACAAGGAGGACCACCTGGTGGGCGTGCTCTCGCTCCGGCAGCTCCTGACCGTGCCGCCGGCCACCCCCCTGAAGAACATCATGGCGCGGGACGTGATGAGCGTGACGGTGGACATGGACCAGGAAGAAGTGGCCAAGCAGGTGGCCCGCTATAACCTGCTGGCGATCCCCGTGGTGGAGAAGGACAACACGCTGGTGGGGATCATCACCGTGGACGACGTCGTGGACGTCATCCGGGAGGAAGCGACCGAAGACATGTTGAAGATGGCGGGCGCCGCCGAGGAGGATGCCCTGTTGAAATCCTCCAGCCTGGAAGCGGCCCGCCGCCGGCTGCCGTGGCTCTTCACGAACCTCATCGGGAGCCTCGTATCGGGCGCGATCCTCTGGTTCTTCCGGTACACCATCCAGGAGGTCGTCGCGATCGTCAGCTTCATCCCCGTGATCGCCGCCATGGGCGGCAACGTGGGCCTGCAGTCCTCCACCCTGATCATCCGCGGGCTGGCCACCGGCGGCATCGAGCTGGCCGATGTGTGGAAAGTGTTCTTCCGGGAGGTGCGGACCGGCCTGCTCCTGGGCTTCACGTGCGGGATCATCCTCACGGTCCTGGGCTGGCTCTGGCACGACCAGGGGTTCCTGGGCATGGTCGTCGGCCTGTCGCTGATCATCGCGTTCTTCGTCTCGACGAGCATGGCCACCATCATGCCGATCCTCCTCAAGCGGTTCGGCGTGGACCCCGCGATCGCCGCCGGCCCGTTCGTCACCACCGCCAACGACATCACCGGCATCGCGATCTATCTCACGCTGGCCACCCTCTTTCTGGAGTATCTCAAATAACGCGAGGCGTCAGGCGTAAGGGGTAAAATCGGAAATGCTCGGGGGGTTCGCCTTACCCCTAACGCTTCACGCCCAACGAGAGAACTATGGGATTGCTGAAGACACCGGCCATCGCCCTGAAGAGCCGCACGTGGGGGGAGGCCGACCGCATCGTGACGTTCTACACGCTCCGCTTCGGCAAGCTCCGGGGCGTGGCCCGGGGCGCGCGGCGCGTGAAGAGCCGCTTCGGCAGCGCGCTCGAGCCCTTCGTCCACGCGGACCTCAACCTGTTCGAGAAGGGCAACGATCCGCTGTATCGGATCACCCAGGCAGACATCCAGGAAAGCTTCGCCTCGCTGCGGGAGGATCTGTCGCGGATGTCGGCCGCGGCGCGGCTGGCCAATCTCGTGGACGCGGTGAGTGGAGAGGGCGACGCGACGGGGCGGATCTTCGAGACGCTCCTGGAAGGCTTCCGCGCGCTCATCCACACGACGGACGCCACGCTGGACGCGCTCGTCTATCAGATCCGGCTGCTGGGGCACACCGGGTTTCAGCCGCAGACCGACCACTGCGCGGCGTGCGGCAAGTCCTGCGGCGTGACGATGCGGTTTGCGCCGGGATCGGGCGGCCTGGTCTGCGCAGCCTGCGAGCGCCGGATCGATCGCTGCCTGCCGATGTCGCCCGGCAGCCTCATGTTCATCCAGCAGGCGTTGCGGTTGAGACCGGACATGCTCATGCGTCTCAAGGCCGCCGGGCAGGTCCGGGCCGAGTTGGACGCCGCGATCGAGTCCTACGTCACGGTCGTGGCGGGGAAGGCGCTCCCCGCCTCCGACTTCCTCGCCCCGGACCCCGAACCTGCTGACGAGATCACAACCTCACAACCGGGTGGCCCCATCCGCCCTGCTCAGAGGCTGTGCGACCCACTCCCATCCCCCCGCCACCAGCGCGACTCTTCTAGGCGTTGAATTGTGCGGCAAGCCGGCGTAGGCTGTTCCCCCAGAGGAACGGGAGGTGTCCCAT
>CAYJUM010000089.1:0-9470 GCA_964373355.1 uncultured Nitrospirales bacterium | reverse complement strand
TTGCATGTGTTAGGCGCGCCGCCAGCGTTCGTTCTGAGCCAGGATCAAACTCTCAAGAGTGTTTCTGCTGAATTGGATCCGAGGGCCACCACTTCAATACACCTTACCTCGTTATCTCGCTCTATTCAGTTGTCAAAGAACAGGCTTCGCCGGAGCCGCATACCTTACTATACGGCTCAGAAACGTGTCAAGCCGGATGGAAAAGATGCCGGAGCCGGTTGGCTCCACGGAGGGGCGTAAACCCTCTGAACTCCGACGCAGGACTATAAGGTACCCGCATTTTGTCGTGGAGTCAAGGGCCGGGCGAGCATTTCCGGAGGTGATCCGCTTGCGATGCCGCGTCTCAATCACCCATAATCTTGCCATGCGGGACTGCTCGGCACTGAACCGGCGGGCGCTCTTGAAAATGGGGCTGAAACTCGGCGGCCTCAGCCTCGTGGCCGGCCTCCCCGGGTGCGATTCGATGGGGAGCCTGTTCGGCGGCATGTTCGCCATGCCGCCCCGCGAGACCCTCTATTTCACGCCCAACGACAAGTTCTACGTGGTCAATTATATGGACTCCCCGTTCAACGTCTCGCGCGACCTCGACGTCGAACAGTGGCGGCTCACCATCAGCGGCGAGGTCAAGAAGCCGATGCACCTCGGCTGGCGGGACATCCTCAACCGGGACGCCTTCGACCAGGGCACCACGCTCATGTGCATCGATACGCTTCCCGGCGGGGACAGCCTGGGGAACGCGGTCTGGCGGGGAATCTCCCTTAAGGCTCTTCTGAAAGAAGCCGGCGTCGAAGAGGAGACCGCCCGCGATATCGTCTTCAAAGCGGCCGACGGCTATGACGACAGCATCCCCTTCGCGCGCGCCATGCAGGACGACGTCATGCTGGCCTATCTCATGAACGGCGAGAAGCTGCCGAAAGAGCACGGCTATCCGCTTCGCCTCATCGTGCCGGGCCTCTACGGCATCAAAAACGTGAAATGGATCGTCGAGATCGAGGCCTACAACGGCGACTATAAAGGATACTGGCAGCGCAAGGGCTGGACCGACGACGGCACCATCAAGATCTTCTCGCGCATCGACAGCCCCGGGCACTATCAGACCCTGACCGGTCCCGAGCAGACCTTCCGCGGCATCGCCTTCGGCGGGCCGAATGCCATCGCCAAGGTGGAGGTGAGCCTGGATCACGGGAAGTCCTGGCAGGACGCGGAGCTCGAGCCGGCGCTCTCGCCCTATTCGTGGGTCATCTGGAATTACCGTTGGCGGCCGCCGAAGCCCGGCAAGTATCAAGTCATGGTGCGTGCGATCGACAAGAAGGGCCAGCTTCAGATCTCCGAGCTGGCGCGGCCGATGCCGGACGGCGCCTCCGGGCTGCACACGATCATTGCGGATGTCAAGCAAACCTAACGATCATCTTGGACTTTTTCACCGAATGGAGACCGTCCATGCCGACTGATGCACAACAGATCATCGACGCGCAACGCCAGGACTGGAACCGCGTCGCCCCCGGATGGGAGAAATGGGATGAGAAGCTGGACCGCAATCTCGCCTTTGTGAATTACCGGCTGGTGGCGGAGGCGCGGTTGCGGCCGGGGCAGCACGTGCTGGACCTCGGGTCGGGAACCGGCTATCCGGCGATCCTGGCCGCGCAGGCGGTGAGCCCGGGAGGCTCCGTCGTCGGACTCGATCTCGCCGAAGCGATGCTGGACCGGGCGCAGCGGAAGGCGAATGCGCTGAAGCTGCGGAACGTCAAGTTCCGGACCGCCGACGTCTCCACCCTCCCCTTCGAGCGCGGCTCCTTCGATGCGGTCATCAGCCGCTTCTGCCTGATGTTCCTGCCCGATGTCCCCAGGGCCGTGCAGGAGATCGCACGGGTCCTGAAGCCGGGAGGCTATCTGGCCGCCGCGGTCTGGTCCGTGCCGGACAAGAATCCGTATCTCCGCCTGCCGATGGACGTCATCAAGCAATTCGTCGAGGTGCCGCCGCCTGATCCGGACGCCCCCGGGATCTTCCGGCTGGGGAAGCCCGGCGATCTCAAGAGCATGGTTGAGCGCGCGGGACTGGCAACGCTGACGGACGACGAATTCGCGGCCGACTCGATCACGACCTCAGTGGACGAATACGTGATGAGTCTCCTCGACATCGCCGCCCCGATTCAAAACCTGCTGGGCAAACTGGCCGACTCGAAACGGAACGAGGTGCTCGCGGCGATCAAGCAGCAGGTCGAGGCCTATCGCAGGGACGATGGCGTGGCGCTGCCGATGGCGATCCGGTTCGTCGCAGCCCGCAAGGCTCGGTGAGAGGGGGCGGACATGGATCAGTATCGCATCAAGCCGGGGGCCACGGTTGATCTCGATAAGATCGATCCGGATGACGCCGGGAAATACCAGCCGGACGAGGCAGGCAAGACGAAGGCCAAGACGAAGACAGAAGAGCTCATCGCGAGGATGAGTGCCTTGCAGGAGCGCCTGTACGCGAACAGGAGCCAGTCACTCCTGATCATTCTGCAAGGCATGGACACCTCAGGGAAGGACGGCACGATCAAGCACGTCATGACCGGCGTCAATCCCATGGGTTGTCATGTGCGGTCTTTCAAGGCGCCGGCCGGCAAGGAAGTCTGGCACGATTTTCTCTGGCGCGTGCACCACGAGGCGCCGGCGCAGGGATACATCGGCATCTTCAACCGCTCCCATTATGAAGACGTGCTGGTCACCCGCGTGCACGATCAGATTGCGGACAAAGAGGCCAAGCGGCGGCTCCGGCAGATTCAGGAGTTCGAGCGCCTGCTCCATGAGCATGGCACCACGATTCTGAAGTTCTTTCTCCATATCTCCAAGGACGAGCAGCGGGCCCGCCTCGAGGCCCGCGTCAAAGACCCCGAAAAGCGGTGGAAGTTCGATGCGCACGATCTCACGGAACGCAAGCTCTGGTCGAAGTACCAGGCCATGTACGAGGACGCCATCTCGGCCACGAGCACGGATGAGGCACCATGGTATGTCGTGCCGGCGAATCGGAAGTGGTACCGGAACCTCGTCGTGGCCGACACGATCGTGGACGCCCTCGAGGCCATGGACTTGAAGGCGCCGAAGCCGTCCCCAGACATCGACTTCGACAAGCTCAAAATAACTTGAACGGTCACGCCACGGGGTTTATCGTTTGTGATCCGGGCCGGAACGCGCTACCATGCCCCGGGTTCGACAGTCCTACATCCGAAGGAGGCTCCCATGACCACCTGGCTCACAGTTCTTATCCTTGCTGTCACGCTCTTGTTCGGATGCTCGTCGACAAAACAAGCGCGATCCATGGAAACTTCCGGCTTCCTGGGCGATCTCTACCCAAAGATGCGCAAGGGCGGAGACGACGAAGGGCTGCTGGTCTACCGGAACCCCAAAAACATCCTAATCCCGCGCGGCACCTACAAAAAGATCCTGTTGGACCCGGTGCAGGTCTGGGGCGAGGCCGCGAGCGACCCGGCCAAGCAGAAGGAGATGCAGCAGATTGCGGACATGCTGTACAGCTTGGTGTACCTGAGCCTGTCCAAGGACTATGAAATGGTCACGAGCCCCGGCCCGCACACCATGCGCATCCAGGCGGCGCTGACCAAGGCGGAGAAGTCCAATGTCGTCCTGCGCGCCATCTCCACGGTGCCGGCGCCGATGAACGTCCTGGCGATAGGCTCCATCCTCAAGAATGCGGGCACCGGCAAACCGCTCTTCGTGGGCGAGATCAGCGCCGAAGTCAAGTTCCTCGACGCGGAGAGCGGCGAGGTGCTGGCTGCCTCTGCGGACCGGCGGGTTGGCAGCAAGCACCTGGATACGGATTCCTTCGACTCCTGGGACGACGTCCACAAGGGCATGGCGTACTGGGCCGAAAAAGTCCGCTTCCGGCTCTGCGAGCAGCGGGGCGGGACCACCTGCGTGAAGCCCCAAAACTGATTGCGCAGCGCCGGCCGGCTACTTCGAAGCGCCGGGCGACACGACCTGGCGGCAGGGCGCGGACAGCTCGGCCTCATGTTCCTTCAAGCAGCGCACGATGCGTCCACCGCCCATCCGCACATCGGGACAGAGCTTTTTGTAATCTGCTCCGCAGGATTTCTTCAGCTCCTTCGTGTTGACCGCAATCTCGGGCGGGATGCGGTCGGACGGCGCGCCGGCCGGCTCGGAAGCCGGTGGAGGCGGAGCCGGATCGGCGCCAAACACCGCCGCGGGCAGGATCGTCCCCGGCAGCAGTATCAGGGCCCAGAGCAAGAACGCGCCCCCTCTTCCATGCATGCGATGTGTTGCATTCGCCCCATTCGGCCTCAACTGCCTCATCATGAGCCCTCCCTTGGTTAGCTACATTGCAAGCCGGGCGCTACTCTGCCTTGCACTTTCGACCCTGTCAATGCTTGGAAAAAACCGCCTTCCTGAGCCAGAAAAGACTCCCGGTACCTTTTCTAGCCTTTGAACCTTTTTCCGGATCTTTGCTCCCCCGAACAATTAGGCCTGAGATCGTCGGCCTTCCAACTCCTACGGGCATCGAGATAACATCGGCCGAAAACCATTGGCTAAAACGACTCTCCGTTGCATATGGACTATCGTTCGTTAAAGACGACCTTGCACCCTTTTAATTCCCGCAGGAGGTAGAGTGTCCAGTACCGCATGAATTCTGGCAGCCACTTGCAGCCCCGCTACATGCCCCGAGCAAAGACCAGTGCTGAAACCCTAGATGAATTCACATGGTGCGTTATGTCAGTCCTTCCAGAAGGGATATCCGAAGACTTGCGTAGGCTTTGATCGGTAGTTTAGTTTGCGTGGGGATTTTGAAAGATTTTCGCAATCTCATATTGCGATAATTCCCGCCAGCGGGCGGCGGGAAGATCGCCCAGGTTGATCGGTCCGATCGCGATGCGCACCAACCGGAGCGTCGGGTGGCCGACGGCGGCGGTCATGCGGCGGACTTGGCGGTTCAGACCCTCGCGCAGCGTGATCTCCAACCAGGCGGTCGGCACGGATTTGCGGAATCGGATCGGCACGGGACGATCGGGCAGGTCCGGTGCGATCGGCAGCAGGCGCACCTCCGCCGGCTTCGTGCGTTTCCCGCTGAGCACGACTCCCCGCCTCAACTGGGCCAGCGCATCCTCGCTCGGGATGCGCTCCACCTGGGCCAGATAGACTTTGGGGAGTTGATGCCGCGGGTCGGTGATGCGGTGGGCCAGCGCGCCATCCGAGGTCAGAATCATCAATCCTTCGCTGTCCTGATCCAACCGCCCGGCCGCATAGACGCCCGGCACCTTGATATAGTCGGCGAGCGTCGGCCGTCCCTGTTTATCGGTAAAGGTCGGCAGGACGCCGTAGGGCTTATGGAAGGCGATCGTGCGGGATTGCGACGTCAATTGGTTGGATGCGAGGACGCACCGCGGGGAATGACGCTGTCGGTTACGCAGAAGGTCGGCTGCCGGTCGCGGTGCTTCTGCGACTGGTGGGTCCAGTGCCGCAGGATGCCCTGCTTGTCGAACGTCAGCACGTATTCGTCGCACCAGGAGCCGGCCATGGTCGAGCTGTCGTTGCCGCCTTTCTCCAGCTCTTTCACCTGATACACCCACACTTTCCCGCCTGCCTCGGCATTGGTCACATACAGCGGCTTCCCGAGTTGCGCCTGCACGTCCTGCATGGTCGCGCGATTCTGAGCCGACTTGAGATATGCGGTCTCTTTCGCCTCAAACAGCCCACACCCGGTTACGACCACGACCAGGCTCAGCACCGCCGTTTGGACGAGGACCTTCATATGACCTCCAACTGTGTGACGTGGTGGAGAGGTACGGGACGTGCGGCTATTGAAACTGCTGGATGGAGTAAGGCACGGCGGGAGTCTTCTTCGGAGCGTCATAGCCGCCGCTCACGCACGGGCCGAGCGGGACCGTCTCGCCGCCGTGACGTTCCGACCGGTGGTTCCAACCGCGGAGGATCCCCTGCTTGTCGAAGGTTAGCACGTACTCATCGCACCAGGAGCCGGACGCGGACCAGGCATCCTGCGCCCCGGCCTCCTGCGTGACGACGTGGTAGACCCAGACCGCCCCCCCGTCCTGTGTGGCGGCCGTCATGAGCGGCTTGCCCAGTCGCTGCTGCACGTCCTGCCGGCTGGCGTGCCCCCGCGCAGATTTCAGATAGAGGTCCTGCTTGTCCTCGAACATGGCGCAGGCGGCCGCAGAGAGGATCACCGCGGCTGACAGGAGATAGGCCCGGAGAGGTGTGGCCGACATGGCGCGCCAGTCTAAGACGAGTCGTGCCGGTTTGCAAGGCATGCTTGGAGCCTTGGTCACTTCTTGAACGGCTCGAAGAGAATGGTCCCGGGAGCCAGCTTGGCCGACTCCGAGCGATAGCCGTTCCGGACGCAGGGGTCCACGGCGTAGGTCTCCCCGCCATGGCGTTCCGATTGGTTCGTCCAATGCCGCAGGATCCCTTGCGTGTCGAACGTCAACACGTACTCATCGCACCACGAGCCGGCCGTGGCCCGACTGCTTTGAGACCCAGGTTCCTGCACCCGCACGTGATAGACCCAGATGGCCTCGCCCGCCGGCGTCGAGTCGGTCAGGACCGGGTCGCCCAGGCGCTGCCGGACCTCCTGTTGCGTCGCATGATCCCTCGCCGAACGCAGGTAGAGCGTCTCTTCCGGAATCAAGAGCGC
This sequence comes from uncultured Nitrospirales bacterium, assembly GCA_964373355.1. Classification (GTDB taxonomy): domain Bacteria; phylum Nitrospirota; class Nitrospiria; order Nitrospirales; family Nitrospiraceae; genus CAYJUM01. The sequence goes on along the minus strand of CAYJUM010000089.1, from coordinate 2,809 downwards.
GCAGCCGAGGAGCGCGAGGATCAGTCCTCCTGCGCACGCCAGTCGCACCGGCCGGTTCATGGCAGTCCCTCACTGAGGCCCGGTCCGCGAGTGGACCGGGGTCACGGCATCTGCTGGAGGGAATACGGCGAGAACCCCACCGCGCGTTTGTCGGATGGGTTCACGTACCCGCCTCGCACGCAGCCCACCGGGATTGTTTCCCCGCCATGCCGTTCCGATCGGCTCGTCCAGTGACGCAGGATGCCCTGCGTGTCGAAGGTCAGCACATATTCGTCGCACCATGAGCCCGTCGTGGCCCAACTATTCTGCGCGCCGGGCTCCTGCTGCATGACGTGATAGACGAGCACGGTCTCGCCCGCCCCCGTCGTTTCCGACAGCACCGGCGTCCCCAGCCGTTGCCTGACCTCCTGCTGGCTTGCGTGGTCCTGCGCGGTGCGGAGGTAGAGCGTTTCGTCGGGGGTGAAGAGCGAGCAGCCGGCGAGGGTGACGCCCAGGGATAGCCAGAGAATAGGTCCGGCGAGCGGATTCATCGTGGCACCTCCTGACTCATTGTACACCCGTCTTTGTAGGGAATCTTCCTGAAATTCAGACTTCGGGCTTGAGACCGGCCGAGTCCCGCACTACAATCGGACGCCATGCGACGCGCCCCGGTCCCGCTCCTCCTCCTCCTCCTGATTATCCTCTACGCGACGGCCGGCTGCTCGGATTTCCTCTACCAGTGGATGAACGACCCGGCCCGGGACGAATGGCAGCAGCCGAAAGCCGTCATCCAGGCCCTCGACCTTCAGCCGGGCGCCCACGTCGCCGATCTCGGCGCCGGCGGGGGCTACTTCACGTTCTGGCTGGCGGAGGCGGTCGGGCCGAGGGGGCGGGTCTATGCCGTGGACTCGGACGACGACAGCGTCCGCTACCTGGACAGGGAGCTGCGTGGCCGGGCGATCGAGAATGTGGAATTGATTCTGGCCACCCCCGGCGATCCCCGCCTGCCGCCCCAGGGCGTGGAGCTAATCTTCATCTGCAACACCTACCACCACCTCGCCGACCGTGTGCCGTATTTCCGGTCGCTGGCGCGTGCCCTCAAACCCGGCGGCCGCGTTGCGATCATTGACTTCAAGTCAGAAACCTGGACCGGATGGCTCGGCCATGGCACCGGGAAGGACGCGATGCGCCAGGAGATGGAGGCCGCCGGCTACCGGCTCGTCCGGGACTTCGACTTCCTCGTCAAGCAGCACTTCCTCATCTTCGCCCCGCCATGAGCCGGATGCCGGAAGCCGGCCACCCGGCAGCCGGGCAACCTTTCCCAGCCGCCAAGGCGGGCCTCAAGACAATCGGCTGGTTCACAGCCGCCTGCGTGCTGGTGAGCAACATCATCGGCGGCGGTATCTTCACCACCACCGGGTTCATCGCGCGGGACATCGGGGACCCCGGACTGATCCTGTCGCTTTGGGTCCTCGGCGCGGTCTATGCGCTGGCCGGCGCGATCTCGTTCAGCGAATTGGGCGCCGCGCTGCCCCACGTCGGGGGCGATTATGTGTACCTGCGTCGGGCCTACGGGCCCCTGATGGGGTTTCTCAGCGGATGGACGTCCTTCACCGTCGGCTTCGGCGCGGCGATCGCGGCCTCGTCGGTCAGCTTCGCCTCCTATGCGTTGCGGATCGCGCCGGGCCCGGGGGACTCCGAGGCGACGGCGAAAGCGCTGGCCCTGGTCCTGGTCTGGGGCCTGACGGCCGTGCACGCGCTCGGCATCGGCCCCGGCGGGAGCGTGCAGCGGCTCCTCACCTCGACAAAAGTCCTGGCGATCGGCGCATTGATCCTCGGCGGCCTCTTGTTCGGAGCCGGCGACTGGCGCCACCTGACCGCCGCGTCGCCCGAGGCGCATCCCGCGCCGGCCGCGTTCGTGGTCGCGTTCATCTTCGTCGTCTACACCTATCTCGGCTGGAATGTGGTCGGGTATATCGCCGGCGAGATTGCGGACCCCTCGCAGAACCTGCCCCGGATCGTGATCGGCGGGACCGCCTTTGTCTGCCTCGTCTATGTCCTGCTCAACGTGGTCTATCTGTACGCCCTGCCCGTGACGGCCCTCGGCGTCCCACCATTGTTACCCGTGGCCGAGAAAGCCGCGGCCGCGCTGTGGGGACCGGCCAGCGGCCGGTTCGTGGCGTTCGTGCTCTGCATCGCGATCGCGGGCGCCGTCAGCGCCATGGTGTGGGCCGGGCCGCGCGCCTACTACGCGATGGCGCGGGACGGGCTCTTTGCCCGGTTCTTCAGCCTGCTGACTCCCGCCACCGGTGTCCCCGCCCGCGCCATCCTGCTCCAGAGCATCTGGGCGACCCTGCTCATCCTGACCGGCACCTTTGAGCAGTTGGTGATCTTCAGCGGCTTTGTCCTGGCGCTCTCGACCGCCGTCACCATCGGCGCCGTCATCGTGCTGCGGCACCGCGAGCCCGCGCTTCCCCGGCCCTACCGAGTCCCGTTCTATCCCTGGACGCCGGGGCTCGCGATCGCAATCTCATTGATCGTGATCGGCTACAGCCTGATCCAGCGGCCCCTCGAATCGGTCTTCGGCATCGGGACGATTCTGGCCGGGGTGCCCTTCTATTTCCTTTGGACGCGGAGGGGCCAGTAAGAGCGGGCTTGTTTTCCCCGGCCATTTCGGTTCAACATGCCGGAATAAGTGTCGGAGGACCTCGATGAGCAAGACGATTCGGCGGATCGTGACCGGCGTCAACCAGGCCGGACAATCAGTGGTGATCAAGGATGGGCCTTCCCCGCTTCAGTTCGACGTCCTGAGCGTCCATTGGACCGAAGT
>CAYJUM010000088.1:0-9862 GCA_964373355.1 uncultured Nitrospirales bacterium | reverse complement strand
TGTGGCGGCCGGGCTCGGCGTCGCGCAGGCCGGCTCGGAAGAGGTCCTGAGGGTCGGAGCTTTTTCCACCGACTCAGAGGGGAGCCGTCACCCGGCGGGATGGAAGCCCCTCGTGTTTCGCAAGATCGAGCGGCACACCGTCTACTCGCTGGTCAAGGAGGACGAGACAGTCGTCGTCAAGGCCGTCAGTGACGCCGCCGCGTCCGGACTGACGAAGGAGACCACGATCAACCTCAAGGACTACCCGTTCATCCAATGGCGATGGAAGGTGCTCAACATCTTGAAGCAGGGCGACGTGCATCGGAAAGACGGAGATGACTATCCCGCCCGGCTCTATATCACCTTCCGGTATGACCCGGCGAAGCTGAACCTGTTCGAAAAGGCAAAATACGAAGCGGCCCGCCTGATCTACGGGGAATACCCGCCTGTCGCCGCGATCACCTATATCTGGGAGAGCAAGAGCCCAATCGGGACCGTCGTGCCCAATCCCTATACCCAGCGCGTCAAGATGATCGTCGTCGAGAGCGGCAGCGCGCGGCTGAATACCTGGATCACCGAGGAGCGAGACCTCTACAGGGACTACCGGCAGGCGTTCGGGGAAGAGCCGCCGGCAGTGTCCGGAGTGGCCATCATGACCGATACGGACAACACCGGCGAATCGGCGACAGCCTACTACGGGGACATTGTGTTCAAGAAGGCAAGAGCCTGATGCGGTCTCTCCGCCGTCAGCTTCTGGTCCTGATGCTCATCCTGCTGCCGGCCGGTTGCTCGCACGCGCCCCGCTCCTTCGCTCCTGCCGATCCGATCGCCCCGACGGAATTCTCGCACCGGCTGTTTGACGAGATCCTCCATGCTCATGTGAAAGACGGCATCGTCGATTATCCCGGCGTCTCACAGGACTCCCGATTCCAGAACTACATTCAACAACTCGACCGGGGCGATCCCAACAGTCTTCCGACGCCGAACGACCGGCTGGCGTTCTGGGTCAACGCGTACAATGCGTTCGCGATCCAAGGCATTCTGGATGGGTTGTCGCCGCTCACATTGTTCGGACGGTATCGTTATTTCATCGCCCGCGACTACGAGATCGGAGGGGAATCCATTGATCTGTATGACCTGGAGCAAAAGGTCTTGATTCCTGTATTTCAGGAACCCCGCATCCATTTTGCCATTGTCTGCGCGTCCCGGTCCTGCCCGAAGTTGCAGTCCTGGGCCTACAGCCCCGAGCGGCTGGAAGAGCAACTGGAGCGGAGCGCGCGGGACTACATCAACGATCCCAGCCGCAACCGGTTCGACCGTGAACGAAACGTGGCGTATCTCTCGATGATCTTCAAATGGTTCGAAGAGGACTTTGCCGACCAGGCCGGATCGCTCCTGCGCTTCGTCAAACCCTACGTCGCGGACTCCTCGGTGGCGGCGGAGCTCGAGAGCTACCGCGTGGAATTCCTGGAGTACGACTGGCGGCTGAACGGTATCCCTCCCAAAACAGGTGAGGAGTGAGGGGTGAGGAGTAAGGAGACCACTAGCGCTGTGTCCGGAAAATCTTTCCCTTTATCTCTCACCCCTCACTCCTTACTTCCATGATAGTGCTGCCCGGTGAGCGCGTGACGATCGCCCGTCTCCTCCAGTTTCTGGAGGCCGGCGAGCGCTTGGCTCATGCCTGCACCGCAGGCCAGGCGCGGCTGGCCCAGGACCCGCGCGCCGCGCGCTTTTTGCTCGGGCAGGCGCGGCAAGAAGCCGCGCACGCTCTTGCCTTCTGTGCGGCGATCCGGTGGCTGGCTCCGCGCGACTCCGCGGCCTCTCCCCTCCTCCCTCCCCTGGAACGGTACCGGGCGCTCCTCGAAGATGCCATTCGACGGCGAAGTTTCGCGGAAACCCTGCTGGCCGAGCAGATCATTCTCGAAGGGCTGGGAGCGGCCATTCTCAGGCGGATCGAAGTCGGCCTGACGAAACGTGGAGCGCGGTTCGGCCGGCTCCGGCGTGTCCTGTTGCATCAGGAAGAGGCCCATTATGCGTTTGGGCGGCGGGCCCTGGATCGGATGATCGCGGAGGGGGAGGCAGACCCTGAGAGGCTTCGGGGCCGGGGACAAGAGTATCTGGCCCTCACGTACGACATGGTCACCACGCTGACGGACCTGTTCGAAGCGATCAACGAGGACGCCGCCGCCTGGGCCTCTGATATCGACCAGTATCTCCCGGCCTGGCTCGTATCAAAGGAAGCCGTCAGCTTCACCCCCTCCCTCCCCTCCCCCTTCCAGGGGGAGGGTCTCGGGGAGGGGGCGCTGATTGCTGAGAGCCGATAGCTGAGAGCTCAAGATGATCTTCATGATCATTCCGACTTACAACGAAGAAAAGGCCATCCCGCGAACGCTGGAGGCTCTGCTGGCGCAGCCGGGCAACTATGAGGTGATCGTTGTGGATGGCGGGAGCGCGGACCGCACGCGCGAGCGGATCCAAGCGGAGCCACGGGCCCGCCTGAACCGTGCCCCCAAAGGCCGTGCTTCGCAAATGAACGCCGGCGCCCGTGAAGCGGCGTGCCAGGGGGCCCGTTCGGAAGACTGGCTCTTATTCCTGCATGCCGATACAGTGCTGCCGGATGGCGCTCTGGCGCGGCTGAACGGCATGGAACCGGATAACCGCATTCAGGCCGGTGGGTTCCTACAGCAGTTTTCGGGGGACGATTGGCGGCTGAGGCTGGTGTCGGCGCTCGACAATTTTCGCTGCCGCCGCTCGAAAATTATCTACGGCGATCAAGCCTTGTTCGTCCGGCGAGGCCTCTTCGCGCTGCTCGGCGGCTTCCCGGAGCAGCCGATCCTGGAGGACGTCGCCTTCTGCGAGAAGCTGATCACGGTCACCACGCCGGTCCTGCTCTCCCCGCCCGTCACGACCGACTCGCGGAAGTTCGTCGCCATGGGCGTCTGGCGCAGTTTCGCCCGCGTGCTGCTGATCATCCTGCACGCGCAATTCCGCCTGCCGTTCCTGCCCCGCGCGTTCTTCCAGGACATCCGCTGACGGAAGAGCGATTCGTGACTCAGGGCTGGATTCGCACCCCAATCACGGATCACGAGTCACCAATCACTCAGATTTGGAATTGCGCCTCGTAGAGAGTGGCGTACAGGCCGCCGCGGGACAGAAGCTCGTCGTGAAAGCCTTCTTCCACGATGCGGCCCCGGTCCACGACGACGATGCGATCCACGTGGTGCAGCGTGGAGAGCCGGTGGGCGATGATGAAAGTGGTCCGGCCTTCGGTCAGGACCGCGAGGGCCTCCCGGATCTTGACCTCGGTCTCGGTGTCGATGTTGGAGGTGGCCTCGTCGAAGATGACGATCGGAGGGTCCTTGAGCAGGACCCGGGCGATCGAGATCCGCTGCTTCTGCCCCACCGACAGCTTGACGCCCCGCTCCCCGATCCAGGTCTCATAGCCCTCCGGCAGCTCTGCGATGAAGTCGTGCGCCCGCGCCGCCCTGGCCACGGCTTCGATCCGGCCCTGATCCGCCGCGAGGTCGCCGTACACGATGTTCTCCCGGACCGTGCCGTTGAACAGGAACGGCTCCTGCTGCACCAGCCCGATCTGGCCGCGCAGGAACGCGAGGGGCAAGTCCCGCGCATCGTGCCCGTCCAGCAGAACGGCGCCGCCCCTGACGTCGTAGAACCGCATCAGGAGCTTCAGCATCGTGCTCTTCCCGGCACCGCTGGGACCGACCAGGGCAATGCGCTCGCCCGGCCTCACGTGCAGCGTGACGTCATGGAGCACCGGCAGGTCCGGCCGGTAGTGAAAGGAGACACGCTCGAAGCGGACGTCTCCCGTGAGCCGGCCGGCCGGCGAGGCGGCCCCGGGGCGGTCGCGGACTTCCGGCTCGGTGTCCAGAATCTCGAAGATCCGTTCGCTCGCGGCGAGGGCGTGCTGGAGGAGGTGGTTCACCGCATGGATCTGATTGATCGGCACGTAAAAGAGCGCCACGTACGAGAGGAACATGACGAGCTCGCCGACCGTGAGCGCCTCCCGCCTCACTTCCTGCGCGCCGTACCAGAGGATCAGCACCGTCCCCAGGCTTCCCACGAACATCATCCCCGGCGAATAGACCGACCAGAGGCACATCGCCTTGAGATTGCTGTCCGAGTAGTCGCGGCTCCGGACGTTGAAGCGCTGGCGCTCATACCTCTGGCGGTTGAAGCCGATCGTCTCACGGATGCCGGAGAGGGCGTCCTGCAGGTAGCCGTTCAGCTCCGCGGCGCTCCGGCGGATGGCATGGTAGTACCGGTGTACGCGCCTGGTGAAGGACACCGCGGACAGCATCAGGATGGGAATGGGGACCAGGGACAGCAGCGCCAACCGCCAGTTCAGCAGGAACAACATGGTGGTGATGCCGATCAGGGTCAGTGTGGCGGTGAGCATCCCCTCCACCCCGTCGATGAAGATGCGCTCGACGTGTTCCGTGTCGTTGTTGACCCGGGACATGATCTCGCCGGTCGAGCGGTTTTCGTAGTAGCTGATGGAGAGGCGCTGCAGTGCGGCAAAGACCTCGTCGCGGAGGTCATACACCACCCGCTGCTCAAGGGTATTGTTGAGACGGATGCGAAGCGAGGCGAACACATTCCGGAAGGCGTAGGCTGCCAGCAGTCCCAGGATGACCCAGAGAAGCAGCTCCGACCGTCCCGCCTGAATGACGTCGTCGATGGCGACCTTGACGAGCCACGGGGGAACGAGCTCCAGCGCGGTGGTCAGGCCGGCGCAGGCCAGGGTCGTGAGCGCCAGGACGCGATAGGGTTTCAGATAGCCGAGGACACGAACGAGGGACTTCATGAGGACGTGCGGCGTGAGGCGTGAGCCGAAGCCCCGCTCCGAATGACGAAGGGTTGCGTCTGACGCCTCACGCCCGACGCCTGACGATCAAATGACAGGGGCATGTTCCTTCCGCCAGAACTGCTCGAACTCCTCGAGCTGCGCCAGGGTGGACAGGTCGGTCATCCGATCCAGGAAGAGCTTGCCATAGAGGTGGTCGATCTCGTGCTGGATGCAGATGGCATACAGGCCGCTGGCTTCGATGTCCACCGGCGTGCCCTTCCGGTCGAGTCCCTGGACCCTGACCATGGAGGGGCGCGTCACTTTCCCGCGGAGGCCGTCCACGCTCAGGCAGCCTTCCCACATTTCGATCTGCTGCGGGCCGTAGTACACGATCGTCGGATTGATCAGGATCGTCTGCGGAAACCCTCCCTCGCCCTGGCATTCCATGACGACGATCTGCTGGGATCGGGACACCTGGGGCGCGGCCAGCCCGATCCCCTCCTTGGCCACCATGGTCTCGAGCATGTCGTCGATGAACCGCTGCATGGCCCGGCTGCCGATCTCCTTGGGATCTACCGGCTCGGCGAGCTTTCGCAAGACCGGATTCCCGACTTTGGCAATCTTCAGTACCGCCATGACTCCCTCGTCGTTCGTCGCTTGTCGCTCGTCGTTCGCGAGATACGCTTCACGCTTCACCCTTCACGGTTTCACAGTGGCCGCCTGGAAGGGCGGGGCTCCGGCAGTTGAAACGTCTCTTGATTCACCTTCCACCATTCCTGCCACTCGCGCGCCCATTCCACACGGTCTTGCTTGGTGGAAATGTCCCAATCGTGCATCTCGCTGTCATGCCGCGTGAGGAGCCAGAGCGACTGCACGGCCGTCACCGCCACGAACCGCTCGTCGTCCGGGATCAGTGCGATCAGGATCGGAATCACCGTCTTGACCCGCACGTACCGCGCCTCGAAGGCCGCGGCCTTTCGGACGGTGGATTCCTGGTCCTTGGCCATCAAGGCCAGCGCGTCCACGGTCTGTTTCGGATCCAGCCGCACCGCCGCACGCAGGGCGTGTTCGCGGATCCTCGGCATTTCTTCGGCCCGTCCGGCCGTATCGAGCAAGGCCGGCACCGCTTCGGGGTCCTTGATGATCAGCAGGGTCTCGATCGCGTTGTACCGCAGGCGCTCGTCCGGCATCTTGAGGCCTTTCACCAGGACCGGCACTACCGGAGCCCCGAGGTGCACGAACTCTCCCATCGCCCACAGCTCCTGCTGGCCCGCCAGCAAGGGCAGCAGGGCCTCGGCCCGCTTGACATCCTCCGGGCCCAAGGGGGCCGTGGATCTGGGGACCGTGGTATTCGGCGCCGATTCGACCTTGGGAGGCGCCTCATAGGGGACCTGGACCAGCCAGGGACCAGCCCCAACCGGCATGCCGGCGCCGGCCATGCCGGTCCCGCTCAGGACCCCGGACACGAGCAGCATGAGGCGAATCATGGACATCGCTCTCCGACGTTCCGTCCCATCATACCCGCCTTATTGTAGCTTCATCAATTCGAGAATGGCCAGGCGGTCTTTGTCGTCGAGGAGCCGGGAGGGCCCGTAGCTATAGAGAGGACCGGTCGGTCTGGCGCCCCGATCCAGCAGGAGCCGTACGATGTCTGGATACCCGTTCCGGGCGGCGGCATGCAGCGCCGTCCACCCCGTCATGTCCTCGGCGTTCACGTCGGCTCCATGGTCCAGCAGCGTGCGCACGGTCTCCAGATGGCCGTGCGCGGCCGCCAGCATCAATGGAGTGGTCCGCACGATCGGCACGGCATGGTTGGGGTTGGACCCCTGCTCGATCAACACGCGCACCTGACCCATATGGCCCTCGGATGCCGCGTTGATCAGGGCGTACGAGCAGCCTTCGAGGGTGAGGGCCACGATCAGCGCACCGTATGCGACCCCGTATCGCGTCATGACGTCAGAAGGGATAGTCCAGGCCGACGTAGGCATTACCGCCGTCCCGCCCGTAGGCCACATCCAGCCGCCCGACGACGTTCGGCTTCTGCACCAGCCGGAATCCCATCCCCGGATTGAACTGGATCCGCCGGGTCTGATCGAACAGATTGCTGCTCACGCGCCCCATGTCCAGAAACGGGGCGATCTCGAGGCCGACCACGTGATCGAAGAGTTTTTGCTCCTTCAGGATGAAGCGCTCCTCAATGTTGGCGACCGTCGCCCAATCGTCGATGAATCGGCTGAGGCCGAACGCCCGCAACGTCGTCTCGCCGCCCAGGGTCGGCCGTTCGTAGAAGGGGATGCGGTCGCCCGTGACCCCGTCCATCAAAAACCGCAGGCCGAAGACTGCCTGGCCCCGAGCGTGCGGGATCAGGTGCCTGGCGTCCACGATGTACCGGCCCCACCGGTCGGGCTCGCTCGGCTGAAGATTCTGGCTCAGCTCCAAGGACACCGTCACGTACGTCCCTCGGGCGGGCGTCAGGAGATTGTCGCGCGTATCGTACCGGACCATGAATTGGTGGCCCAGGATGCGCGCGCCCTCCATCCCCGGCAGATTCGTCGCCCCGATCTTGGCCCTGGTGTCCAGAAGGGTCGTGAGGATGCCGTTCTCGACCCGGACCTCATGGTAGCGTTCCGTGAACAACAGCGCGAAGTCCGGTCCCAGATTGATGCCGACCGTCCCCTTCGCCAGAAACTCTCTGGAAGTGTAGTTCGTTTCGTCCTGCACCTGGGTCTCGTTGCCGATCCCGAAAAATCGGGCGAACGGGTTCTTGAACCAATTCACCTGGAAGCCCAGGATGTACCGTCCCCCGCCGGCTCCGACGTCACGGTATGCCAAGTCAAAGTCCTTGGCGACCCTCTCGGAATAGGAGGCTATAGCACGGTACTGCACCGTATCCGAAGGGTAGCCATAATAATTCAGCGTAAAGGTGTTATCCACAAACGGGTTAAAGAGGTATTGCGGCGCGATGATATCCGTGACAGTGCCATCTTCTCGGGCTCTCAAGGTCGGGGCAAGCGCGCCGATATAGAAGCTCTCGTTCCTGGTGTAGGAGAAGGCCGGCAGCGGAATGATCGTGTACTCGCCATGGACGAGCAGCGATTCAAGCGCCGCGCCCTTGGCCTCTTTCTCTCGTCCGGCAGGCGCCGCAGGAGTCTCCTCGGGCGGTTCTTGATGGCCGATGACGTGCCTGGCATGGGCAAGACTGCTCAGTGACAGGCAGAGAAGACAGCACAGAAGAGTGAGGCCGCGCCTCACGATGCTGCCCCACAGCAAGGTCCTCGACGAAATAGACCGCTGGGAGAACATGGCAAGAGAGGGACTCGGAGATTGGAATAGACGAGCCACTGCGCGCACGAAGAAACCATAGTGCGGCGGCGAGGTCAAGCGAAAGCTGAACCTGGCCGTCTCGTAGACATGGTCCTGGCTATAGGATTGCAAGATTCCAGACACCGCTCTTTTTGACGGGCTGCTCTCGCGGAAAAATGCTTGACTTTCCTTTAAGGTCGGCACCATACTTTTCGCCGTGGTGCGCCTTGTAGTTATCGGGCTGCTTGCCCTGTCGTTGATTTGCATGGTTCCGCTCATGGGAGGGACTCAGGCGCTCTCAGGTCATCTGCACCACGACGGCTCTGTGTCCTGTGCCACGTGCATGGGGCCCGATCACAATCTTGAGATTTTCTTTACCATTACCTTGTTGGGTTTGCTGACCTCGGCCACCGTCGCCACACCGCTTCTCATCCGGACTAAGAATCAGTTTCACCCTCCTCGCGCTCACTAGCCAGCGTCTGTAATCGTTCAACCATCATCATGTGACGAAACAGTGACGGATGGATTCGCCCGTCACTGAGCGGTTCACTGGCTTGTCTTCCAAAGACCAGTACGCCGACGTCTTCTGAGAAATAGCTGATCCTGCGAAGGCGCCGGCTATTCGGACCGCTCGATTTTACAGCGGAGAGGAAGTTGACGCCTTCCTTACAGAACGGAAAGCCTGTCCGGGTCCTTGAAAAGGAGTACAGCGATGACGATCCAAGCTTGCAAGATGATCGCCCTGTGCATAGCAGCCGCAGCGATCAGTGGGTGCCTACTCTGGCAAGGCCCACTATTATCCGCGCCGTCAAATGCGGATGCCCTCGCCGCGCGTCACAATGATGCGGGGATTCAAGCGTACAAACAGGAGCAGTGGAATCGCGCCCAAGAACATTTCGAGGCAGCGGTTAAGATTGCGCCGTCGCTCGCGGAAGCGCATTACAACCTGGGAATGGTCTTATACAGACAAGGGAAAGATGCCGAGGCAAAGCCTCACTTCCTGAAAGCGGCGGCTTTGGCGCCTGAAAACGACGTGATCCAGAGCGCACCTCCGTTCAGGAGAGTGGAGGCGCCATCCAGGCCCAGTGGACCCTCGGGCATCTCCGACGGCCATGGGCATAGTCACTAACTTATGGCACACCGGGGGCTCGCTGTACGAGCCTCACAGGCGAAGCTTAGGAGGTGCGACCATGTACAAGCCTGCTCAGCCGGCTTACCTCATGCTGGTGGCTGGACTCGTGCTCTTTACGTTCGGGATGATTATTGATGTGGCCCAGCACGGGCTTGAGTTTGTCATTGCTGAGTTTCGCCATGCGCCATGGGCCCACGGATTGCCACTGGCCGGCATCCTGCTGATCCTAGTCGGAACCCTCCGACTACGATCAGCTCTCCGACGGTCGATGGATGTGAATGGATCAGAAGAGGTGAGAGAAGGCGGCCGCTAACTCAAAAGAGTGGATGAGGGCTTTCGTGGCCATGGAGCCAGCCCGTGGCAATTCGTCGGCCCACGTCAAGCCGTAGAACAGTCAGCGTGCAGCCTGCCCAGCAGGCAAGGCTAAACCGTCATGCAACACAAAAGGTCAGTCAAGACTGACACTCAGCTTATTTCTCGACGTCTTCTGCTGAAGCGTGCCGGGGCGCTGGGACTGCTCGCAGCCGTGGAACATTTGATTCCTGCCTGGGCCTTGACGAGCGCCGCCAATGCCGGTTCACAGACGCCGCTGAGCGGAGACGTCATCGATCTGACGATCGGCGAGCAACTGTTCCGCGTTG
>CAYJUM010000087.1:0-10580 GCA_964373355.1 uncultured Nitrospirales bacterium | reverse complement strand
TGCGCTTTGCGGTGCGCGAGGGCGGCCGCACCGTCGGCTCCGGCGTCGTCACGGAAATTCTAGCGTAAGGCGTCAGGGGTGAGGCGTCGGGGGTAAGGGAAGATGAAAGTTGATCAGCGCATCCGGATCAGATTGAAGGGATTCGACTACCGGGTCCTCGACCAGTCGGTGGCCGAGATCGTCGAGACTGTCCGGCGCAGCGGCGCCAAGATCGCCGGCCCGATTCCCTTGCCGACGCGGATCGAGAAGTTCACGGTCCTGCGCTCCACCCACACCGACAAGAAATCGCGCGAGCAGTTCGAGATCCGGACCCACAAGCGGCTGCTGGACATCATGGAGCCGACGCCCGAGACCATGGATGCGCTCATGAAGCTGAACCTCGCGGCGGGCGTGGACGTCGAGATCAAGTTATGAACAAGGATGCCAAGGGCAAGAGCGACAGGGTCGAGCCGACGAACGGCCTGCTCGGCAAGAAGCTGGGCATGACGCAGGTCTTCGACGACGAAGGGCGCCTGCAGCCCGTCACGGTGGTCGAGGCCGGACCGTGCCGCGTCACGCAGCTCAAGACCAAGGAGCGGGACGGCTACGAGGCGGTCCAGCTGGCCTGGGGCGAGCTGCCGGAGCGGAAGCTGAACAAGGCCGAGCTCGGGCACCTCAAGAAAGCCCAGGCCTCGCCGAGCCGGCACTTGAAAGAGTTCAAGAAGCAGGGGGACCTGCAGATCGGCCAGGTCATCAAGGCCGATCTCTTCCGGAAGGGCGACTGGGTGGACGTCGAAGGGGTCTCCAAAGGCAAGGGCTTTCAGGGCGTCATCAAACGGCACCACTACCGCGGCGGGCCGGAGACGCACGGGCACATGTTCCACCGGGCTCCGGGGTCCATCGGCAGCAGCTCGTTCCCCTCGCGTGTCTGGAAGAACAAGGGACTGCCGGGTCACATGGGGGATGAGCGCGTGACCGTCCAGCGGTTGCGGGTGGTGGAGTCCCGCCCGGATGAGAATCTCCTGTTCATCGAGGGCGCCCTCCCCGGCCCGACCGGCGGGCTCCTGGTGGTCCGGAAGTCGAAGAAAGGGTGACGATGCCGACACTGGATGTGGTGGACATGAATCGGCGCAAGGTGGGCTCGATCGAGCTCGCCGCCGCCGTGTTCGGGGCGGCACCGCATCCGGCCTTGGTCCATGCCGCGGTCGTGATGCAGCAGGCCTGCGAGCGGCAGGGCACGGCCTCGACGCTGGAGCGGGGCGAGGTGAGCGGCTCCGGTAAGAAGCCCTGGCGCCAGAAGCATACGGGCCGGGCGCGCGCCGGCTCCATCCGCTCCCCCATTTGGCGGCACGGAGGGACGGTCTTCGGGCCGCGTCCACGCTCCTACGCCTTCTCGATCCCCAAGAAGCAATACCGGGCGGCGCTGCGCAGCGCGCTGTCGGCCAAGGTGGCCAGCGGCAAGCTCGTCGTGGTGTCGGAGCTGAACCCGCCTGACGCGAAGACGCGCTCGCTGGCCAAGCTGCTCACTCAGCTCGGCCTGACCTCGTCGGCGCTGTTGGTCGTCGGCACCGACCGCGCGGAACTGGAGCGCGTGGCGAAAAACCTCCCTCGCGTCAAAATGGTCGGGGCCCGGGACCTGAACGTCTACGATGTGCTGCGCTATGACGCGCTGGTCATCCCCGAGCGGGAAGTGGCCCGCATCCAGGAGGCCTGGGCATGAAGCGCACCGACTTCAACGTGCTGATCCGGCCGCTCCTGACCGAGAAGATCACCGCGCTGCGCGAGAGCGGGAACAAGGTGGGCTTTCAGGTGCGGCGCGACGCCAATCGGGTGCAGGTCAAGCGCGCGGTCGAGGCGGTCCTGAAGGTGAAGGTCGAGAAAGTCAACCTCTTGAACGTCATGGGGAAGACCAAGCGCATGGGACGCTTCGCCGGCCCCCGTCCTGATTGGAAAAAGGCCATCGTCACCCTGAAGAAGGGCGAGAAGCTGGAACTCTACGAGAGCGTCTGACGAAAAGTTGAATGTAGTGATTTGGCGATGTGGCGAAGTGTGAGGCTATCAATCGCTCAATCGCCAGATCACACATCGTAGTTGAAGTAACCATGGCGCTGAAACCATACAGACCGACCTCCCCCGGACGCCGCGGCATGACCGTCCTGGTGGACGAGAATCTCACGAAGAAGCGCCCGGAGCGCAGCCTGACGGAGTTTCATCCGCGGGCCGGAGGCCGGAACAATGACGGCCGCATCACGGTGCGTTTCCGGGGCGGCGGCCACAAACGCCTGTACCGGACGATCGACTTCAGGCGGGACAAGCCGGACGTGCCGGCGCAGGTCGCGGCGATCGAGTACGACCCCAACCGGTCCGCCAGGATCGCCCTGCTCCAGTACGCGGACGGGGAAAAACGGTACATCCTCGCGCCCGACGGGTTGAGCGTGAAGGACACCGTGCAGTCCGGCCTCCAGGCGGAGATCAGGCCGGGGAACGCGCTGCCGCTGATGAACATGCCGTTGGGCACGACCGTGCACAACATCGAGCTGAAGCCGGGCAAGGGGGGCCAGCTGATCCGCAGCGCGGGGAGCTTCGCTCAGGTCATGGGACGGGAAGGCGACTACGTGCAGGTCCGCCTCAAGTCCGGGGAGATGCGGCGCATCTTCGGAGGCTGCATGGCCACGGTCGGGCAGGTGGGGAACCTGGACCATGAGAATGTGATGGTCGGCAAGGCGGGACGGGTACGCTGGAAGGGGAGGACTCCGCACGTGCGCGGTGTTGCGATGAACCCGGTCGATCACCCGCATGGCGGCGGCGAGGGCAAGGCCGGTCAGGGCAATCCGCACCCGGTGTCGCCGTGGGGCCTGCCCACCAAGGGCTACAAGACCCGGAAGAACAAGGCGACGCGCAAGTTCATCATCACGCGGCGCAAGTAGGGAGAGGCAGGCATGCCGAGATCAGTCAGCAAAGGGGCGTTCGTGGACGCGCACCTGCTCAAGAAGGTGGAGCAGATGAGCGAAGGGAAGGACCGGAAGATCATCAAGACCTGGTCGCGACGGTCCACCGTGGTCCCGGAGATGATCGGCCACACCCTGGCCGTGCACAACGGCAAGAAGTTCATCCCGGTGTATGTCACCGAGAACATGGTCGGCCACAAGCTCGGCGAGTTCGCGCCCACGCGATTCTTCAAGGGCCATGGAGCAGTCAGGACCGAAAAGGCCGTGCCGCTTAAATAAGCCGTGAGGCGTGAGGCGTCAGGGGTTCAGTTCAGAGATTCAGGAGTCCGGCTCGCCTGACGCCTGACGAGGGAAGAATGCCGGAAGCTAAAGCCATCCTCCGATTCGTACGGGTGCCGCCGCGAAAGGCGCGGGCGGTCGTGGACCTCATTCGCGGGCAGCAGGTCCCGCACGCCCTGGCCGTGTTGAAGTACACCCCGCGGGCGGCTGCGAAGGTGGTGGAGAAATTGTTGCGCTCGGCCGTGGCCAACGCCGAGCAGAAGGAACTCGGGGACGCCGAGTCCATGCGGGTGGCCAAAGCCTACGTGGATTGCGGGCCGACCTATAAGCGGTTCCGGGCGCGCTCCATGGGACGGGCGAACGCCATCCACAAGCGCACGAGCCACATCACGATCATCGTCGAGGCGCCGGGTGTGGCGTCCCGGAAGTGACTTCACCCTGTTGAGCGAGGGGCAGCGAGACCATGGGACAAAAGACGCATCCGCTCGGGTACAGGCTCGGCTACAACCGCACCTGGAGTTCGCGGTGGTACGCCGGGAAGGATTTCGCCAAGCTCCTCCATGAGGACATCAAGATCAGAAAGACCGTGAAGGGGAAACTCTATCACGCCGGCGTCGCGAAGATCGAGATCGAGCGGTCCGGCGATCAGACCCGGATCATCATCCACACCGCGCGCCCGGGTATCATCATCGGGCGCAAGGGGGCGGAGGTGGATAAGCTCAAGGCCTCGCTGGAGAAGGAATACGGCCGGCAGGTCTACATCACCGTCAAAGAGATCAAGAAGCCGGAATTGGACGCGCAATTGGTGGCCGAGAACATCGCCATGCAGTTGGAGAAGCGGGTCGCGTTCCGCCGCGCGATGAAGCGGAGCGTTGCGGCCGCCCTTCGGCTGGGGGCCCAGGGCATCCGGATCACCTGCGCGGGGCGGCTGGCGGGCGCCGAGATCGCCAGGACCGAGTGGTATCGCGAAGGGCGGGTCCCGCTCCACACCATCCGGGCGGACATCGACTTCGGGTTCGCGGAGGCCCATACGACCATGGGCCAGATCGGCGTCAAGACCTGGCTGTACAAGGGCGAAGCCCTCCCGGTCATGCCGGAGAAGACCGACACCGGCCTGGACCGCCGCTAGCGGCCGAGAGGACCCAGCGTGCTGGCACCGAAGAAAGTCAAATTCCGCAAGATGCAGAAAGGCCGGATGTACGGGAAGGCGTACCGCGGCTCCCAGGTGACCTTGGGCGACTACGGCCTCAAAGCGCTGGAGCCGGCCTGGCTGACGAGCCGCCAGATCGAAGCGGCCCGGATCGCGCTCACCCGCTACGTGAAGCGCGGCGGCCGGATCTGGACGCGGGTGTTCCCGGACAAGCCGATCACCAAGAAGCCGGCCGAGACGCGCATGGGCAAGGGGAAGGGCAACCCGGAATACTGGGTCGCCGTCGTGAAGCCCGGCCGGGTGCTGTACGAGATGGACGGCGTCACGCGGGAGGTTGCCATCGAAGCCTTCCGGCTCGCCGCGCACAAGCTGCCGATCGGTACCAGGTTTGTCGAGCGAGGTGCGGTATGAAAAGCATCGAGGAACTGCGGCAGATGGCCGACCAGGAGCTCCAGGAAAAAGAGAAGCAGCTCCAGCAGGAAACGTTCAACCTCCGATTCCAGCTCGCGACCGGCCGGATCGAGAACCCGATGCAGATCCGCAAGACCCGGCGCGAGCTGGCCCGGGTCAAGACCATCCGGCGCGAAAAAGCGATCGCCGAGCAAAAAGGCAAGAGCCAGGCATGAGCCAACGAGACAACCCCCGCAAGGTGAAGTTCGGAAACGTGCTGAGCAACAAGATGGACAAGACGGTCGTCGTGGCCGTGGAACGGTTCGTTGCCCACCCGATCTACCATAAAGTGATCCGGCGGGTGACCAAGCTGAAGGCGCACGACGAGTCCAACACCTGCCAGGTGGGCGACCGGGTGAAATTGATCGAGACCCGTCCCCTGAGCAGGGAGAAGCACTGGCGGGTTGTGCAGATCATGGAGCGGGGGCAGACGGAGTAGACGGACGGCATGGTGCAGATCTACACATACCTGGACGTGGCCGACAACTCGGGGGCCAAGCGCGCCATGTGCTTCCACGTCATGGGCGGCTCGAAGCGCCGCTACGGGTCGCTGGGGGATGTGGTCGTGGTGGCGATCAAGGAGGCGATTCCCCAGGCGACCGTGAAGAAAGGGGACGTGAGCAAGGCGGTCATCGTCCGGACGACCAAAGGGGTCCGGCGCGAGGACGGCTCCTACATCAAGTTCGACCGGAACGCCTGCGTGCTGATCAACGCGCAGGGAGAACCGATCGGGACGCGCATCTTCGGACCGGTCGCGCGTGAGCTGCGCCGCAAGAAATTCATGAAGATCATCTCGCTGGCCCCGGAAGTCCTATGAGCGCGCAGGCGGTGGACAAGACCAAGATCAAGAAGGGCGATACCGTCATGGTCATCGCCGGGCGCGAGCGGGGCAAGTCCGGCAAGGTCCTCTCGCTCCATCGCGAGGCCGGCACGCTCCTCGTCGAGAAGCTCAACATGATCAAGCGCCACACCAAGCCGAACCAGAAGAACCGGCAGGGAGGGATTCTGGAGCGGGAGGCGCCGCTGTCGCTCTCCAACGTGATGCTCTATTGCGGGAACTGCCAGAAGCCGGTCCGGGTCGGCATCAAGGCCCTGGACGACGGGCGCCGGGTGCGGACCTGCCGGAAGTGCGACGAGGTCCTGGACAAGACCTGATGAAACCGCCAGCCGCCAAGCCCGAGAAACCGGCCCAGAAAAAGCCGGAGAAGAAGGCCCAGGCTCCCAAGGAGGCCGCGGCGCCCGCCAGGAAGGCCGACGAGGCTCCGGAGCCGTCCGCGCCGGCCCCGCCGCCGCGATTGAAGGAGACCTACCGGGAGAAGGTCGTCCCGGCCCTCATGAAGGAGTTCGGCTATCGGAACCCCATGCAGGTGCCGAGGCTGGAGCGGATCGTCCTGAACGTGGGCATGGGCGAGGCCATCCAGAACGTGAAATTGCTGGAGAGCGCCGTGGCGGAACTCGCGCTCATCTCCGGCCAGCAGCCTGTGGTGACGAAGGCCAAGAAGGCCATCGCGAACTTCAAGCTGCGCCAGGGGGTGCCGATCGGCGCCAAGGTCCCGCTGCGGGGCAACCGGATGTACGAGTTCCTGGACCGTCTGGTCAGCCTGGCGCTGCCGCGCATCCGGGATTTCCGCGGGGTGTCGCCCAAGTCGTTCGACGGGCGCGGGAACTACACACTCGGGCTCAAGGAGCAGCTGATCTTTCCGGAGATCAAGTACGACAGCGTCGCGGCCATCCACGGCATGGACATCACCATCGTCACGTCCGGCAGGACCAACGACGAGGGCAAGGCGTTGCTGGCGCATCTCGGGATTCCATTCCGGACCTGACCGGCTGCCGCCGGTCGGCCCGGGCAGACAGGAGCGCGTCGTGTCGAGAAAAGCGTTGCGGTTGAAAGCGGCGGCCGAGCCGAAGTTCAAGGTGCGGCGGTATCACCGGTGCCAGTTGTGCGGGCGGGTCCGGGGGTACTTGCGCCGGTTCCGGATGTGCCGGATCTGTTTCCGCTTTCTGAGTCTCCGCGGAGAGATCCCAGGGGTCATCAAGTCGAGCTGGTAAGGAGCGCGTGCACGTATGTCGATGAGCGATCCGATTGCCGATCTGTTGACCAGAATCCAGAACGCGATGAAGCGGGGACACCCCACCGTCACGGTGCCGGCTTCCAAGGTGAAGACCGAAATTCTGCGCGTGCTGAAGGCGGAAGGCTTTATCACCGACTATGAGCAGGTCACCGAAGACGGCCATCCGGCCCTTCGCGTGCAGCTGCGGTACATGGCGGAGAGTCCGGTGATCACCGGCATGTGCCGCGTCAGCAAGCCCGGCCATCGCGTCTACGTCGGGCGGCGCGATCCGATCCGGGTGATGGGCGGCATGGGCATCGCCGTCGTCTCCACGTCCAAGGGCGTCATGACCGACAAGGAGTCCCGGGCCGCCAAGCTGGGCGGAGAAGTGCTCTGCCATGTGTGGTGACGGGCGGGTCGGGAGCGTGGTGTAACCATGTCGAGGATCGGACGAAAGCCTGTGGCCATCCCGACCGGCGTCGGCGTCGACGTGCAGAACGGCGTCGTGGCGGTCAAAGGACCTCTGGGCGAGCTCCGCTGGAGGCTGACGCCGGGGATCGCGGTGCAGGTCGCGGACAGCCAGGTCCAGGTGAATCGCGAGGGAGACGACGCGAGCATGCGCGCGATGCACGGGCTGGTGCGGGCCGAGATCCACAACATGATCCAGGGCGTGACGAAGGGATACGAGCGGACCCTGGAGATTTCCGGGGTCGGGTACAAGGCCCAGGTCACCGGCCAGACGGTCCAGCTCAGCGTCGGCTACACGCATCCGGTGGCGTTTGCGCTGCCCAAGGGCATCGAGGCCAAGATCGACAAGCAGACCGTCATCACCATCCGGGGCATCGACAAGCGCCAGGTCGGCCAGGTGGCCGCCAACCTGAGGGCCGTCAAGCCGCCGGACGTCTACAAACAGAAGGGGATCAAGTACGCGAAAGAGGTCTTGAGGAAGAAGGAGGGCAAGACCGGCAAGTGACCGTCCGGGATTGCGGCCGTCCATGAATGTGATCGATAAACGGGACAAACTGGCGCGCCGGCACCTGCGGGTCCGCCAGCGGGTGTTCGGGACGCAGGCCCGTCCGCGGCTGAGCGTCTACCGCAGCAAGACCAATGTCTATGCGCAGATCATCGACGATACCGCCGGCCGGACGCTGGCCGCCGCCTCCAGCCTGGACCCGGAGCTGCGGAAGGGCCTCAAGTCCGGCGGGACGACGGAAGCGGCCAAGGCGGTCGGCACGCTGTTGGCCAGCCGCGCCAAGGCCGTGAACATCGTCGCGGTGGTGTTCGACCGCGGAGGCCGGATATACCACGGCCGGATCAAGGCCCTGGCCGAGGCCTCGCGCGAGGGCGGACT
The DNA here is from genome assembly GCA_964373355.1 of uncultured Nitrospirales bacterium. Taxonomy (GTDB): domain Bacteria; phylum Nitrospirota; class Nitrospiria; order Nitrospirales; family Nitrospiraceae; genus CAYJUM01. The sequence continues at coordinate 2,369 of CAYJUM010000087.1, read as the reverse complement.
GCAGTTCTAACGAGAGGAGCATGCGTGAGAGTCAACCCTGAAGAGCTGAACCTCAAGGACAAGGTGGTGTTCATCAACCGGGTCGCCAAGGTGGTCAAGGGCGGCAAGCGCTTCACGTTCTGCGCCCTCGTCGCCGTGGGAGACGGGCACGGGTGGATCGGGATCGGCAAGGGCAAGGCCGCCGAGGTGCCGGTGGCCATCTCCAAAGCCATCGAGCAGGCGAAGAAACACCTGATCCATGTCCCGATCACGGGGGAAACGATCCCACACGAGGTCCATGGATTTTTCGGGGCCGAGCATGTCCTGCTCAAGCCGGCCGCGGTCGGCACCGGCATCATCGCGGGCGGGGCCGTCCGCGCAGTCGTGGAGCTGGCCGGCGCCCACAACGTGATCACCAAGACCCTGGGCCGCGGGAATCCGTTCAATGCCGTCCGGGCGACGCTCAATGGCCTGCTTCAGCTGAGGGATCCTCAGGAAGTGGTCCGTCTGCGGCACGCCGGACTGCAGAAGGCCGGGTAAGGGCATGGCGAAGAAGGCTGGAAACGCCCCGGAGCCGCGCAGCGTCGCCGTGACGCTGAAGCGGAGCCCCATCGGCACGCCGGTCCGGCAACGCCTGGTGCTCGAAGGGTTGGGGCTCCGCCGGCTGCACCAGACGGTGGTCCGCCCGGGCACGCCGCAGGTGTGGGGCATGATCAAGAAGGTCGGCCATCTGCTCGAGGTCGAGGACGCATGAACCTCCATACGCTGGCGCCCGCGGCGGGCTCCAGAAAAAAACCGAAGCGCATCGGCCGGGGGCCGGGATCCGGGCACGGCAAGACCGCCACGAAAGGCCACAAAGGTCTCCTGGCCCGGGCCGGGGGCGGGAAACGTCCGGGGTTCGAAGGCGGCCAGATGCCCCTGATCCGGCGCCTGCCGAAGCACGGGTTCACGAACGTCTTCCGCCGGGAGTATGCCATCGTAAACCTCAAGTCCCTGGCCGCGTTGGATGCGGACCAGATCACGCCCCAGGTCCTGGTGGAGGCCGGCCTCATCACGCGGAGCAGCGAGCTCGTGAAGGTGCTCGGCGACGGGGAGCTTGCGCGCGCGATCGTGGTCCAGGCGCACAAGTTCAGCCAGTCCGCGGCCGAGAAGATCCGCGCCGCCGGCGGCAGAGCGGAGGTGATCGGTGTTTGAGCGGCTGATCACCAGCCTGCAGAACATTTTCAAAATAGAAGAGCTGCGCACCCGGATCCTGTTCACGCTCACGATGCTGGCCGTGTACCGGATCGGCGCCCACATTCCCACTCCCGGGATCAACAACGAAGAGCTGTCGAAATTCCTGCTCGAGAAGGGCGGCGCGCTCCTGGGCTTTCTGGACATTTTCTCCGGCGGCGCGCTGTCCCGGCTGACGATTTTCGCGCTGGGCATCATGCCGTACATCAGCGCGTCCATCATCCTGCAGCTCCTGACGGTCGTGATCCCCCACCTGGCCAAGCTGGCCAAGGAAGGAGAACGGGGCCGGAAGAAGATCATCCAGTACACGCGCTACGGCACGATCGTGATCGCCCTCATCCAGGGCTTCGGGATCGCCGTCGGTCTGGAGGGAATGAATCAGGGGGCATTCGTCCTGACGCCCGGGTGGCCGTTCCGCTTCATGACCGTGATCACCTTGACGGCCGGCACCGCCTTCCTGATGTGGCTCGGGGAGCAGATCACGGAGCGGGGCATCGGCAACGGCATCTCGCTGATCATCTTCGCGGGCATCGTCGCACGGCTGCCGAGCGCGGTGGCGCAGACCTACGAGCTGTACCGGGTGGGCCAGCTCAGCTTCCTGCTGCTGGTCTCGCTGGGCTTCATCATGCTGGGAGTGGTCGCGGCCATCGTCTTTCTGGAGAGCGGCCGCCGCAAGATCCCGGTGCAGTACGCCAAGCGGGTGGTCGGGCGCCGGGTCTACGGCGGGCAGAACACCCACATCCCGCTGCGCGTGAACACGGCGGGGGTCATCCCGGTGATCTTCGCCTCGTCGCTCCTGGCGTTCCCGGCCACGATCGCGCAGTTCATCAAGCATCCCTGGTCGCAGGCCTTCGCGGCCTGGTTCGGGCGAGGCGGGGTGGTGTATAACCTCGTCTACGGCCTGCTGATCGTCTTCTTCACCTACTTTTACACCGCCATCATCTTCAACCCGGCCGACGTGGCCGACAACATGAGGAAGTACGGGGGCTTCATCCCGGGCATCCGGCCGGGCAGCAAGACGGCCGAGTTCATCGACAAAGTGCTGTCGCGTATCACGCTGGTGGGCGCGATCTACCTGGCGCTGATCTCGGTCCTCCCGGAGGCGCTCATCATCTGGTTCAACATCCCGTTCTTCTTCGGCGGGACCTCGCTCCTGA